>NC_013037.1:6615145-6967790 GCF_000023125.1 Dyadobacter fermentans DSM 18053
TCGTACGTGAGCGGCACGTGTATGTAGGCGTCGTTGGAGAAGATGATGATCCCGATGCGGTTCGCGCGTTCGTTTTCGATGAACCGGTTGAGCTCAAACTTGACTTTTTCCAGGCGCGAGGGCGTCACGTCCGCTGCATCCATGGATTTCGAAAGATCGACGACCATGAAAATATCCTTACCCTTCGCCTGAATGTCGCGCTCGGCCTCTCCGAACGACGGGCCGAGGAGGCTGATGATCAAAAGTGAGAAGGTAATGCTGCGCAAAAAGAGTTTGATGATAAGTGTGCGGGCGGTGGTTTGGAGCTGCCTCGCGATCCTCACAGTGCGGATTATGTAAGCTGTGTAAGCGAAAATGAAAAAAAATATAAAAAAATATTCGGTGCTTCCAAAGGGGTAATTCCAGTTCATAATGAACGCATTGTGTAATTTAATGTCGGGCAAAAATAGGTATTTCAGGCTTCTGGTGAAGTTTTTTTTCTTGAAATGTTTGCTTTTCTGATTTTTGACCAGCTATATTTGCACTCCCGAACGACGGAAGAACGGAGGGATGGGTGAGTGGCTGAAACCAGTAGTTTGCTAAACTGCCGTACTCGCAAGGGTACCGCGGGTTCGAATCCCGCTTCCTCCACAGCGGTTTCCGAACGTTCACCAAAGGGGTCTTTCTTAAAGTAGAAAGAAAATAATTCGGGGAGTGGCGCAGCCCGGTAGCGCATCTGGTTTGGGACCAGAGGGTCGCAGGTTCGAATCCTGTCTCCCCGACAACAAGCAAAAAGGCAGTAAGCCGTATGCAGTAAAACTGCACTGCTGACTGCCTTTTTTTTATGACCGGTCCCGTAGCTCAGCTGGATAGAGCAACTGCCTTCTAAGCAGTAGGTCTTGTGTTCGAATCACAACGGGATCACTTGAAAATCAAGCACTTGGATTAGATTCTAAGTGCTTTTTTGTTGCAATGAAATTAGAGTTGCAATACGACTTGCAATAATATATGCAATAAAAAAGCCCGACTCATGCCGGGCTTAAACTCTGGATCACTTAATCTACCAAGGTCTGTGGAAAGTGGCGAACTGGTTGATTAGAACGCATGTTGCGATGACCGAAATAAGTAACTTCACCGGGAGCACCCCGAATAAATACTCGTTAAGGATTTTCAGCTTACCAAACGCTAAATTCACCAAGAAATACACGATGCCATTCGCCACAATGAACGTACAAGCCATCGACAGGCTGTTTAAAATTGATGGAATCATTTTGGATTGTCTTTGTTGGTTGAGAATTGTTTGAGTAGTTGAAGAGCGTCCTCTGGAGGCATCACTTTGAGTGAATCCAAGCTACGAACTAGTCTGTCCTTAATTTCTCGATCCTGTGCGTTATTTTTATAATCAATTATTTTTTGAACTGCGCCATCTGTGCTTAAATCAAGGTCGAAGTCTTGAAACTTAATCTTCAGCCCACCTCCAAAGAGCACAATGCCAAATGAGGCAACCACAACCGCTACTAGGAGGGCTAACTTAATGTTTCGAGAGGTTAACTGTATTCTGCCCGGCGAGTTGAGGTTGATTTTGATGTCCACATGGTCTGTTGTAAACGGTAGATCATACGCCGTTATTATTCCGTCGACAGATTGCATCAAGTAGTGCCCGAGCGCGAATAAATCTTTGGCACTAATTTCGCCTTCCTGCTCTACTGATAGAACAACCGACGCCTCATTGTCCCTCGCGAAAAAAGATTTTACGCTTCGCTCAATTATATCACCATATGCCGTCACATTGCTAATTGCCTGGTGGGCTTGTAGCATCTTGTACATATACGGGTCGATATGCCTCTTTCTAATCTCCCTCATCCATCTAACCTTTCTGGACAACCGATAATTTGAATTGATACCAGACGGAACGTCGGTAGCCTCTTGGAAAACGCGTTGCGCCAGTTCCGGGGTCTCTATTAGGTCGGACTTAACAACACCAATTGTAACTTCGTCGGTTCCACTTGAGGGAATTATCACTATGTCATCTTTTTTTACTTCAAAGGCAAATCGAGAAATTTGCCCTGCAATCAGACCAACACTATCTAAGTCAAATCTCCGAGTTAATAACTCTTTGACTGCTCGCCGCAGAAACTTTTCCTCGCTTGGGGTATTGCTCCAGATTTCCTCAAGTGATCTTTTTGCAAAATACCCGTGTTCAATAGAAATGAGGCCATTGTTTTTAAATGGATTATATAGATTTCCAGACTGTGTTCTAACCAGCCAGTACTTTTTAGTGTCGGGGATAATGGAGAGATTTGATTCGATTAGTTCTAAATCTTCAAGTAGAGTTGAGGTCATCAGAGGATGTGTAAGATTAAACTTTGGGATTAGATAAACTTGACAGAAGTAAGTTGAAACTAAATAATTTCTACCTATTCTCAAATAAAATGGTTAGGCGTTGAATAGCCATATGCAAAACTATTCGGTTTCTTTGAAACAGAGGCAATTCGCCCGTAGACTTGTTCCGAGTTATTCGCATTCAAAAACTTTGGTATTTTGGAGATTCTTATCAAAATTAAAGCACCATTTTTCTACGTTGTAGCCCCCAAAAGAGTTTTTTGCCCTGTACTTAATCGATGCCTGATAATACAGTTTTTTAGTCTTATTGGTAACTTCAAATTCTTCATGCTGTATTTCGTCGAAGCTATCAGGATCTTTCAGATTCTTCTTGATATGTGACTTGACCAGGTAGCGAATAGTCCTCAAATTCTCTTTTTGTCGATTATATTCCGCTTGCAATGAATCCTGCCTTTTTTGCTCTGTAATCTGCTCGGGAGTTAGTGGCTTGGCAGGTTCATCAGATAATTTTAGTGCCGCGAATAGCACTATAAAAATTAGAATTCCCACTAATAGCTTTTCTTTTCCACTCATAAATTTGATAGATTAATCCAAGGGTTCGGTTCTGGCCTTAACATAGTATATCTCCCGCACATCAGCAAGGGAAAGCTCGAAGTCTGGGTACATTTCCTTGTCGGGATTTAGTGAATGGCAAACTATGATGCCCTCGTCTACCTTGTGGTCAATTATCTCCTTGATCTGGATTCCGTCAATGGTTACGAGGATGAAATACTTATACTTGTGAATGTGCAGCTTACTTCTCCAATGTTTTTGATACAGCTTGCGTCCTGTAAGTATGTCGCCATCGGCGAACGATTTCCTAAGGCCATTGTCCATGCTGTCCCCGCGCACCTCGAATGACCTGTACACGCCGAGCGTGAGATTCTTCATTACAACAGTATGCCGAGGAAGGTCATCCACGTAAACGGCATCGGACCAGCCTGCAACATACCCAGCGTAAGCATACTGTTCAACCAGCGGGCAGATTACCAAATATTGATCATCGCCGAGGTGACGAAATTCCGTCGAATCTTCTCGTTTTATTAGTTCTAGATCTTCTTCTTCGCCTGGCTGAGGAATATTTATCGGAATAGCATTTGGTGCCGGTTTTGGATTTTTTGAGATCTCGAATTCGGCCGATCTCAGCATTGGCCCTTCGCCTTTTAGGAGCCATGCCGGGCTTATCTCAGGGAATTTTGATACGATATTTTCTAATTTATCGACGCCTATCGATTTGTTATTTTTGATTTGACTCGCCAAAGACCCATTGGAGAACCCAACAAGCTTTTCGAATGAAGCAACAGTAAAACCTTGACTATCAATAAATTCTTTAATTCTTTGGATGGTTCCTGCCATTTATTCAAATTATTTTTAAGAAATATCATAACCATGTTTGGAAGATTAAGAAATTTCTTATTCTTTTGTATCGTCTTCTTTACGATACGCAAAGTACAACGGAAGATCAAGAACAAAAAATTGTGTGATTTAACGGTATACGTCAAAATATTGATAGAGGAGGGTTTACAGAAGAATGGCGGCCGGTGCTTGCTGGCCGCCAACTTAAAAACCGAAAGATTTTATTGTTGAAGTGTGTATCACTTTGGTAGCGGGTTGTGCCTGCTACCAACTTTCAACAAACCAGATTGTATTTCATCAACAAGCTAAATAGAAAGTCCGGTGTCACGCCGGCAAACGCGCAGGTGGCGGAACTGGTAGACGCAAGGCGGAGAGTAAGTTGAGCTCGCAAGGACAACGAAGCCCTAAACTCTTCATGCAGGTTCGAATCCTGCCCTACGCACTGTATCAAATTTCACAACTAACATGGAAGGGACTATTAAAGAGCGCCTGTTGAAGCGATTCACAGATGCACGGGAAAAGCTCGGCCCAAAGTGGCGGGAAAGGCTCGTTGAGGCAGAGCCAAAATTCGACAGTATCGAAGGGGAGCGCACAATGAACAGTGTTTCGGGCGCGGTGTCTGAACGGAGACGGTGCGGTGTAGACCGGATTGAAGCCGTGGTAGTCGCGATGGAAAAAGCACTTACCGAGCAGACTGTTGAGGCATGAAGATCCTGATCAACCTTTTCGGCGGCTTGGTAGTGAGCATGGCCGTAATAATCCTCGCCTCGTTGGAGGCGCTGGTTGCATTTTTGAGCCTTCGGGTGAATTGGTCGCTAGTCCTTGTACTGGGATTGTCCGCAGTTTTCATCTCGACATTCGTGAAACGTAAAAGGTATGACCGCCATGGATAATCCATTTGAATACTTAGCGAGGGAGTTGGCGGAGGTAAAAAAGCTACTCCATGACCAATCCGAGCAGCTGCGAGAGCTTCAAGGGGTGGAGAAGGACCGGAGAATGTTTCTCGGTGAGGCTGCCGAATATCTTGGAATAGCAAAGCCGACCCTTTACGCTTACCTGAGCAAAAAGAAGATCACCCATTCCAAAACGGGCAATAAGGTGATTTTCTGGAAATCGGACCTGGACGCCTTCATAAAAGGCGGAACGGTTGAGCCGAGGAGAAAACTTGCGCTGAGGTAATGCCGAAGAAATGCGCAGTTGCCGGATGCCCGAACAATGTCTTTTCGAAGAAACATTGCCTGCGGCATCAGTACATCATTAATCCGCCGAAGCGGATCAGCCAGGTTAGTAAAACTCGGGCAAGAAAGTTGCGGGAATACGCAGACTTGAAAAAGAAGTTCTTGGAAGGCCACAGGAAGTGCCAGGCGAAGCTTCCGGATTGCGAAGTAACGGCGACTGATCTACACCACAAGGAAGGCCGAGGAAAGAACCTAAACGAGGTATCAACATGGATGGCAGTCTGCCGCCCTTGTCACGATAAAATCCACAACAGCATGAGTATGGAAGAGGCAGTGAGAAGAAAGCTCAGGATCAAAAGAATTTAATGGATAACCCTTCGATGTATGAACGGCTACGAATTTCAGCGGGCATGGTTTGATTTTGCTTTCGAAAACACGGATATCGTTACGGGTAATCACACCGGTGTGTATTTGTGGAATGTCGAGTTGAACAACCGCATGGGTTGGGTGAAGAAGTTTGCTTCTCCGGCTTCGCAGGCAATGATGGCTAATGGCATAAAGTCGTACAACACCTACAAAAAGGTGTTCAACGATCTGGTTAGTTGGGGGTTCTTGGAAGTGATACAGGAGTCAAAAAACCAGCACTCCGCCTGCATCATTGCTCTATCAAATTTTGACAAAGCACTTGACAAAGCACTTGACAAAGCACTGATAACGCACTTGACAAAGCAAGTGTCTGCTCTATCAAATTTTGACAACGCACATGCAGAGCACTTGACAAAGCACTTGCAAGGCACAGAACAGAGCACTGTACAAAGCACTAGTAGTATAATTAAACCAATAAACCAAGAAACCAATAAACTAAGAAACGAAGAAGAAAAAGAAAATTCGTCGCCGCCGGATTTTGTAATCAGGGAGCTCGAAGATTTAAAAAATAAAAGTGATCCCCCCGAGTTGCGCGCCGCCCCCCTTTCGCTGGACGAGGTTGAGGATCGGCTACGGGATAACCGGTTCCTTTTGGAGACGGCCTGCATGAGCAAGAAAGTAACTCCTGCTGAGTTTTTGGAGGCATTGAAGGAGTTTTTCGCAGATAAGCGGGCGACTCGCCACAGTTGGAAAAGCGAACAAGATGCCACGCAACATTTCCTGAATTGGCTGCCGAAGTGGAAGGCGCGGCAGTCGGAAACCAAAAAGGGTGGCAAGCTCACCCAGGCAGTACACGCTGCGGTGGAGGCTGCAAATGGTTCAGAATTTATCACATTTCAAGACATCAATAGGCGATGAGCAATCTATCACTTTACAATCAACCAGACCGTTCGCAGACGGGAGTGGCGCAGCAGCTTTCCCGGACTGAAAACCAGTTAATTTCCGCTTCGGTGCCTGGCGACCATAACCTTCGTATTGCTGACATGACTGGTAAGCAAATTGGCGACATTATCACGGCGATTGTTTTGAAAGCGGCGGTTCGACTTGGGAGCAAGGCCCGCGATGCTGAGGAGCAGAAGATCATCAATGCCGAGTTGAACAGGGATTTGATCACGAAGTTGCCGGGATTTACTGAGCGTGAAATCATGGTTGCGTTGGAGAATGGCCTTGATGGGATGTACCTGCGGAAGCCCGACGATCCGATCATTTTCACCCCGTCAAACTTTGTTCAGTGGTGCCGGTCCTTCGTGGAGCAGACAAAGAAGCCGGTAATGAAGAAAGCCGCGCAGCTCCTTCACCAGCAGAAGGATGAGGAGTTCACCGCGCCGGAGAGCGAAAAGCTGAGAATGTCGCACGAGTTTTTCCTGAGCATTTTGAAGCGCGTTTTGGACGGCGAGTCTTACGAGGATTACGGGAATGTAGTCTACAATTTCCTTGACAAGATCGAGTTCCTCGGGTGTGGCTCAGAACAAAAATGGCGCGCCATGGATCAGGCCAAACTTCGGATGATCGCTGAGGCAAGGGAGATCAAGGATGCCAACTCACAGCGGTCGGCTGTAAAGAACGCGATGGAGCTTATTGCGAAAGCCGAGAACGAAAAGCCGGATGAGTTGATCGTTTCAATGGCAAAGCGGATCATCATCAATGAGAAGATGAACGCTTTCAGGGAAATGCCGGACGACGAACAGGGCATGCTACTTGAATCAATAGCTGAGCGGGTTGACTACATGTGCATTGAATTGAAAGACCCGGAGCAGTACAAACCTGATGAGGAGTGACCGGCCATTACAGGTCGTTGGTAGATGGATCGGTCTACCACGTATATACAAAAGGGTTCGACCTTGTAGCGCAGTGCATCGAAGCGAATTGCAAGCCTAAGTTGAAGCCATTCCCGATCAAGATGGAGCATATCGAAACCTATTTAAAATTTCCAACCTGGGAGCGGATACCGGCTCCGAATTCATCAGACCAATGAAACAGATTCAGATTATCGGCAACCTTGGCCGCGACGCAAAGATTTTCAGTTCAAACGGAAGCGAGTTCATTTCTTTCTCCGTAGCGGTTAACGACGACTACACCAACGCGAACGGCGAGCGCATCGAGCGCACCGACTGGTTCAATGTAACGACCACAAGGCTATCGCTGCTTCAATACCTCACCAAAGGCACAAAGGTATTTGTGCAGGGGCCTATCCGCTCGAAGCCATTCACGAAGGAGGACGGCAGCACAGTAGTCGATATCAACGTTTCCGCGACCTGGGTACAGCTGCTCGGCACGCCGGGAACCGCTGAGGCAGCGCCAGCACAGCAATCGAGAGTAAACCCCGACCCGGAGGGAATTAACCAGGATCTCATGGCGGAAATGGCCGCACAGAATGAGAGCGACGACCTACCATTTTAAATCAATACGCTATGACAGCAACAATCAAAATCGAGTGCGAGAGCTACGACGATTTGCAAGCCCACTTATCAGAGATCAAAAACGAGTTAAAGCGCAAAAAGAAGGTAATAGTCGCCGAGGAAGAGCAGGAAATCCGCATTGAGGATTCGAATTGCTACGGAAGTCACGAAGTAGAGCTGACGGTTTTCGACCTGTTCACGCTGCCGAGATAATAATTTTTCCAATCACTAAACGATAATTGCAAATGGTTTCAGAACAAATCGAAATCGGAGGTTCCGTTGAAACTGCCGATCTCAAACGCGCTTTGCACTTGTTCGCCAAGGTAGTGCGTGAAGCGCCTCTCATCCCGATACTCGACAACATACTTTTCAGTTTCGAGCTGGATGAACTTCACTTGACCGGCTCGAACTTGATTACAACTGTTTTCACTTCGATCCAGGCGGATGGGTCGAGTACCGTCGGGAAATTCTTGCTGCCCTATCGCCAGATTAAGGCTCTCGTTTCGCTTTCTCCGGCTGGAAAGATTGCATTTCGAGCAGTTGAGTCGGAGGATGTTGGCACGGAGGTCATGGTTACCACGGAGTATGGAGAATTCAAGTTTTCCAGTTTAGAAAAAATCGGAGATTACCCTGCGCTATCCTGGTCGCCTATTTCTCACTTCAACATCGGGATGGATGAGCTTCGGGAAGGAATGAAGCTAACGCGTAAGACGGTCTCAACAGACGAGCTACGGCCACCCCTAACCGGCATCTACTTCGATACTGCCGAGGGATGCATCAAGTTCATATCCACGGACGGGCACAAGCTGACAAAATACGAAACGAGCGAACCGGCGGTAGAATCGATTCTGCCATTCATCCTCCCCGCTAATTTTGCCGATTTCGTGATAAGTAACACTGCTTTAAAGCAAAATGCCGTTTCTTTCGGATGCTTGCCAGGTGCAAAAGTGGTGGCGAATTTCGGGAGCTGTGTAGTGCTGGTGAGATGCATTGACGAGTTTTTCCCAAACTACAAGGCCGCTATTCCCGAAGCGTTCGAACATGCTGTACAGCTTGACCTGGCCCAAATTAAAACGCGCATTCAGCTCGGTTTGCTGTTCTCAAACAGGGCTACTACGCAAATGGCCTTCGTCTTTTCAAATGGGCGGCTAAGTCTTGAATCGGAAGATTTCGATTATGGCATGAAAAGCAAGCAATCGTTGGAGATGGAACAGCCTGTTCCAGAATTAAAAATTGGATTCAACGTCAGATTCATGTCTACAATACTGGCTCCATTCAGTGGCAAAGTGACATTGTTAATGTCTGCTCCCAACAAGCCTGCCGTATTTATTCCGCAAGCAAAGTTCGGCAAGTCTGTGCAGCTTTTATTGATGCCTGTCATGCTCATGTCTTAGCCTTAAACGAGTCGAACCCATACTGACTGACAACAAGGCTAAGGTTCCGGACTAGGATCGCTGGCGATGAGAATGCCTATGATTAAGAATGCTGTGCTGGCAATCAGTCCGATAAAGAAAAGCCAAAATACTATTCGGATAAAAGTGTGGAAGTGCTTCATCGATATTGTCGGATAATTTTTTCCAAATATCAATAAATCTTAAACGAATCGAACCCCTATGATTGCTGAAATCAAACGGCCAGTCCTGAGATACCACGGCGGAAAGTTTCTGCTCGCTCCCTGGATCATTTCACACTTTCCGAAGCATCGCATTTATGTGGAGCCATTCGGCGGCGGCGGTTCGGTCCTAATGCAAAAGCCGCGATCGTATGCCGAAGTGTACAACGACAAATGGGATACGGTTGTGAACGTGTTTCAAGTGCTGAGAGATCCGGATCTTTCTGCGAACCTGAAACGAATGCTGGAACTTACCCCGTTTTCGCGGACTGAGTTCTTGAAAACCGGCGAGATCGACTTGCGCGAGATTTCGGATCCAGTGGAAAAGGCAAGGCTGACCATCTTTCGCAGCTTCGCGGGATTCGGCAGTGCGTCCACAAATTCAAAGTACGCTACCGGCTTCCGGGCGAATTCCCACAGGTCCGGCACTACGCCGGCGCAGGATTGGGTGAATTACCCGGCCAATATCGAAACGTTCGTTGAGCGCCTCCGAGGTGTGTGCATTGAGAATCGGGATTTCAAAGTGATCACTGAGCAGCATGACAGCCCGGAGACGCTGCATTTCTGGGACCCGCCGTACGTTCACGAAACCAGGAACATGCAGCGAGGCAACGCGGCCTACGAATGTGAAATGACCGACGAGCAGCACATTGAAATGATCGAGTTCGGCAATTCCCTGAAAGGTATGGTGACTATCTGCGGGTACGACTGCGATTTGTACCAGGCGCATTTATCCGGGTGGATGAAGGTTTCCCGTAAGGCCTTTGCAGATGGAGCAGCTGAGCGCGTGGAATGCCTTTGGCTAAATCCAGCTGCTCAGGTCCGCCAGAAGCAGCTCACAATTTTCAGTAGTAAACTTTAACAGATTCGAACCCTTGACAATGAGTAAAGCGGAGAAGCACGGCGCTCGGAGCAACAGGGCAGTACTTACGGCCACGGATATTCCGATCATCCGGCAGCAGATCGGAGCCGGCAGGAGCTACCAGCAAATAGCTACCCGCTTTGGAGTGGGAAGGCAGGCTATTTATACAATAGCAAAGGGAATTAACTGGAAACACGTTTTATGAAAGCATTAACAATTCAACAGCCATGGGCGGGACTTCTCGTCCTTGGCGTTAAAACCTGCGAAACCCGCAGCTGGAACACGAAGTTTCGCGGAAGGATAGCGATACACTCATCGGCCAAAATGTCGGCAGAGGGAAAGGAGCTATTTGAGCAGCTATGCGAGCTCAAACCGGATGTTTTCTACGAAGGCAGCGAGGCATGGGAGCTTTGCACTACTACCGGCCACGTGCTCGGCACTGTGACCATTGAGCAGGTCTTTTCCACAAATCAACGGAAGCCATCGAATGAGGGCGAATTGATGCTTGGAGATTACTCCCCGAACCGATATTGGTTTTGGTGCATCCGGCCGGAAGTTTATCAAACGCCAATCCCGGCCAGCGGCCAGCTGATGATTTGGGAATGGGATGAAAACCAAGAGCGATGAATCTAAACCGTGAATTAAGGGTTGTTTTTCAGCCAAAAGATAGGACCCGGTACGATGGCAAAAGGCGCTTTGGTATCGGCATCCAATCTTTACATGAGTATGTAGGCAAATACAACGCGAAAATAGCATTGGAGCGGCTTCGGGATTGTCAGGAGGACAGTTGTTCAGTAAGATTCCGAACGCGCGGCAGGGTTGATTTTTACTTTAAATAACTAACAGTGTTAGATTTCTGCCGCGTCATCTTTTGCTAATTTCTCGCCGATTTTATTGAGGTGCCGCACGAAGGCGTCTCCGATAGTATCAATGTCTTTGCTTGAAAGCTCAATGTCGAAATCAAACAACGTTACAAGTTTATCTACATCGCCCGGCGGGGGGAATCGTATAATAAAACTAAAATTCAATTGAGGTTCGGTAAGTGTAGTAAATCTTTTTTGGCTGAATTTTATTGTCAACAGGTAGTAATTTACGTTTTTCACCGACACTCCGACACCAGAAATCAGATTGGCCTCAAACAGGACTTCAAGCTTTTTCGCGATTTTTTTGAATATTTCCTGCTGGCGAAAACCGGATACCTTATCATTTGAAAGTGGGTAGGTTTGAATCTCCTTGGTATCAGTATCAATTGACTTTATTGTTTCTTTATTGAATGATACTTGCGCTTTTTTTCCGAAGGAGTAAATTTCTCCGCTTACCGTTTTTAGAAAGTGCTCTTCATTCTTGAAGTCGCTAGGTGCATAAATAACCTTTGGATTGGCATTTAGAGTTGCGAAAAAAAGTACAATTAGTAGAGTTGGGAAAAGGATTACAAACCACAGGAATAAACCCTGATGTTCTTTACCTACGAGTCCAATTGCGACGGTGCTATTAACTTCGGCAAGAGCTGCAAAAATCGCAATGATTGTGAGAGGGTTTGTTACTCGCTTAATGTTTTCTGTCATCGAATGATATGGAAGGATTATTGGGGAGGGAAGTTATCCAAAATTGCTTAATTTTAACAATCAAGCATCCAACAAACTATGAAACTTAAATTCAACAGGTTGATCACTCACGATACAACCTTTCATGCAGACGACGTAATCGCCGTCGCCCTCCTCATCGTGGCAGGCTATGACGGTTTTTCATTGTCCAGGACCAGAGACAAGGCAACTGTTGAGGAGGCGCTGAGGAGCAGCGAAACTCTGATATTGGATACCGGAATGGCCTACGATCCGGTAATGCTCAACTTCGACCATCATCAGGACAAGAACCTGTTGTCTGCTGCTGGCCTGATTTACAACGAAATCAAGGACGAGCTTTTGGCTGAGGAGGCGCAGCCCTATTTTGAAAAGTGGATTTCTTCGATTGACGCCATCGATACAAACCGCGACCATATCTATCATCTGTGGGACCAGCTTCCTTCCGGGTTCCGGCATACGTCAAGTATCCTGGGAGGATTTAACCGAGATCCTTCTAATGCTGAGGAGCAGGATAGGCAGTTTGGTCAGGCCGTTGAAATGGCGAAATCAATAATTCTGAACGAAATTTACTCAGCCACAAAGAAGGCGGAAAGTGAACGGCAGTATGCGAGCCGTGTAGTTCTTGAAAACAATGTGGCCGTATTCGATGATTACTCGACGGTATGGAAGGAGAAGCGCGACCACATGTTTGTGGTTATGCCGCATGCTAATGGCTGGCAAATCCAAACTATCGACACGGCTCTCGACTTGATTCCTGAATCAATCTCATTGGCGCCAGGGTTCTCTTTCCGGCACATGTCGGGATTCATGGCAACACTCGATACAAAAGAAAATGCAGTTTCTTTCGCTGCCACGTTGCCGCACCACCCAAGTTTACACAAAAACGAGGTAGTCTACCAATAACCTTGTTGAGGAGGAGGTATTTATAATAACTCCTTTTTATCTTTGAGTCTAACGTTTTACGACATTCTGAGAAGCAAAAAGTCGGGTAACAAGAGCGCCAGTAACGGCATATCTGTTGCCCGGCTTCTGTTCTTCAGATTTTACTATCATCAACAAACATAAGATTCATGAACCCCACTACTACGAGAGCGCCTAGGCGTTCGCGGAACCAAGAATTAGTAGAATATCTTCCCAAATCGGGCTCGCCACGTAAGGTACAGAGCCCGGAAATTCAACGTCTTCTAGGCCTCTCTCCTGGGGTGCGTATATTGATAGAGGTTGAGGCGCTTGCTGTAAGTGACAAAGAGTGCGTTGCTGGCAATTTATGTATTGTCGATGGGCCAAACCGGCAATCTTTCCCCGATATTCATTTGCAGATACACGATGTTCGCTTCAAGTGATGAAAGGGCGCATCATCGGGTTGAAACTGAAAAATGATCAGAAGTCGCTCAGGAAGGCAGCTGAACGAGCGGCGGAAGGTTTTATTGAATTCGCCCAGGCTGCCGAAGCATTTGGAAAGGCGGCCATAGAGACACATCGCAAACTTGCTGAGGGGTATTGTCGAGCTATCGGCAAACTGCTGGTTTTATCCGTTTATGATCGAATTATCTGGACTTATCCCGCGTACAGCCGCCGAAGTAAGAAAAATACGCGATTGCAGAGAGTGGCGCGACAGGGTGCGGCCGCAGCAGCTGCTCGACTTTCCATACTGTCAGACTTGCGACAAAAAAGGGCGTTTGGTAGAGGCCGTTCAGGTCGACCACATTACACCTTTGGAGGTTGGCGGCTTGCCGTTCGACCAGAAAAACCTTCAAAGTCTTTGCAAGCGATGCCATACGATTAAGAGCGCTGAGGAGGCTCGGCGGCGCAATAAACAACCAAGTATTATCAACAAACAACAATAGTTATATGGATTCCAATCAAACATTTGGTCAAAAGGCCGTAGGCCTATCTTTCAACCCGTCAGGTGATGATGCGGTAGCGCAATGCAAACAAGGATTTGCAAGTGAAATTGATCGCATGAGCGAACTCAGATCAACGACTGAAAGCGCGGAAGTGCGGCGACTCGCATCCGTAGCCATTACGGAGCTGCAAACTGCTCAGATGTGGGCAGTAAAAGCGCTTACATGGAGAGATTGACCGTTTAGTTAAGATGTGAGCGCAGGGCTGTTCTCCTGCGCTCTTTCCTTAGAATATTCATACGATTAAAAAATAAAAGCCGGGAATTCCCTTTCTGATTCCTCGGTAAAGTGCAATCTCTTCATTCATCAATAAACTATCATTATCATGAAAATCGAAAACGGATTGCTGTTTGTGGCAGCATGCCAATTGTCCGCAGATTATAAAAACTCAGGTCTGGCAGGATCGATAGAAGCCTGTGTTCCCATTAGGAAGATATCACACATGAAGGAGCACCCGCACCGAGGCAAAGTTTACACTGTACTGCACCTTGATAATGGTGACGAGATTATCGCCAGTGCGACTATTCCGGATATGATTCAGCTAATCAGAGAGGCCAGAGCAATGAGCCTGTTCGGACAAATGTCGGCGCATGCTTTCCCTAGTCCTGAGGTAATTGTAAATGGATCGGATTTGAAAGTAATGCTTGAACGGAATATTAAACGCAATGAAGGACCTAAGTCTTTCGCAAAGGGCGGCATGATTCCACCAGGTGAGGCAATGGACGCAATGATTTAACCTCATGAGCTGCGAATCAGGCGAGGCCATGTGCTTCGTGTTGGCTTACCTCTTGGTAGTGGGCGGACTGGCTGCAATGGTGCTGCCTCGTCGAGGGCGACCGAGGTCGAAAAAGGATGGTCACCAAAAAGGCCATTTCCAACCTCCTAAGGCCGATTTTGGAGCTTGTAGTAGTCCTACTATGGGGGAGGGGTCAAAAGTCTGAGGTCGACCCCATGACAACGCCCGCCGTCCACATTCAGACGTCGTGTCAAAATTCAGGGGTGGGGGGCTTCGGGGCGCTGCCCCTATTTTTAATTTTTTTAGTGTTTCTGAAATGGCAGGTAGACCCGCGAGGCCGACGAATCAAAAGATTATTGATGGAACTTTTCGAGCAGATCGAGCAGTCGCGCATGAGATGATGCCCGAGAAATTGGAGGCTTCGCCGCCAGCTCCCAGGGATCTTTCAAAGGCGGCCAAACTTGAATGGGATAGTGTTTGCGCGGAGCTGTTGAGATTGAAAATGCTGCATCGTGTTGACCTTGGATTGCTTGCTGCCTATTGCATCGAAATGGCGTCTTACCTGGAAGAAACCAAGAAAATCAAAAAAGAGGGTTCGGTGCTCACCATTCAGAGTAAAACCGGCGAGTATAAAATGCCAAACCCCAGGATTGCGATTAAAAATGCCGCGCTGAAAAATGCGCAAGCTCTCGCAAATCAGTTTGGCTTTACGCCATCGGCGCGAGCTCGGATCAATGTGCCTGCTGGCGAAAGCGAAAGTGCATTGGAAAAGCTGCTACGGGCCAAAATGGAGAATAAGAATAGGCTCAGAAATGGAAATCAACAAGATTGAATATGCTTATCAATATGCGGAGGGAGTTCGAAACGGGTCGATTTCAGTTTGCCGATACATTCGCCTGGCAGTTGACAAATATTTTGATCAGCAAAGCCGTGCGGATGAGTTAGGGATTTTTTGGGACGAGGAGGATGCCCAGATCGTGTTGAGCTTTTTTGAGCTACTGTCTTTTACTGCTGGGCGTCATGCAGGGAAGCCGTTTAAGTTGGAGCCTTGGCAATGCTTCCTCCTTGCAAATGTATTCGGATGGAAAACATGGTCTGATGACGGCGAACCGTTTCGGCTATATCGTGAGGTTTATTTAGAGATTCCCAAAAAGAACGGGAAAACCGAGCTCGGCGCGGCAGTTGCAATATACATGATGGTCGCCGATGGAGAGGCGGGCGCTCAGGTATACACCGCTGCGTACACCAGGGACCAGGCAAAGTTATGTTTCCATGCCGCCCAGGAAATGGTAAAAAAGTCGTACGCTATCAAAAATGAGATTCGGCTTCTTACTAACCACATGAGCGTACCCGAAACGTTTTCAATGATGGCGGCGGTCTCCCATGACGCCAAAAACTCAGAGGGGAAAAACAGTCATTGCGTGATCTATGACGAATTTCACGTGCATTTGACAGACAAGTTGAAAATGTCGTTAGAATCCGGAATGTCAGCTAGGACGCAGCCGGTACTACTGACGCCCACAACGGCCGGCGATAATAAGCAATCCCCATGCTACGATTTTCGAACGACTTGTATCAACATCCTGGAAGGTCGGTCCAGCATTACCGATACCTTCGCCATGATCTACACCATTGATGAAGATGATGATTGGAAAGATGAAAAAGTTTGGCATAAGGCGAATCCAAATCTTGGTGTTTCCAAGCAGCTGCAATACCTGCGGAACAAATTCAAAAAAGCCATGGAGAATGGCCGGGAAGAGGTCGACTTTAAAACGAAGCAGTTGGACGTTTGGGTCGACGCTGCCGTCACCTGGATCAAATCGGAGACATGGGCGGCTATGGCTGACCCCAATTTTGTAGTTCCGGAAGGGGCTGTTTGCTATGCAGGAATCGACCTTGGAGAAACGAATGACTTTACTGGATATTCCAAGTTTTTCCCGGAGTACAACTACATCGTTACCAAGTATTACGTTCCCGAGGCAGCTGCTGAGTATGCGGCAAGATTTGGAATTGACTATAAGCAGTGGGCAGAAGAGGAATATATGACACTTACTCCGGGCGAAACCACCGATTACGAATGGTTGAAGCAGGATATTTACCAGGACGCGGATCGGTACAATATGCTGTTTATCGGGATGGACCCATGGCACGGAACTCAGACAAGGGAGCAGCTAAATGAAGAACTAGGAACGACTTATGCGGCAGTTCGCAGGGAGGACGGGAGTTTGAATTACGACTACCACAATAAGGTTCAAAAGTTCAGGCAGGCGGCTGTTAATATGAGTCCAGCAACCAAGCATTTTGAGGAAATGTGTATGAATAAGCTGTTTGTGCATGACGGTAACCCAATTTCAGCATGGATGTTGGCAAACGTCGCTCTTCACAAAGACGCAGTTGGTAATATAAGGCCCGACAAGAGCAAAAGCCGTGACAAAATAGACGGCATTGTCAGCAAAATAATTGCCATTGGGATGTATCTCCAATGGGATCATACAACCGATAATTTTACAAACGATGATAACTATGGAATTTACTGAGCTAAAAATTGAAAAATCAGGCTTGCAGATCACAAAAGATGAGCATTTTAGGCTTTTTAACGACTTTCGAGAGGGGGGATTAAGTATGCGAGCCGCATTCATGAAAGTCGAAAGCGCATGCCGCCAAAATGGTGTAAAGGGCTATTACTCATCGTTTTTTTCCTTCAAAACTGCCTTTTATACTTCGAAGTAAAAAATATTGGTTATTGACAGTTACTTTTTTGCGAATCGGATGCAAGAAGGTTCGTAAATTTCGCATAAACTCAAAAATCCTTGGCAAATTGGTATTCAAAGCTATTCGGCAGGCGCTCATTTGTGCCTGAACCGTCCATTGCGATTGGACCCGTAGCGGAAGAACGTTCCGTTTTGGCTTCCACGATGGATGATGCCCAGGTATTTTTAAAGAAATTGGGGCTCGAACACCTTTCGGTATATGTTTCAGCCCAAAATGCAATGGGAATCGCCACCTTTTATGGGTGCGTGAAATTCATCAGCAATCAAATCGCAAGCTTGCCGTATAATGTATACCGTTCAACAGGTAAGGATGGCGCAGTTAAACAGTACGAGCACCCATTAAATTTCGCCTTGGAGACGCGCCTCAATAAAAACATGGGGCCGTTAGTGGGGAGAAGATCCCTGATTTTGAATTGTCTTGTCCATGGATGGGCAATAGCAGAGGTAAAGCGAGATTTGAACCGTCGAACGAAGGAAATCGTCCCTTATCCACGAAAGCAAGTTCAAATCTTGCACGATCAGGACTCGGATAGTTACTTTTTCGACATTCCCCATCTGAACAAACGTTTGTCGCAAGATGACGTCATTTTTTTGAAGGATTTGAGTTTTGACGGTGCCATCGGCGAGTCAATTGTTGACTGGCAGCACGACACGCTTGCAATTGATCTGACAGCCAAGGCTCACACCAAAAGCTTTCTAAAAAATCGAACGTTTATGGGCGGCTTTTTAAGCCACCCTGCCGTCGGGCAGACGAAAGATGAGGATGCAGCAAAAAAGATCAAGGACCGGGTGAACACTGCGCTATCCGAGGATGGAATGGCGGTGCTTCCAAAGGATGTTACTTATCACCCGCTGGGTCTTTCTCCGGCCGATTCGAGGCTACTTGAAATATTTGGGATGTCGGATAAAGACATCGCAAAACTTTTCAACATGAGCCTTGCAATGATTGGAGATACTGAGGTTCAGAGCTCATGGGGAAGCGGCGTCGAGCAGATGTACACCATTTTGACCAACTCGGTATTGATCCCTATCGCAAAGCAAATTGAGGAAGAGGTGAACTACAAGTGTTTCCGGCTGGATGAAATCAGGTCCGGGTATTACACCAGTCACAACTTTAAAGGACTACTTCGCGGTGATTTCAAAACTCAGTCTGAGCACCTTCAACGCATGGTAACGGCTGGGATTTACACTCCGGACGAAGCTCGCTCTTACGATGACAAAGGGCCGCTTCCGAACGGAACCGGAGCAAGGGCTTACATGAATGGAACAATGACGCCTCTCGAACTGATCGACGAGGTAAAAACTTCAAAAAAGAATGGAAACAAGGGTTCTTCCGCAGGAGCTGAGCGAGGTAAGGGCGATCAAGAATGAGCAAGGGGTTTGGCATATCCCTGGGAAAGCTATTGTTTTCAATCAGCGTTCCCGAAAAATCGGCTGGTTTTATGAGGTAATTGATTCGAGAGCCCTTGAAGGTGCGCGTATCGACGATGCAATTTCGTGCTTTAACCACAACACGAGCATCATTTTGGGATCCGTTCGCAACCAGACAACCAGCTATACGATTACGCCGGGTGCTATGGAGTACGACATTCTTCCGCCCGATAATCAGCATACGCAGGACGTTGTGATTGCGCCGATTGTACGCCGGGACGTTACCGGCAGTTCTTTCATGTTCAATGCAGCGAGAAAGGGCGACGAATGGGTTGAGGAGGATGGTATTTATGTTCGTTACGTCAAAAAGATCGAAGAGGTTTACGAGTTCGGACCCGTATCGATGCCAGCTTACATGAATACTTCGACGGATGTTGCAAAGCGCTCTTATGATGACTTCATCAAGGAGCATAAACAGCAAGAAATTGCTTTCAGAAGTCAGTTTGCCAAAATGCAACTGGCTCTTTACCGATAATTTTCAATTCATCAATAAACTATAAAATGGCTAAGAAAACGCTTAAAGAATTGCTGGATGAGCGCGCCCTGAAAGCAGAGGCCGCTGATACAGCTTCCAAGGTTGGGGATGCCGAGAGCCGGAATCTCACACCGGATGAGTTTAAAACATTCAACGACCTACTTGGAGAAGTTCGGGCGTTGGACGAGCAAATTGTACAGGCGAGAGCTATTGAGGCTTTCCAGGCTGGCCGCGCACAGGGATTCCCCGGCGGTGGAGAGAGCGGAAACCGTGACACTTCTGCCGGTGATCAGCGTGATATGTCGGGTTACAACCTGAACAAGGCGCTTCTTGCAAAAGTTGACGGTCGCGCACTGGATGGTGTGGAGGCTGAGGTTCAGCAAATGGCCGAGGCAAGGGCGAGAGAGGACGGCATTAAGCTGAACGGCAATGGCGTTGTAGTACTCGACGAAGTATTGCAGAAACGTGGACAGACCGTTACCCTTCAAACTGCGAACCCTGGCGATCAGGGTGGACTTTTGGTGCCAAAGCAGATGCAAGGCGTTTTGGGCATCATGCAGGCAAATACTTTCCTCGATAAGGTAGGCGCGCGCTTTATGACTGGCCTTAGCGGAGACCTGGTTTTCCCGGTACAGGAAACGACCCCGGTTATTCAGGAGTTGACTGAGATTGAAGAGGGCGACGACACCGAAGTTCTGTTCAGTTCATTCGAGATGAAGCCACAGCGCAGGTTTACCAATGTGCCTATCTCTCGTCAGCTGTTGATTCAGTCATCGATCGATATGCAAAACTTTGTGATTACAGCGATCGGTGTAGCTCTTTCTCAGAAAATGAATGCTGAGGCAGTGGCGCATTTGTTAACTATCATTACGTCTGGAAATGGCAACCTGATTTCATTGGGGACCAATGGTGACGCAATCGATTACAATGATGTCGTTGCCCTGGAAGCTCTTATCGAAGGCTTCGACCACTTGCGCGGCGAGGCTAAATACCTTACCAATAGCAAGGTTAAGGCTAAGCTGAAAACCACTCAGATTTTCACCGGTACAAATGGTGTGCCTGTTTGGGGTGGAGACGATGTGCTTAACGGCTATCGTGCGATCTCGTCCAATATTGTACCATCGAACATTACGAAAGGTACTGGAACAAACCTGTCCGCGCTTTTCCTTGGTATCTGGTCTGATTTCATGGTTGGATTGTGGGGTGGTACTGAGTACATCATCGACCACATCACACTTAAAAAGAAAGCGCAGCTGGAAATTACGGCGAATGCTTTCTGGAACATGAAAGCCGCTCGTGCGAAATCGTTTGCCGGGATCAAAGATATCGTGACCACGCTGTAACCAATTCCCATTTGTTTAACCGGGCCGGAAGCGGCCCACTTCCATAGATTATAATGGCAGAAGAAACCAATAAAAATCCTGAGCCTGAAAAATCTGGCAAAGCCACAAAGGCCGAAAAAGTCAAAACCAAGCAGGTTGAAATCATCAAATTTCACCCACTTGTCGCCCACGAGGTAGGCGAACAGCCTATTCTAACCGAGGAAAAGGCTGACGAGCTGATCGAGAAAAAATACGCGAAGGCGCTTAAATGAGGACCTACCCGAGATTAAAGACGAAGTACACTTCTTTGCCTGTTTCAGTTGAGCAGGCAAAGAAGTGGCTACGTCTTGATATCCCGGGATTCACGGGCGAGGATGAGAAGATTGAAGAGCTGATCGGTTCCGCCGTCGACTACGTTGAAACTGAGTGTAAGCTATCATTAGGGCTTTCCGATTATGAGTGGTATGCGAACTGCTTGCCGTGTGAAATTCCTGATCAGTTTCTTGTCGACAGCATCACCAGCATAGAAGAGCTCTTTCCTTCCGGCTACACGGTCATTGCTGACACAAACTACTTCCTGGTTCCCGTCAGTGAGCGGAGCTCGAAGATTCAATGGATTTCTTCCTTCGAAACGTCGAGCACGGTATTTCGGGTCAATTTCAAGGCGGGATATGCCGACGGGAAAATCCCGAAGCGCCTTTTGCAGGCCGTTCGTGGCCTGATTGCAGAGTGGTACGACAGTCCAGGCGACTACGTGCGAGAGAAGAAAACGATGGTTGACCGGCTTTTGGAGCCTTTCGTGATTGCTTATGCGGGATAGACGGGACATAAGGCGTGGCCGCGGGATTTACGATCGCAGAATCCAAATTCTGCAACCTGTTGACGAACCGAACGAATACAATGAAGAGCAACTTGTCTATTCACCGAAGTACACCGACTTTCCGGCAGGCAAAGTAAACAAGAGCTCGCAGGGAAACGAGGGCTCGGACGGCCAGATAATCCAATCTTCGTCAATGGTAGACTGGCAGCTGCCTTTTGTTCCGGATCTCGGGATAAAAACTTCATGGAGAATCAAAGATCAGTTTTCCGGTCTGACCTATGAAGTTATTGCGCCGGCCGAAGAAGTTGGACGTCGCGAGGCATGGTTAGTAAAAACGAGGATAGTGGAATGAGCGTCAAGGTTGATACGTCGGAGCTTGAAAAGTTGGCTCGTGGGCTTGAAACCTATAAGTCAATCGTGCCCAGGTCGGTTTCTGACTCTGCGTTGAGAATATCCGCGCGGCCAATGCTCCTCTCTGCTCGTCGTTTGGCACCAGTAGGCGACCGGTTGAAAAACAAGAGGGCCGGTGCAACCCGCCGGGACTTGCGGATAAAAGCCGTGAAGCCGGTCGGAGAAGAGAATTCGCGGGTGTTGGTCGGGGTTTCAAAGAGCAAAGGGAAAGTAGGTCGACGGACCAATCTGATTACGCGCGGCTTTACTGATCGAGGCGGTCGATTCCACAGAGCGAGGGACTTTC
Source organism: Dyadobacter fermentans DSM 18053 (assembly GCF_000023125.1). NCBI lineage: Bacteria > Pseudomonadati > Bacteroidota > Cytophagia > Cytophagales > Spirosomataceae > Dyadobacter > Dyadobacter fermentans. Next base: position 6,637,079 of record NC_013037.1, read on the forward strand.
TCAAAGATGCATACGATTACACCATTGAGATAGTACGCGACAATTATAGCAGGGAAATATTTACCTCTTTCAAGAAATGGGCATCAAAAAACTTGCCTAAAAGCAGATTCCAATGATCACCAGGGCATTCATACAAAAGCTGCTTGCGACGTCTTTCGTAACCTCGCTGGTTGGCTCACGTATATATCCGAACGTTATTAAAGAGAATGCGACTCTTCCAGCAGTTTATGTATTTGCCGATGGCATGGAGGATGAGAGCTGTTACGACCCTGAATCGACAAAAAATGGCTCTGTGGAAATCGGAGTTTATGCCGGTTCTTATGCAGAAGCATCAAACGTGATGTCCGCGATTCGGCTTTCCCTAGACAAGTTTAGTGGTGTAGTTTCGGGCGTCGGAATTGTCATAATGAGCGGCCAGGAGGTCACCGATGGCTTTGACGAGAAGCTTAAAGCACACATAAAAGTCGTCGAGTACTCAGCACTCGCAGAAGCAAGGTAATTCATCAACAAATAACTATAAATCATGCCAGAAAGAATTGTATCCACCGTCCGGGGTAATGAGACAACCATGGCGGTAGACAAAGCGGACAATGACACATTTGTCGTCATCAAATGTGCTACGGACATCAACATGTCCAGTGAGCTGGAACAGCTCGAAGCTAACTGCTATGGCGGTAACGAGATCCTGATTTCCGGAAACGACCCGATCCCGGCTTTTACGCTCAATGGGATTGTGAAGGAATATCCATCCGCTCAAAAGGCGGCAAATGTTTCGGGTAACGATTTGGAGGATTGGCACCTTTCAAAGGAGCCAAAAGATTTCAAGTACGCCCGGGGAATGACCGGCGACCGTGTGCGCAAATTCAAAGGTTTTGTTTCAGCATACGGCGAAGCGGGAACTGCTAACGGTCTGCAAACGTATAGCGCAACGATCTCGGCAATGCATAAGATTGAAATCGAAGAAGCGCCTTAATTTCATTCATTTCATCAACAAACTGGCGAGGTTCAGCAATGGGCCTCGCTCAAACTAAATCGTTATGGCTAAGAAATCAACTCCTGCGGCTCAGGTCGAGCCGGAAAAACTACCCGTCATCAAAGCGCCGACCACGTTCAATATTGAACTGGCCGGCAAGATTTTTAACGTCTTCTTTGGGACAAAAGCCTTCATCCGCATCATGGAGGAGCGTCCATCTCTTTCGACCTGCTTCGACGTAATGAATGAAATGATGTCAATCGAGGCAATTCCATTCCTGATTCACTGCGCTATCCGTCCACAGGACCGGTCCTGGAAAAGCTTTGATGAGTTCCTTGACCTATACGACGAATGCGAGGATACCGCATCAATCGCAATGGTAATACCTGGCTATCTCAGTGCTTGCGGTTCGGTTGTAAAAAAGATAACTCCCGCGCTCGTCGCAGTCGAAAAATTAAACGAAAGCGGGACGAAGTAAAATTCGATCCCGATGATTGGTACCGAGGCGCGGGCTTGATGGGCCTGGCCCCATCGGAATTGGAAGTGATCACTCCGTACCAGTTCACCCTATTGCGGGAGGGGTTCAGCGAGCGCCAAAAGATCGAATCGGATCGATCAAAGTATATCGCCTATTGGGTGTATAAAATGGCCGGAAAGGTTGTGGACAACCCCGTTTCAGTGGAGCAATTCCTAAATCCATCAGCAACAGGGGCACCAATGGATTTGGAAAAATTCATTGAAGAAAAGTTCACTCCGGAAGCGATGGAGCAATACGACAGACTATTTAATCCAAAGAAATATGCAACCTGATATCGGGTCAGCAAACATACGGGTAGGTTCGACTGTTCAAGGTTTGATCGACGGGATGAAGCGTGTGTCTGCATCAGTTCGCAGTACCGTTTTTGAGATCAATAACCGGTTAACGGATAGCTACAAGCGCGCGTCCAAAGAGCAGGCAGCATTCCGGGGAGGACTGTCAAAACTAAGCGGGGACTTGACCGACATCAGTAAAAAGATGGCGATCGTCGGGGGCCTTCCTGCTCTTTTTGCGGCAGGGAAGGCATTCAAGGATTATGCCGAGCTTCAAAAGCTGCAACGCGGTCTCGAACGCTATGGAGAGTCAATCGAAAGCGTTCGGGAGCTTGCGAAGTTGCCAAATATCGGCATTTTCGATGGAGCAAAGGCTCTCATCGGCATGAAGGCAATGAAGCTTAATAGCGACCTGGCAACACGGTCTTTGAAAGCTTTTGCAAACGCCATCACCGACGCCGGCGGTTCTGCTGTCGACCTTGAACCGGCATTAATCAACCTGAACCAATTCGTCCGCGGTCGTCACATCAACCAGGTTGATTTGCGGCAGCTGGCGACCCGCATGCCCCAAACGTATGATGCAATGGAGGCGGCTTTCGGCACCACAGAGGTCGAAAAGCTTAATGCGAAAATGCAGAGTATCGGCGTTACGGCTTTTATCGACAAGTTCGTAAAAGAGCTGGAAAAGATTCCTTTCGCTGGTGGCGGCGCGGCAAACGCAATGGAGCAGCTCAGTGATGCTACGACATTCGCTTCTGCGGCGCTGGGTGAAGGAGCTGATAAGGCTTTCGATATCACCGGCAAAATAGCCGGGCTTACCAACATAGTCGACAATCTCACATCAAATTTCCAGTCGCTCACTCCTGAGGCTCAAAAATCCATCTATGCGGTCGGGGCCTTGGCGGTCGGCATGCCGATCCTTATCGGCGCGGTCGGAGGGCTCGTGAAATTGTTGCCGCTCCTCGCAACGGGATTCGGCGCGATCTCCGCTCCGATCACTGCTACAATTGCGGTAGTGGGCGTGGCTGCTGCGGCCATAATTACCAACTGGGATTCGGTTAAGAAGTTTTTGACCGATTCTACCTGGTGGACAACGCTTACCGGCTTGGGTAAGTCCACCCTCGGAGTGCTGATGGAATCCTTCAAAGTTGTTCTGAACCTGATTCAAGGTGATTGGGGCAACATGTGGAAGGCGCTCGTGAATATCGGCAAGAATGCGGCCAATGCCATTGTGGATACCATAGGCGGGATTACAAAAGGGGCACTCGGTTTGTTTGGGACGTTCAATGAGGCGCTCGGCTTCGATTCGATGGGCCGCGGGATGAGCTCGGCGGTAAAGTATATCGACGGACTGACTCAAAAATTTCGTTTCGACGTGCCAGACTCTTTCGCGGCAGCTGGTAAGGCGATCGATGGAGTTAAGGGAGCCATGAGCAAGCTCGGCGGAGAATCTGCCGCTCTGGCTCCGGCTGCTGGCGATGCCGCCGAATACTACGAGAAAATGTCGAAATCGGCTTTCAAAATCTGGCAGATCGATCTGGCCGGCAAGTGGGCTGAGGAGCGCGAAGCATTGAAGCAAAAAATCAAATCCTATAAGGAATTGATTGGAGTGACCGCGGCCCTGACTTTGGAACAGTTGAAGGCCAGGTCCATGGAAATTCACGACAAAAAAGCGCAGCTAGGGGACACGGTCGATGGTGGGCGCAGCCGAGCGAAGGCCATGGGCGCCGCCTTGATGGATTCTCGGATGAAGGAAACTCAGCAAGCGATATCAAAATCAGCCGCGAAATATTTTGGTGAAGGAAACTTGCAATTTGATGCAGCATTTGATTTGAATTCGATGTTCGGGTCCGCGTTTGAGCTAGATTCGGCGAAAAATTACTTCAAAGGGTTTTCGAAGGCGGCGAATGAATCACTCACGCAGTATGCGGACCGTCTCCGAATGATTTTGGACGTGACGGCTCAATTTAAGGATACCTTCGGATCGGCCTTTAATCTTGAAGACGCAAAAAAGTTCTTTAAAGAACTCCCTAAGGTCGCGAATCAATCGGGCGAGAAGTATGCGGAAGAGGTTCGAAACATTGCTCAATCCACTGCCCAAATGAATGCCGCCATTACTTCGGCGGTCCAAGGAGGGGCGGTTGATGCATTCACCACGCTAGGTGAAAAGCTTGGGGACAGTATGAGCGGACTGTCTGGTATCGGTGACAAAATCTACTCTATCATAGGAAACTTGCTGGTTAACATTGGTAAGGCGTTGATTACATACAATTCGGTAATTCAAGGGTTGAAGGTGGCCATAAAATCAATGAACGGCTATGTTGCGTTAGCGGCAGGTGTTCTTGCCATCGCAGCGGGCACCGTGTTGAAAAACAAGGTAGGCAAGATGGGGGAAACGACACGTTTTGCGAAAGGTGGTTTTGCTTACGGTGAAATGAGTGCTATTGTCGGAGATAATCCAAACGCGCGCCATGACCCTGAGATGATTGCGCCATATAGCAAAGTCGATAAATCTATTGAGAAGAGTATCAAAATGCATGGCGGATCCGGAGGGGTGCAGGTATTCATTCCTCGCCTAGAAATTGAAAACGATAAATTCTACGTGGCCTTTAAGCGGTCGGAAGTGAAGTACAAAGCTTTATTGGGGGGTAGATAATGGGCTTAAAATATTTCTCCCGATATCGGGACTTTAACGGAAAAATCAGACAAGTCAGATTCTCAAAGGAGGGTTTTGATGGAACGCCTATCGAGTGGAAAAACAGTCTTGGCGCGGTCCGGTATACATGGGGTTCGTCTGATTCTTTTTTCCCTGAACAACCTATTGTTGCCGGTCAGGCCCAAATCGCCCTCATTTTCGAGGAGCGATACGACCTGTCCGATTTAGTGATCAACAGAAAAAACTATTATGTCGAAGTTCAGGAAGAAGATACCGGTGATTTTATTTGGAGTGGATGGTTAGAGCCTTGGGATGCCTCGCACAGCTATCAAAAGCCACCTTATCAGGTAAACATGACGGCAAGTTGCGGACTCGCGCATTTGTCTCGCAAGAAATACCTTACTCCTGATAGCACTTTCAAAAGATCCGGGCTTCAAATAATCCGGGATTGTCTCGGTATAATTGGACGCGCAAACCTTCCAATCCGGGTATCGGCGCACATGCTGGAAAATGGATTTGACGGTGATGAGATCCGTGGGCTTGAATCGTTCGAAGAGAACACCTTTCGGTATTTTGACCAGAACGGCGAGGCGATGTATTGTGACATTATCGTCAATAACATCCTTGAACATTTTAATGCTGAGATTGTCCAGTATCGGAATGTATGGACAATTCGCGCAATCGTTGATCATGCTACTGGCGCAGACACTCGATTCTTTAACCTTGGCGACACGACAATCATCGAAGAGTGGCCGCTGGAATATGTCATTAATGCGGATCAGGCGAAAAGCTTGAATGGTGGGAATATCCGGACGTTACCGCCAATTAACAAGTATCGCACCGAGATTGATTTCGGTCAGCAAAAGCCATTCTTTGAGAATGGTAACATGCTCATTTGGAATGATAGCGGCCTAGTAGGCTGGGACTTCTCTCACATGCCGAAAGGCAATCCGGGTTGGGAGCGGTACGAGATCGGCGCCGAGGTAAGCCGTGGAGTGCTCAAAATTAATGGTAAGTCGCCACAGCCATACCGGAAGAAGAAAAAGAAGAAGTTCGGCCAAATCTTGGTACCGATTCTTACCGGTATGATCGGGGCGAACCTCAAAAACACTTACTACGACGTAGAGCCGGCGCAATACATTGAAAGCCCAGGCGGCACGATTGGCAGAGGTGACAAAAGTGTTACGATAACCTTCGACTACGAGACGGAGGCGTTCTCTTCCGACATTCTGATTTCCATCCGTATTCCTCGAAGAAACTCGAATGGAACTTACACTGACTTTTGGGTTGATCCATCGATGCATCCTGCATTGGCTGGTGCAGATAAAAGTACCGCCGGAGCGAGTGAAAATTTCAAACTGATTCGGGTGGAGCCTGTCGACCGTGGAGCTCTGACTGATAAAGGGACAATAGATGTCTCCGGCAATCCGAATTATCCTGTTGCAAACTTTTCACCGGGTTCACAAAATCAAAACTGGACGTGGACAGTTGCGGGCGTTCCTGATGGCGAATTTCGCCGTATTGGTGGCGCGAACGGCGTTATTGTGGAAAATGGGGATTTAATCATTGCCAGAGTAGCAAATCTTGGTGGTACCCAGGAAGAGGTAGGCGAGTTTTGGGAGGTTGTCAGCCTCCGTAACGATACCAAACGAGGAACGTTTTCGTTGTCCGTGGCCCTGAACACCATGTTTATTACTGGCCCTGGGCAGGAGTTCACCGGCGATAAGATCTACGTCCGGTTTTACAAAATGGCCGACGATGGGGGTAAGCCCGGCGACTGGTACAAAGTCTATAACTTGGACGGAAAGCTAGCCGGATTTGTTGCGTCTGATGAGTCATCAAAATATGCAACAACACTTGAACGGGGCGACGTGACCGACGAGGAGGCGGCGACCATCAATCTGATTTCCGGTGATTTTACGCCGTGGTATGCTGGCGCATGGACCCGGCCTGGTTCGAATACGATGACATCTTCATGGCGGCGGCGCCCGGCTCTTAGTGAGTCGATGAGTATCTACCGCGCGATGATGAAGGATCGCCTGTGCATGACAACCAAATCACTTTCGGTGGTTGAAGGCAAGACTCAGTTGGCGGGCGGCCAACCAGACATTCATTATCTGCACAAGCTGTATTTCGCTGATCAGGACAAGCATTTCAGGCAGGTGCGGTTTTCCTTCACTGACGCTACACGGGAGTTTGATAGCACTTCTGTCGAGATCAAGTACGAAGAGATTCCAGACTCCGAATTAAAGCAGAATTCCTACATTCCAGGCTCACGCACGCTGAATACCGTTCCTGGAATGGGAGACGGTATCTATCCATCAAAAGAGGATAGTACAAGCGGAAGGCTGAACGCGGAGGATATGCCGCTTACAGAAGAGGAGCTAATTGAGCAAATCGAAGCTACTGCGCGGCTCGATGCCCTTTTTGAAAACATTACGCCATTAACGTACGTGGCCGCTATTGAAAGCGAGGATTCGGTGGATTTGAAAGATTTCCTTTCTGAAACGTTTGTTGCGAACAATGAAAATCAGGAAGAGGACGATTATTTCGATATCACAACCCTGGTTTTGAAGCTGGCATTTGCGCCGCCTTGGTTTTCGACAGTTGAGGAAGATGAGCTCGTTGTTACGGCGACAGCGCTCGCTCCGAAGTCAGGACAGTATTACATTGATTTTACGGCGACTGATCCGGAAAGCGGGTTCTCGGTGCCAATTCGTGTGCCTGTCCTGGTCGAGGAGAATGAAGATTACGTCGAAACCTGGCCGCCGGAGTTTGATCTATTTCCAGTGCTCAATTTTGTGCTGGATAAGCCAACAACAACAGGCTTTGATTTTCGGGATTACATCACCAGCGGGCACAAAAAATTACAGTACCGCTTTTTCTCGGTGCCCGAATGGATTACGGCTCGCAGCGTTGTGAACGATGATTTTTCGATCACAGGAACGCCGACCATTATCGAAAAACGGAAAATCACGGTTGAAATCTGGGACGGCATTGCCGAGCACCGGCCATACACAGATGAGATCACGCTGCAAGTCATTGAGGCGACCGAAATCACCGGAAAGCTGATCGGTTCAAAGGGTGGTGAAGCGGTGACGGGAGATCTGCCAGGCGCATTTGAGGTTTTGGATAAATGGGATGCGCTGTTGACGGTAACTGGCCTGCATGACAAAATCACCATCAAAGTGACCGGCGGCGGAGACCTTGGAAACGAGGTGGACTTCGAAAATACGCTCACTCTACCTGATCCGGTAGCGGCTGGCACGTATCGTCCGTTCATCGAAACCGGAGGCGTGGATGGAATCGTCGGCCAGTATTCGATTGAGATCACTGCATTCCTGGGCGAGAATGAAACAGCGCAATCTTTCGACTTGATGCTCTACGATGATGAGTACCTGGCTAAAATGCGGAAGTACCTCACTAAGGGAGTGGACCGCGTGGGCGAGATTATGCCAGACGGCAGCACGTCGTTCTTGTACCCTGGGGAAGCGAACGTCCGGGCCGAGATCCACGATATCGACTTCGACGAGATTTACATTTCACTTGAAAAGGAAGGATCTCTTGTCGGCGAGCAGCACCTTACAGATGTCGACCCCATTACAACGTGGTGGTTTTATGCTCTGGAAGAAGATGCGGAGTTAAGCGCTGGCGTATATACATTTCCGGTACGCCTTTTGAAGGATGGTGTGGAAGTTTTTAAACGCACTGACAAGTTCACTATCGAGAGCAAGGATGCCGAGCCACTTCCGCTGCTTTCACTGGCGACATTTGCGGCCGGGACTACAAACGCCAACGACCTGGCTGAGAATATTCCGTTGAAAGGCGCAGAATATGATTTGCCGTCAAACTACACGGTCATTTTTAACGGATTCGGCGGCGTCGCATATTCTTTGGTAGAAGCAAAGTTTGAGTTTTTGCGTGATGGAGGGTTTGCAGAAGTCGATATTCAGCAATACACTGGATACCCTCAAATAACTACTTATCCGCAGCCAGTTACATCAGGAAAAGTTCTTATATTTGGGAACAAATCATCTTTGAAAATCGGGGACATCCACCAGGCGCCATCGCGTGTCCGTGCCACTTTTAATGGCAAGGATCAGGCGGGGAAGATTGTGGGTATTGCTCAGGCTGATTTCAGCTTCCGCATTGCTTTGGACCCGGAAGATTATAGCGGCTTCGCATTCTTCGAGGATGATATCGCTTCGGGTGCGGGTAACCTCATTGACGGCAATATGCCTCGTGAAAACCGCAAATACCTATTGCCGGCGACTGGCAAGACTTGGAGCGTCCGCAGAAAGTCATTCGAGGGAATGCCTTTCGAATATGTGTCGGTTACAGTTGGAAAGCGTGTATCTGGGGTTTGGCAGGACTATGGAAACGTTATCTACTTCCCCGAACCTACTACCGGTGTGGATGACTTTGAAACCATACGGTCAGAATGGGAGCTATCAGATAATAGGCCAATTGTTAAAAACTCGGTTCAGCCCATCTATATAGACGAGCCGGGCGAATACAGGGTGATAATGTCGATTAATGTCGAAGGGATAAACCACGGAAGGCAGACTACTTTTGAATTGATCGAAGATGTCGAGCCGCCAATTAAAGACTGTTGCGCATGCGATTGCGAGGGTGAAGGCTCCGAGCAGATCGAATATCCGTTCATGACACCCGCTGAGGAGTGGATTGTCGCTCACAACCTGAACAAGAAGCCCGATCCGTTGATCCTGATCGGCGGTAAGAAGGTGCTCTCGGATGTGCAGTACCTGGATAATGACGTGTTTAAAGTGATTCACTCGAAGCCGCAAACCGGCTCGGTTATAATTATTTCATAATCAACAAACTGAAATGGAAGTACACAATAATCTTGACCTATTGCAGAACCAGATTATCAATGTGGTTCTGCATTCGTTGGCGGTACCTCCGTCGAACCCGGTCAATGCCCAGATGTATCACAACTCGGGTACTAGTATCATTTACTATTACCGATCATCAGATTCTACCTGGGTTCCCTTGGGCTCCGGCACAATCATTGGCGGGGATGGATTGGACGAAAGCACGACAGGCGGGATTACCACTCTTTCGGTCAAAGTTGACGGAACAACCCTCGAAATCAATGCTGATGCTGTCCGTGTAAAAGATGGAGGTATTTCTGCTGCCAAACTTGCTACGGATTCGGTAACCGCGATCAAGATTCTGAACGGTGCCGTAACTTTTGCGAAGATGCAGAACATCAACGCAATGACGGTAATCGGCCGGACTGCTGCCGGCGCTGGCGTCGCTTCGGAGATCACGCTGATCAATGATAACACGCTCGCCACTGCAACCGCTACCAACATTGCAACAGCGGGAGCGGTCAAAGCCTACGTCGATTCGTTAGTGGGCGGCATTGGCTCACTCGTTGGCGCTTTCAACGCGAACACCGCAACCAACTTCCCCGGAACCGCGGCAATCAAGAAGGGGGCCTACTGGTATGTTTCCGTAGCTGGAACAGTCCAGGGCACTGTGTTCAACGTTGGGGACGTTCTGATTGCCAATAAGGATAACCCGTCGACAACATCTGCGGCAGACTGGATCTTCCTGGAAACAAACCGCGACCAGGCAACGGCCACAGTGTTAGGCCTTGTGATGCTTGCTACAAATGCTGAGGTACAGGCTGGAACGGATGCGGTGAAGGCTGTAACGCCTGCATCACTCAGCTCTCGTACTGCGACAGAGGCGCGCACCGGCTTGATTGAGATTGCCACCCAGGCCGAAACCAACGCCGGCACGGACGACGCGCGCGCGGTTACTCCGCTTAAAATGGCGAATTATGTCGCTTCCCAAATATCGGGTGGAGCGTTCGCGGCAACGATCGGCGATGGAACGGCGACCGCTTTCACGGTTACGCACAACCTGAATTCGCTGGATGTAGTGGTCGAGATTCGCAAGGTATCCGATAACTCGGCAGTTATCGTCGATAACCGCGCATCCACTGCGAATGCCGTGATCGTGACTTTCGCCAAAGCTCCGGCCAACGCCTCTTTCCGTGTGATCATTAAAAAGTAAAGAATGGATTTCCTGAGTGCTGCATATTTCGATAGTACGATAACCGTGGACGCCAAAGTCCGCGCGAGTAGTACGTATGCCCTTCCGGCCGTAAATACCAGCAACGTTGCATATTCCAGCGGCGGGTTTGAATCGTATGTCGCAAATGATCAGTACACGGCGGGCGCTCGCCCTGGCTACGGGTTTCATGCGGCCGGAAACTTCGGGGTATTTCTATACGCACAGTCAGGATCAGAGCTCCGCATTCGCAGCAATACCGGCATTGATAATACGCTTTGGCACTCAGGCAACGCCCGTTCTGATTCGCAGAACGACACGAGGTATTCTCAAATCGGGCACACGCATGTAATCGCTGATGTAACGGGTCTGCAAACCGCTTTGGATGGCAAGGTTTCCCGCAGCCCGTCGCAATTTGACTGGCACGGATTCTCATCGATCGGACTGGCGACTTTCAATACTGCATCGACAAACGGTCCGGCTGGCGCTGGTGTCTACCATGGTCTTTTCATCCCGCATGCAACAGGATCATCTTACGGCACAAACATCGCTTTCCGCAATGGCAATTTCTACATCAAAAGCCTGGAAAATGGCGCTTGGGGGAGCTGGATTAAAATTGCCTCCGAAACCTATGTTAATAGCCAGGGGTTTGTAACATCGGCGGGCCTCACTGGATATGTCCAGAACACAAGGCAGATCAACACAGGGGCGGGACTGCTCGGCGGCGGACCGCTCAGCGCGGATTTGAGCCTTACCTTTGATACCACGTTTGGCGATGCCCGGTACTCGCTTTCATCTCATACACACACCGCGGCTCAGATTACCGACTTTTCAACTGCTGGCCGGGCACTTTTCTCTGTCTCAAATGGCATCTCCTACACCAGCGGGACCGGAGCATTTGCGCTCACCTACGGAACGGCGGCTAATACCGTGGCCCAGGGTAACGATTCTCGTATTATCAACGGCCAGGCCGCGCACATGCGCTGGGTCAGTACGCCCGGCGAGTTCTCGGACATCAACAACATCAATAAAGGAGGGGTTGCGACTTATGGAACACCGGCAGCGGGCAGGCCGACTACTTACGGCACGACTTTCACTTTTGTTGGCAATAGCAGCACAGGAGACTCGGCCGGCGGAGCGTATCTGAATCAAATTTTGGTTGGCACCACGGCTGATTGGTATGTCCGTCATGGATTAGGAGCAACATGGGGAGCTACCTACCAGATCTGGACAGCCAAACAGTTCAATATTGCCAATTATGCGACTACTGCCAGTCTTTCGGATTATGTGATGAATAACACGACCGGGTTGAGCTGGACAACAGCCCATTCGGACGGCAAGCATAAGTTTCACGGCAGCTCTACCAACAGCCCGACAGGCTTTTACCATGTCGGATTTACAGCCACTTCGCCTGATGCACAAACGGCCGCTTCGCTGGCATTCAGGAACGGCAATGGTTATTTCAGAACGGTTGAAGCTGGCGTGGTTGGATCGTGGCAACAGTTTCTTACATCCGCAAATCTTTCCGGGTATGTGCCGACTTCCCGGACCATAACTATCAATGGAGTAACAAAGAACTTATCTGCAAATCAGGATTGGGGTACCATTGGGGGAAGTGGGATACCAGGGAGTGTTAGCGATCGGACCATCCCACGGTATGAATTGTCGTCCGGATCTTTTGTAAACAGCTCCATTGATGAAACTGTTAGCACTGTCGACATCAGAAAATCCACTACGATTAACAAGACTGGCAGCAGCTATTACATTCAGATGGGGGGCTTGTCGAATACACTTGGCATCAGCCTCTATAATTCCACCGGATCTAACTCTTTTACGTTCAGTCGGTACAATGACGAATTCAGCTTCTCATCTGCGACCGGTGTAACAATCTTTGAAGTAAAGTCGGATAGTCTGGTCAATTTTGTGATGCCGAATGGTGTAGCGCCATTCAAAGTCAATAGCTCTACTCTGGTAACGAGTTTGAACGCGGATCTGCTGGATGGTCAGCACGCATCGGCATTTGCGTCGGCATCGCACACGCATACCGCGTCCCAGGTTACCGACTTTACCAGCGCGGCCAGGGCTGCTATCTCTGCAACGGGAAGTATTTCTTACAACAGTGCAACCGGTGTTATTTCTGGCGGTGGCTCTGACACGCGATGGATATCAACCCCGGTAAATTATTCGGATATAAATACCATTACTAGTTCCGGTGTTTTCTCGTGGGGCAACTCGGCAGCAAACCGGCCGTCGGCTTTTGGGACAATGCTAAGTTTTATCGGTGCATCTCCCGACGGGAACTTAGGTTCTAACATGTGGATGTCGCAATTGATGTGCGGGACAGATGCAAACTGGTTTGTCAGGTACGGGCAGGCTGGTACTATTTACCAGGTGTGGACTTCAAAACAGTTTAACATCGCAAATTATGCGACAACCTCCTACGTCGACTCTAATACGTATACCAGGGGGTACATTGATTCCGAATTAAGCATCAGGGCGCTTAGCGGTATTTCATTAACCGGCCAGCTCAGTATAACCGGCGGGGGGACACTGACGGCAAGTAGAACTTACCAACTGGTCAATGATAGCGGCAGTCCCGGGGCAAATAAACTTTACGGGACTAATGGTTCCGGGGTGAAGGGATGGTATGATCAACCTTCGGGCGGCGGCGGCGCCTACTCCGCTGGAAGTGGTATCGGGCTATCTGGATCAACCTTCTTTGTGAACGGCGGTACCGGACTTAATCAGGATGGCGATGGGCTTTCGCTCGATGTCGGCTGGACGGACGGGAGATATTTGCGAGGAAGCGGCACTCCATTTCGAGTGGCATATTGGGGCGCAGGGAACACCCTCACTTCCAGTAGCATCATGACCGATGGAGGGAATCAAATTCAAATTAGCGGACATCTGGGCATAAGCAATGGCATGTTAATCCTTCCGCCATTTGCCAGCGAACCTGTGGCGCCCGTTGCTGGCTCTATGTACTTCTCCACAGGAAACTACCGACCGAGATACTACAATGGCACCGTATGGGTAAATATTTAATTTTCAATTATATAAACTAGATCAAAATGAAAACTACCTACAACAAACTAATCCAGTTTAACAACACGGCCAACAACTACCTCAGGGCAGCGGATGAGGCAAAGCAGAATGACACGCCACTCGTTACCGCGTTGGAGGAGTGCCTGGAAGACTGCAAGCCACAGATCGACCAATACAACAAAAAGTTGAGCCGCCTGCGCCGCAGGTTTGCCGAAAAAGACAAAAGGACGACCGTGCTGCTCAAAGATGAGCATGGAAACTATCAATTCACAGAGGAGGCTGAAAATAACTTGGAGGACGAGATTGAGAAATTATTGGATGAGGAAGTGCGCATTAACCCTACATATGTTTCAGAGCTCCCCGAGGATTTGCACCGCCGGTTTGTGAAGATTTTCACCGGCTTTGTAATCGAGCCAAAGTCGACGCCCGCGCGGGAGTTGATCAAGAGTTTACCTACAACAAAACAAACAAAAACCAATGGCAAGTAAATCACTAGCTGTGATGTCGGAAACACCGGCAGCCAGCCCACAATTTGAATTCGACTTCGCAAGTGTAAATTTCTCGGTGACAGGAAGAGATGTAAGCAGCGGAGAGCCAAAAGCGTTTCAGTTCCAGGAGTCCGCCAATCTGAACTTTTCAGATGAAGCATCTCTAAACAAAACGATAGCCGAAAAGCCTTACCTGTTGCAGATTATTCCGCAGCTGGTGAAGCTGGCTGTCGACTCTTACGACCCGGCCAACGAAAACGCGAAAAAATTGAAGGACGATATCGCGGCGCTGCTGGGGCTGTAATCCAGCATTTTCATTTCATCAACAACCAAAAACCATTTTCATGAAAAACCTGCTCATTGCGGTGCTCCTGGCTTTTTGCCAGGTAGTGTCCGCACAGATCAAGATCGAACTGCCGGAAACGGTTGCCGACAAATCATTTGTCACGAGTTTGATTAAAGCCGCCGAGGCACGGCAGAAAGCTTACACGGACAGCCTTTTCAAAGTGAAAGGCGATGGCGGCACGCAGAATCCGCCTAACGATCTGCCAAGGTGTGATCGTGGACCGGTCCCGAATGATATTTTCAATGTAACCACGACCAGCGCGATAGTGCTTTGGGATGGTGAGAATGTTTTCGGCTGGGACTATTCAATTTACAAGGGCAATGAGCGTGTCGCGTTCGGATCGGTAAAGCCAACGAGCAACCGGGAGCCGATCAACTACGCGGGCCTTGCACCAGGCGAGTACACGCTGAGCATGCAGGGCAACACCTGCAAGAGCGACGTTTACAGTAAATCGTTTATCATTCCCAAACCTACCAGTGATGGCGGCGGAGATACGGGCGGGCCTGGTCCGCCGCCGGTTGATAAAGATCGCAGGTTTGAGTTTTTGATAGGTACCACCGGTGGCGGATTCGATCCGAATGCGAAACACGGAATCGCGGAGGGTCGATGGGAAGATGGTAAGTATCTGGAAGGATGGACCGACCGCATTGAAGCCTTCAAATATTCGTGGGGATATGGTGTTTCTGGCGTCTCGCTTTGGATTCATTGGGATGTTTATGAACCGGCAAAAGGTCGGTACGAAACCGCGGCATTGCAACGGGCAATCGCCTATTGCCGTGAGCGCAAGCTCGGGCTGGCAGTGGTATTCCTGGCGAAACGGAAGAAGAACGACGGTTTTCTCCGCGAGGATCAAATGGTCACATTTTCCAATGGTACGATCCTGGAAGAAGGGGTAAAAGGCCAGCCCAATGTAGGCGTGTATCCTGGATACGGCTGCGATGAATGTAACTCGGCGATGGCCGGCGCCATCAAGGATATTGCTCGTCAGCTGAAAACCTACGACCGATCGCTTTACATGGCGCTCGGCGGCGGGCATACGGGCGAGCTTGTTAATCACATCGACGTTCAGAATGGAGTTTGGTATACCGGCGATTTCTCGGCTGATAACCTTTCCCGGTTTCAGAATTGGGTAAAGAAGCGCGGACTCGCGCAGCCTGGCCGGCCGCCGATGGTGGAAGGCCCTGGCATCGACTGGCCGCATCCGAATTTCAATGATCCGCTGGGACTGGAATTTGGGAGGTTTCAGACGCTCAACATTCAGAAACATTACAAATCCTTCACGGACGCGGTAAAGTCCGAGTACAATCTCCCATGCATTTACCTTTACGCCGCAGCGGCCAACCGTCAGCTTCAAAGCACGGCCAATGCCAACCTGGCATTCATTGCCGGATCTGGTGATGGCACATACGGTAGCGATGGCGACGGCGTAGAAGATCACGTCGCAAAGTTCCGGGTGCACTCAGTTAACCAAGGTACATTCCCGGGCGGTTACAGCATTGTCGAGTTTGATCCGGATGACATGAGCCACTACCGGTACCAGGTGAAATGGTCAACCCCGCCTTACTGTGAGGCGAATCCGGACTATGCAATCTGGGAGCGCAGCATGGATATGCTCTTTTCTCGCGGGCTCTGGGCTCCTCATACAGCCATGGCGTTTTGTGTGGATGAGATCAGAGGAATGGAGCCGTTCCTGAAAAGGCTGTGGGGTAAATGGATCGGCAAGGTCTACGTGCGAGCAAAACTGCCGGTTGTTGAGGTTAACATCACAGACAAATACCGCCGCGGTGAAGACCTGCTGCAAGGGATCAACGTTTACGACAACTTCACCAAATACGCTGACGGCGGGCTCTATTTCTGGGGAGGCGTTTCGCCCTTCGTGGATGGCGCGCAGCCAGGCGTAGACAACAGCAAGTTCACCGGCTACCTGGATGCCAACCTACCGGCCTACGGAGGCAACGTACTGGTGGACATAAAAACTCCATCGGGCACGGCTTACAGCTACACAAAAGGGCAGTACGGCCGCAACGATCAGCTCTCGGTGATGTCCCATTCTAAGCTGGCCACTGGAGCAACGATCGCGGTGCTGATCAGTGAGGGTAGGCTAAGTTTGGATACGAAGGTGGGCGACGTAATTCGATCATGGAATAAGCCGGGCCTCCGTGACATCACGCTGCGGCAGATCATCGGTCACACGTCCGGCATTCCGGATGATCAGACCAACGAAGGCGCGAAAACCTTGGAGCAATACGTCGACTGGCTCGCTGGCCGACCGGGCTTTAAAACGCCTGGCGCGCAGTACAGCTATTCAACGGTTTCCTACCAGGTAGCCGCACGCATGGCCGAAATCGTTACCGGACAGCCTTGGAAGGAGATCTTCAATTCTCGCATCCGAGACAAGAGCGGGATGGGCAATGCGGAATACAACCCGCGCGGCCCTGGTCCAGTGTATGGCAGCCCGGAAAACCCGCTGGCCGGCTACGGTTTGAAGTGCTCGCAAAACGAATGGTCGAACTTCGCTGGCATGCTCCGCGATGGAGGGGTATTCAATGGAACGCGGGTGCTCAGTAATCAGGCTTTGCAGATCCTGAAAACGAAGCTGACCGGCCTGAGTAATTGGGGCTGCGGTGTAATCCTGAACGGCGCGCAGCTGATCAGCGAATCGGCGCTCGGGTGGTACACGGCGATACTTCCTGACAAATGGTCCCTGGTGGTTGCCACGCAATCACCCTATAATACTACGATCGGGCCCAACAACGGATTCCGGGAGCTTGTCAGTCAGTCCCTATGAAAACGATTCACTGGAAAATCATCGCCGCGCTGCTGGTCGTGATCCTGGTCCTGTCCGTCATTCTGTGGCGCCGAGGGTTTCGACAGCCTACACCAAACCCGGAGGCGAAAAGCTTCGCAGATTCAGTCCGTGAAAGCAAGCGCCGCGCCGACAGCCTGGCCGATACCACCCAAAAACGAGATAAGGATTATGAAACCAAACTTGACCGCTACAATAGCCCTATTGACACTACTGAGCGTGGCAAGTTGGGCGCAGGAATCAAGGCTAACGCCATCCGAAAAGCAGACAGCTTACGAAAACGCGCTCCTTGACAGTACCTACCGCTACGAGTTATTAAAGCCCACGTTTTACTCCCTGAAATCAGCGTATGAAAGCCAAAGCAAAGAAGTTGCCGACTTACGAAACACCGTGCGTTTGCAAGACCTGCAAGCTCAGGTGCAGAAACAAAGTTTTGAAGCCGCGATCCGCAAGGCGAATGCATCGGGCGGATGGTGGAAAGGCTTCAAGTGGGGATTCCCGATCGGTTTCGGGTTTGGAGTTGTAACCGGGGCGAAGGCCCGATAAAAGACCAGACAATGAAATTTTCTGAATATTTTAACATTGGCAGTATGCTGACATCAATCGGTTTGACAATAAAGGGAATGGCTACAAATCCGGCCTTCCTGCTGCTTTCTTCATCTACCGTGGGGTTTATCCAGGTATTCAAATACCGAAAGGATCTGACCATTGATTTGATGGCTGCTGTTGGGATTTGCTTTTTACTGATGACCTTCCTGGGCCTTGCGAAGCACATCAAGGAGGGCGAGGCCAAAGGTGAAATCTTTCTGAGAAAAACGGTCGAGCAGCTAATCGTTATGGTCTCGGTCGTACTGCTCGGATATGTGGCATCAGTGGTGATTTCTGTCGTATTCAAGATCGTGACCCAGGCGGTGCCGGCGGCAAATCCGGTGCCGGGCGTGGCGCTGTACTTCATTTTCGCAGGGTATGCGGTGATGTTCACCTACTATTTCATCAAGTCGTGCGACTTGATTGATCAAATACTGCCGAAGCTGCTACCGAAATGGTTCAGTGCGCCGTTCCGGAAATTCCGTCAGACCGGCGATTACAAGGATCTGCTGAGTTTTCAAAAGGAGAAAGAAGAGGAGGTGGCGCCATGAAAACACAAGCACAGCTGATTGCAAAGTTTGGCGACCCATACAAGAACCGACTCGGTTTCGAAAGGAAGTGGATGGTGTTTTGGGAAGTTCCCCGGGAGATTACCGAAGCGATTCCGATGATCCCGAAAAAGATTTACCTGAATTACTACGCGATCGTTCCGCTGGAAGATACCTTCAGGGAGCTTATAGCGAACGGCCTGCACGAAGAAATAAAAACTTGGGACGGGTGCTTCAATATTCGCAAGAAGCGCGGCAGTTCAGGCATTTCAACGCATGCATGGGGCATTGCCGTCGACCTGAATGCGAACTGGAACCCGTTCCGCGGAAAGGTTACCTGGTCGCCGGAATTCCTGGCTGCCTGGCGCCAGAACGGATGGATTTGCGGAGCGGACTGGTCAGAACGGTCAAAGGACGGGATGCATTTTCAATGGGAAGGATTTTAACATTCGGTTTAGTTTATCGGTAATCAATAAAAAAGGGGCTTATGGCCCCTGATTTATTCTACTCTACGAAGTGGGATGTGATAGTGATAAAATTCAGACGTGCCATTCGCTCGAATTACCTCACAACCCCACATAGGTGTCCAGCAAACTGAATCTCCCCTAAAAAGCAATACTTCATGTTTTCTAGCCATAATGAGATCGTTTTGTTCACATTAAAAATAAATTTCGAATCAATGGATTGCAAATGTCACATTATTTTTGCTAAAAAGCACCCGACGCATGAGAGGTTCGAACTCTCGTCTCCCCGGTCATGGCCGAGGATCTTACCTATTCCGTGGGACTACCCATCCATTACGAATGCGCCGGCGTGCTGAATATCTTATCAGTTCAAATCTACCAGCACCCACGATTGTTGATCATCTGACGGCTTGAAAGTTGCTATATAAATGGGGCCTGGATTTTTCGGATTTTCTACCGGAATCTCCACCATAGTTACGCTGTCAGATGGCTTGAATTTTTCAACTTGGCTTTTTGCCAAGTTAATCATTTCCATCCTTACGTCGAGCGTCAAATCTAAATTAAGTGGCTTGAAGCTTTGATATTGCAATTTAAGATGTTCCTTATGTTTGATGTAGTAATAAAACATTGCCCTAACAATATTTGACATTTCGCGCGTGCCGTTGATCCAAGCGGAAATATTCGTACTGTCGAGGCCAGTTTCGTTTTCTATATCTCGAACTTTTATTTTCAATTCAGTCATGTAGTGACGAATGAATTCCGGGCTAACATCTTGCGCCGGGGCCGGAACGTAGGGAATTGTATTCACATGTATCTTGACACCACCGGGAAGATTGTTTGATTGAAAAAGCTCTTTTGTACGTTGGTACAAAGTTTTCCCATCGAGATAGTTACCTGCCGGGCTTTTTTCCTGCCTGGTTTCGACTGTCAAAACATCATCCGTAAAACGTACGATCTTAAAGGTAATTCGGGCGTGCCGACGATGCAGCAGTGCTCCATGTTCTAAGTCATTCAATTGTGACTCTGACAGCCGATTTTTCAGCAAGTGAATATTTTTAATGATCGTTTCCATTTTATACGAAGTTTTGAAAAGTGCGATTAGTATTTGACTTATGAGGGAATAGGCCGGTTTCCCGGCCTTTCCTTAGAGCTTAATGTACTTCCCGGTTTCGATGTTGTAGATTGCAATCTGCTTGTTTTCGCGTCCCAGCTTCATCGCCTCGGCTTCTTCCTCTATTATGATCGAGGCGTCGTAGTAGAACTTGCCTTCGTGCTTCCATCCTCCGACTGCTGCCCCTTTCCTTTGAGCTGTTTCGATCACCTTGCGGAGACCTTCGTCTCCGAAGCTGTCTTGCGTTTCCGCGAGGGCGATTACCCATCCTTTTGCTGCGTGTTCAAGGCTCGGGAGAAAAACTGTGAAACCTTGTGGGTGTTGGCGAGCGATCTTTTTGAGCTGTGCAACTAACTTTTCCATATTCTGCTGCCATGTTTCCGTCTGGCTGACGTTTAAGTACATATCAAAGGTACGGAAAAGATTGTAAATAGCAAGCTTTTCTATCAATTATATTCATACGAAAAATTATTTTGTAAAATGTTGGAATTTTGCCAACATTTTATTTAGCTTTGTATTGTTGGTCGGAGCACCAACTAAAAAATAAACCTCTTTCCATGTATGAACGCGATGAAAAACATGAAAATTTTTAACCAAAAGAAGCTCTTAGATGAGATTGATAGGTGCGCAAAAGCTTATCAAATTTGCGGCTGAGCACGCAGATGCTGGTAAGCAACTTTCTGCATGGCAGAAAACAGTTAAAGCGGTGGACTGGAATACGTCCGCGGATGTTTTGAATACATTCCGTAACGCGAAAATTATCAAGGGTCATAGAGCCCGATTTAAAATTGTAGGTAACAAATACCGACTGATCGTAGAAATAGACTACGAGGCCAAGGTTGTAGAGGTCCGATTTGTCGGTCCGCATTCCGAATATGACGCAATAGATGCTACTACTGTGTGATGTTCAATGCACTATCTTTTATGGAAAAACAAATAAATGATTGGTACCCAATTGTTAGCGAGGCGGAGTATGAAGCTGCAATGTCTCGCTATCAAGTGGTGAAATATGCCCCTGCGGGGACTCAGGAGCATAGAGAAAAAATGCTTTTGCTTCTTCTTATCGAAGAGTATGAGCAAAAGCATGATAGCCTTCCCGAATTGGATCCCATTGAACTCATCAAATTCCGGATGGAGGATCTGGGTCTCAAGGCGGCCGCTTTGGCGGAAGTGTATGGTGATCGCGGCACAGTAAGTAAGGTCCTGAATTACAAGCAACCTCTTTCCTTGTCAATGATTAGAAAGTTCAGCGAGCTTCTGAAAATACCGGCGGAGCTTCTGTTGCCTGAATATAAGCTGAAATCACCCGAAGCGGTTTAATGCCGTAGTGCTTCCTCTAATATTTTGATGCCAGGTAGTTAGTCCTGGCTTTCTTGTTTTCTGGGGATCAGGGCGCTCATGTATACCTGAGTTTGTTCCGCTTCGAACGACCCGAAGTATTTTTCAGTGGTGGTGACCGAAGCGTGACTCATTGCTCCCGCAATAAATGCCATTGGCGCGCCGGACCGGAGTAGGGTAGTTGCGAAGGAGTGCCGCGCTTCGTACGTACGCAACTTTATGTCAAGGCCCAGAGCCTCCGATATCTTCGCAAGATTTTTATTCGTTTTCCAAATCACCTGCTTTACGGTCCTCATTTGGCGGTCAAGGGTCATGCCGTCATCCAGAAATGGGAATAGAAACGCAGACGGGCTTTGGTCATTATTACCCCACCGATCGATTATTTGTAATGACTCAGGCATTAGTGGTACTCGAACCGTTTTCACATCTTGACGGTTCGAATCCTTCGTTTTTTCTCGAATAAATTCCAGGTGCGCGCCGCCGAGTTTGATGCTGGATCTTCTCAGGTGACAAATATCCATGAAGTTCATCCCATTGCAGAGGTATGAGAATACCCAGAGATCGCGAGCCATTTCTTGCGATTCTGATTTGCATTCGAAATGAAAGATTGCTGATATCGCATCCTGGCCGAGAGCCTTCTTTGTGTTCTTCGCTGCCGGAATGATGTATCCCCTTTTGCTGAACGGGTATAGGTCGCGGTCAAGTATACCAGCGTCGATAGCTTCATTGAATGCCGTGCGTACGTTCCTCAGGTTGATTGAAACAGTTGTAATCGACGCCGGTGTTTCGGGCTTGCCTTTCGCTTTTGGAGCCTTGCCGAATTTCAGCATCCATTTTTCGTAATCACGGAGGAATGTCTTCGTGACAATCTGCATAGGCAGTTTCGCGGCCTTTTCGGTGGTGATTTTCTTGTAGATGACGAATCGCTCCAAGCTCCGGGCGGCGTTTTTTGAGATATTGCCACTGGAAATGTCGCCTTGGTCAGCAAACCTCTGGGCGCGATCCCGAAGGGCCTGTAATAAGTCGGTCGAGTAGTTGGTTTTCTGTTCCGGCGAATAGTCTCCGTTTACGACCTTCGCAAACAATTCAAAGGTGAAATACTCTTTAATTTTATTGACCGCAACTTTGCCTCGGTATAGGTAGCCAGGCCGCTCTTCATCGGTAGTCTCATCAATGTATGATGCGCCGTAAATCTTGTTCCATAAATTCCTCAGGCGCTCATCACGCACCCTTCCAGAAAGCTCGAACCTGTTATTTTTCAGAAACTCAACATCTTTTTGTGGTAGGATGATGCCGGTAGTGAACAGCCGTTGCTTACCTTCGTGAAATACGCACCACTTTACAGAGAGGGATTCGGCGGCTATCCCTCGCTTGTCGAAGAAGATAGATACTTTTGGTTCGTTCATTGATTTGCTGTTGATAGTTGCAATACAAGTTGCAATACAAAGTTAATAAATCAACAAATAACAGTTATAATCAAAAAGACAGTGAAATATTGTATGTGTTTGATTTTGAGGATATATGTGCAATGAAAATGTACAAAAAATATACAAAAAACGGTTATTGCAACTGACTTCTAAGCAGTAGGTCTTGTGTTCGAATCACAACGGGATCACTTGAATGTTAAGCACTTAGATTTATTTCTAAGTGCTTTTTTGTTGTAGCTCAGCTGGATAGAGCAAATGCCCGGGGCGCGCAGCCCGGGCGGCGATCCGCTTCTAAGCAGTAGGTCTTGTCCGGGCCGCCGGTGCGGTTCGAATCACAACGGGATCACTTGAATGTTAAGCACTTAGATTTATTTCTAAGTGCTTTTTTGTTGTAGCTCAGCTGGATAGAGCAAATGCCCGGGGGCGCGCAGCCCGGGCGGCGAGCCGCTTCTAAGCAGTAGGTCTTGTCCGGGCCGCCGGTGCGGTTCGAATCACAACTGGATCACTTGAAAATCAAGAACTTATGACAAATGTTGTAAGTGTTTTTTTATTGCCTTATTTTGAAAAGTGCTGCTGCCCTTCTGATTCAGTGACTAAGTGTAACTTATTACCACGGATTGCCTCCGCAGTCTCATTAATCAAAATCTTCTCGAAAGCTGTCGATAACGACTGTGTGCTCAGTGACCCCGTCTTAGGATAGACGGAGGACAAATAGACCGTCTCCTTAGATACGTACGCGTAGAAATAGGCGGAATCCGCCGCGACCGGCCAGGCGCTTTTTGATGACCTTATTGTCGCCGGTGCCGATGATCACAACACCGTGCATGATCTGCTCCGGCGTTCCCCGGAAGAAGCCGGAGATGAGCGATTCGGTAATGGACTTATAGGAATTATTCTTGATCAGTAAATGATACTCCGTTTTGAAGCGCTCCGTGCAGTAGATCCGCATTTAAAGGGAAAATAAGCGATTGGCAGAATCAACGAAATCTTTATCGGCTGGCCGGGCGAAAAAGTAACGCTCCACATCCCGAATCACCTCGCCAAAGTCGTCTATCCGTTCAACCAGCATATCATAGTATTCCTCGGAAACTTCATTGCGTGACTTTCTGGCAACAGTCGACAATAGCTTTTTGACGAATAAAAGTGACCCGATCATGCCATTTATTTTCGGTAGTTCCGCTTCGGAAACTTGCTGATGCGTCAAGTCTTCCGAGACATAAATCATCGCATCCAAGCCATTTATCAGCATTTCGACAACGTCGACAGGCCCGTACTTTGGATAGCCTGTGTCGCCTTCGTACCCGTGAAAAATAGTGCGGATGTTGTAGCTGATCTCGTCCAGCCTGGCCCTGGCTTCATCCACCCCGTCTACCGACAAATTCTCGAAGCTAACCATGTGTATACGTGCTGTTTCAGTTGACATTTCTACCAAGTAACACAAAGCTAAATCTTAAAAATTCATTCCAAAATTTTTTGAGAACACCTACCCAAAAAATCTACCATTCACACCAATCGCGCGACTTAGGCATTTAAATCAAATGGTTTGTAACACTTACCTTCGAGCGAGTTTTCAGGATGGCGGGATCGATCGCTGGCGGAGGTATTGGGTGTGAATGCAGATGAATGTCGTAAGTGCTTTTTATTTTGACCAAAAAAATAAAATTTCACGACTCAAATCATCGTTTTGATTCTGTCGGTTACAAAAAATACTAGCCCATGAAATCTCCGTTCGTTTTGGCTGTCTGCATGGCGGCCTTGCTATCGTCTTGCGACAATTACCGGGAGGCTGATCCCCTCGATGTCCGGCAGGTGAAAATTACCAATGTGAACAACGATACCCTGATCGCGTTGTCGAATGAGAAACTGGCTCCCACGGTCAGGGTATCGTTTGCAGAGACTTTAACGGACACGGCGTTGGTCAAAATTGCGACGGATACGGCGTTTTCCAAGCATGGGGCCACGTTTTTGCTTCCCGTTATCAATCCGCCCCTCATGAGCATATCCGGCCTTACCGGCGATTCCCTCTTTATTAAATATCAGCCTTACAAGAAGCCGATTTCAGGGGATCTCACGATTGAACTTACTTTCTTAAATGCAGGGCGCTAGAAATAATGTGTTATGTGAGCATTGCTACCGCGTCCCGCCTCCCAATGCATGGTAAAGCCTGATCACGGCCAGCCATTGCCGATGCCGATCGTTCACGGCGTCGAGCTCCGCGGCGAGCAGGTTTTGTTCCGACGTCAGCACATCGGTATAGTTGGTGGTGGAACTGAACCGGAGCAGCTTTCTATTGGCATCGACGGCCTTTGCGAGTGAGGCAAGTTGTTTTACCCGTATTTCGCGCTGCTCGCCTGCGGTTTCGTAGGCATACAGGGCGTCCGACACCTCCCGGCCTGCTATCAGCATGGACTTCTGAAGTTCGATCGCCGCTTGCTCCTGCCGTGCTTTTGCCGTGGCGAGGCGGGCCTTGTTGGCGCCCCGGTTGAAGATCGGCTGCGTGAGGCCCGCGGCCACGTTTCCGAAGAGCCCCAGCGATGTTAGCCAGTCCTGGAAGTTGAAGCTGGTAAATCCGCCGTTAGCGGTGATCGTCAGGGCGGGATAAAAGAACGTTTTAGCCACATTGGTATTTTCAAACGCTTCCCAAAGCGCGTATTCCGCTTGCTTCACATCCGGCCGGTTCTGTAAAAGTTGGGACGGCACACCGGTTTTCAGTGGTATGTTGGCCTTTTGCTGGTCGAGCGTTGTCCGTGTTACTGCGCCGGAAGGCTGGCCCAGCAGCAGGTTCAATGCATTTTCCGTTTCGCGGATCTGGTTTTTCAATGCCGGTATCGCGATTTCGGCGGCGTAGGCATTGGCTTCGCTCTGCGAAATGGCCGCGCCGTTCAGGATATTCGCTTCTTTCAGCATGGTTACCGCTTTTACGTCAGCGAAGCGGTTTTTCTTCGTTTTTTCAAGGATTGCCAGCTGCTGATCCAGTACGAGCAGTGTGTAGTAGTTTCCGGCAATGTCGGCGATCAGTTCTGTCCGGATCGCCTTTCGTGCTTCTTCTGTCCGCAGCAGGCCTGCGAGCGCACCGCGTTTGGCGCTCCGGAGTTTTCCCCAGATATCCGCTTCCCACGAAGAGCCCAGGCCCAGGTCGTACTGGGTGGTGGAGCTGATGATGCCGAAGCCCTGCGGGAATGCAAGCTTGGACTGTTTCACCGACAATGTACCGTTCAGGTCTGGCAGAAAGGCCGATTTGCTCAATTGAAGGGATGCTTTGGCCGCTACAATGTGCTGCATGGCAATCCTCAGGTCGGGGTTCTGTTCGAGGCCTCGTGTAATGAGTTGGGTCAATGCGGTGTCAGGGAAAAACTGTTTCCACGAAATGCTTGCAACGCTGATCGTGTCCTGCGAAGATTCGCCCCGGTAAAGTCCCTGTGTGGTCAATTCGGGCCGTTGGTAAGGCTTGGTCACCTGGCAGGAAGCTGCCAGGATGGTTAATACGACCGCGCCGATAAATTTATTTTTCATGGGTACATTAATAGATAAGTTGTTCTTCTTCGGCCGGTTTTCCGACGGTGCCGCTTATTCTTTCATGCAATGTTTGGAAGAGCACGAAAAGGACGGGGATTACAAACACGCCGAAGAGTGTCCCGACGAGCATCCCGCCAACCGCCGCCGTACCGATGGACCGGTTGCTCAATGCGCCCGCACCCGTGGCGAGCATCAGCGGTAACAGTCCGAAAATGAATGCGAACGATGTCATCAGGATCGGTCTGAGCCGGGTGACGGCCCCCGTTACCGCCGAGCGCACGATACTTTCACCGTTCAGGCGGTGCATTAATGCGAATTCGACGATCAGGATCGCATTTTTGGCCAGCAGGCCGATGAGCATAATGAGGCTGATTTGCAGGAATATATTATTGTCGAGCCCGAAAATCCGTGCAAAAAGGAAGGCGCCGGCCAGTCCGACGGGCAGCGAGAGCAGCACCGAAAATGGCAGAATGTAGCTTTTGTACTGAGCGCTGAGCAGGAAATAGATGAACACCAGGCTGAGCAGGAAAATGAGGAGCGTTTGGTTACCGCTTGAAATCTCTTCCAGGCTCAATCCCGAAAATTCATAGGCATATCCCTGCGGCAGCGTTTTTGCGGCTACCTCGCGGATGGCCCGGATCGCGTCGCCGGAACTGTAACCCGGCTTGGGAGCGCCATTCACCGCCGCGGCCGTAAACAGGTTGAATCGGTTGATAAACTCGGGTCCGTATACCTTCTTCAAAGTCACAAACTCTGAAATGGGTGCCATGATGCCCTGGTCATTGCGCACGAAAATCTGGTTGATCGCGTCGGTTCCCGACCGCTGCCCAGCCTCGGCCTGGATCATAACCTTGTACTGCTTGCCAAACCGGTTGAAATCCGAAGCGTAAATCCCGCCGAAATAGCCTTGCAGCGTGCTCAATACTGCATTGACAGGTATTCCGGCCTCCATGCATTTGGCTACATTCACCTGCACTTCGTACTGCGGGAAGTTGGTGTTGTAGGACGTGGCGGCGTACATGACCTCGGGACGCTGGTTGAGCTCGCCCATGAATTTGCCGATCACCTGGTCGAATGCCTGGTAACTGCCGCCGGTTTTGTCCTGCAACTGAAATTCAAAACCGTCGTTGTTCCCGAAGCCCTGCAAGGTAGGCGCGGCGAAGAAAATAATATTGGCATCGCGGATGCCGGCTGTTTTGGCAAACAATGTACCGACTATGCTCTTAATATCCTGTCCTTTTTCCGTCCGCTGGCTCCATGGTTTGAGGCGGATGAAAATGGCGGCGTAGGAGCTGCCGACCCCGCTCATCAGGTCCATTCCCGCAAGCCGCGATACGAGCTCTATCTCCGGGATGGTGCGGGCAATGCTGTCGATCTGGTTGGCGATGATTTCCGTCCGTTCCAGTGAAGTAGCCGGCGCGAGAATGACATTTCCGTAGATCGAGCCGCTGTCTTCGTTGGGGACAAACCCGGTAGGCGTAGTGCTCACCAAAAACCACAGCAATGCACTGAATGCCGCGATACCGCCCACAGCGATCCATTTTTTGTGGATCAGCCAGCGCACCGATCGCTTGTAACGCCCCGTCATGGCTTCGAACGAGGCATTGAAACCCCGGTAGAAACGTTGCAGAAAACCGTTGCCCGCCTGATGTGCGCCGCTATGCGGTTTCAGCAGAATGGCGCACAACGCCGGGCTCAGCGTGAGTGCATTAATGGCCGAAATAACAATCGCCACGGCGAGCGTTAACCCGAATTGTTTGTAAAATATTCCCACCGAACCCGTTACGAACGTCACCGGGACGAACACCGCCGCCATGATGAGGGTAATGGAAACAATGGCCGTGCTGATTTCGCTCATGGCATCGATCGTCGCCTTTTTGGCCGAGCGGTAACCGTGATCGAGCTTCGCGTGGACGGCCTCCACCACCACGATGGCATCGTCCACCACGATCCCGATCGCCAGTACCAACGCAAAGAGCGTGAGCAGGTTGATCGTAAATCCGAGTATTTTCAGGAAGAAAAACGTGCCGATAATGGCTACCGGCACTGCGATAGCGGGAATGAGCGTTGAACGGAAATCCTGCAAAAAGAGGAAAACGACGATGAACACCAGTGCGAATGCTTCCACCAATGTCCAGATCAGTTTGGAAATGGATGCGTCCAGGAATTCATTCGCATTCGAAAAAACGCTGTACCGCACGCCCTGCGGGAATGATTTGGAAGCCTCGCCGAGTATCCGCTCGCATTCTTTGATGATCTCGTGCGCATTGGAACCGGCCATTTGGGTAATGGCCACATAAGGTGCCTGCCGGCCCTGCGCGGTGATGGTGCTCGCGTAGGTGTAGGAGCCCATTTCGAGGCTGGCAACGTCTTTCAGGGTCAGCAGCTGCCCGTTACCGGTGGATCGGAGAATGATGTTTTCAAATTGCTCGGGCTTTTCCAGTCGTCCGGTGTATTTGAGGGTGTATTGAAAAACCTGGTTGCTGTTTTCACCCACTTTACCCGGAGCGGCTTCGATGTTTTGCTCGGCAAGTGCGCGGATAATGTCCTGGGGCACAAGGCCGTAAATGGCCATTACATCCGGTTTGAGCCAGATCCGCATACTGTAATCCATGCTGCCATACACCTGTGCCGAGCCGATGCCGGAAATCCGTTTGATCTGCGGCATTACATTGATTTTTAGGTAATTGTCGAGGAATTTCTGGTCGTATTTCCCGTCCTCGCTGTATAGCAGGAAGCTGAATACTTCGCTGTTGAGCCTTTTGCTGGTCGTGATCCCGACCTTTATTACTTCTGCGGGCAGCAGGCTGGTAGCCTTTGTAATGCGGTTCTGCACATTGATCGCCGCCATATCAGGGTCGGTGCCCTGTTTGAAGTTAATAGTGATGGTGGCGCTGCCGTCGTTGCTGGCTTTGGAGGTCATGTAGGTCATGTTCTCCACACCGTTCAGTTCTTCTTCCAATGGCGTGATTACCGTTTTCATCACTACCGCCGCGCTGGCGCCCTGGTAGGTGGTGTTTACCTCCACAGCGGGAGGCGCAATGTCGGGGTACTGCGATATGGGCAGCGAAAACAGTCCCAACAGGCCCAGAATGACGATCATGATCGATATGACCGTCGATAGGACGGGGTTTTCAATGAATTTGTTCAGCATGATAAGTAAAGTTTTTCGTGTAGGCGATCGCTGTCCGGCGGCTATTTTACCACCGGCCTGATCCGCATGCCGTCTTTGAGTGAGGGGAGTCCTTCCGTGACCACTTGCTCTCCGCCGGCGAGCCCCTGGCCCACCACGTAGCGGCCGTCGGGTGCGGTGTTGAGTATTTGAATTTCAGTACTTTGTACGGTGCCATCCTTTTTTACGGTGTATACAAAAGTCTTTTCCTGCAATTCAAATGTGACTTTTGCCGGGACCAATATGGCGTCTTTCAAATGCGTCGGAATGCGGATAAGCCCGCTGGCGCCGGTGCGGAGCAACCTGGCCGGGTTTTGGAACGACGCGCGGACGGGTATCGACCCGGTAGTGGTGTTAATCAGTCCGCCTACCGACTCGATTTTCCCTTTTAGCGCATATTCCTGCTTGTTGGCAAGGATCAGCCGCACCGGGGGAATGGATTTCAGCTTATCGCGGAGCTGTGCACCTTCGGCACTATACGTAAAGTCGAGGTATTGCTTTTCGTTCCAGGAAAAATAGGCGATCATCTCGCCGATATCCGAAACGGTCGTCAGCGCCTGGGGCGAGGCGCTGCTTACCAGGCTGCCCGTCTTGTAGGGGATCAAGCCAATGACACCGTCCACCGGGCTGGTGATCTGCGTGTAGCCTACATTGTTTTTCGCATTCGCCAGGCTAGCCTTCGCCTGCGCCAGCGTGGCTTCCCGGGCATGCAGCGTATACTCGGCCGATTTCAGCTCATAGCTGCTGATAATCCCTTCTTTTTCAAGCGGTCCCGTTTTTTCTACCTGCATCCGGGCCAGGTTCATTTCCGCTTCGGCACTGCGGATCGCCGCGGTGGCCGTCTTCACTTCCTGCTCGTATTGCGGCGCATGAATCGAGAACAGCGGCTGGCCTTTACGGACAATAGCCCCCTCTTCAATGTATATTTTATCAATAAATCCATCGACTTTCGGCCGTATTTCAATGTTTTGCCTGCCTTCGAGCCGGGCGGGGTAATCCATATGCAGCATGGCGCTTTCCGGGCGGACGGTCATCACGGGGTAGTCCTGCGGTTTTTCGGTCGCTACTGCCTGCGTGGGATTGGTATTGCAGGATGAGAAAATGATCGGAATGGCGGTAAACAGCGCCGTCCGGAACAGGATCTTTTTCATGGTTGGATGTTAATTTGAGCGTAGTTTCCCTGTTCACCGTTTTTCATGAAACCGGTTAGCGGGAATGATTAAATTGCGTCGGTCAATGAGGCCGTCGGCTTAGGAGGAGCTGATTTGGTAGCGGTGCGTCATGGCTGGGATAGTTTTTATTCGTGACAAAAGTACTATCTTTGTTTATTAAACCAAATAAATACTTTGTTTATTATGAAAAATACGCCGTCCGGCTCTGATCGCGTGATATGGATGCTGAAAACAGCCGGTCCGCAGCCATTAACGACCATCGCGGCGGAGTTGAATATCACCACGGAAGGTGCTCGTTTTCAGTTGTTAAAGCTAGCCGGAGAAGGACTTGTGCAATCTTCCACAGTATCGAAGGGCCGCGGACGTCCGCAGCAGATATGGGCATTGACCAAGGAAGGAGAGGGGCGTTTCCCGGACGCGCACGCGGAGCTTACGGTGAAGCTGATCAGCACTATCCGCGAAACGCTGGGCCAGGATGCGTTGCATGCGGTCATCGAGGCCAACAGCCAGAACGGCCTGCGCAAATATATGCATGAAGTCGGCAGCGCTCCCCAGCTCGAAGAGCGCATTGCCCGGCTGGCCGGTATCCGCGATCAGGAGGGATATATGGTAGAGTATGTGAAAGACGAAGAAGGTTATCTGCTGATCGAGAACCATTGTCCGATCTGCGCGGCTGCCACTGCCTGCCAGGATTTTTGCCGTTACGAACTGAAAACCTTCCAGGCTGTGCTGGGCGATCAGGTGGATGTCAGGCGTGTAGACCACATCCTGGCAGGCGCGCGGCGTTGCGCCTACCGTATCAGCGAGAAGTAAGACTCGGCTCGCAGCTCCCGCCGGACTCAATGTGCAGCTGAAAGAGCTCGAAAACCACGAACTCGTGGGGAAATCATTTACCCGGTAGTTCGTTCCAAAGTTGAGTACTACCTCACCGACTTCGGCAAATCCCTCATTCCGATCATCGGCGCCATCGGCCAGTGGGGCGATGCGTACGACGAGCGGTTGCGGACGCTTATTTTAAAGAACATGCAGCCTTAGCAACCGCCAGGCAGTCGTCGTGCAGCATTTGGGATGCTTCCTCAGCGGGTGTTTTTGAAAAAAATCATTGTGAACGTGCCGATTTAGCATGGTTCTTTCTATTTCCCGGAAGCTCCGGATAGCCGGGAATGGGAATCAACACAACTAGACAATGGCATTGACCAGCATTACGATTATCGGCGGGGGTGCGTGCGGCATCTCTGCATTTATAGAACTCTTTCTTCAACTGCGCATCGCGGACCGCCACCGGGATGTTCAGATCACCATCCTGGAACAGAATCCCGAAGTAGGGAAGGGCCTCGCATTCGGGACCCGGGAACCCGGGCATATCCTCAACACCCAGGCCGATTTAATGGGCATTCATTTTACCGAACCTGCGCATTTCAGCGAGTGGCTTATCGCACACGAGCAGCGGGTGGGCGAAGAGGTTGTTGATAATCAGGGACAAAACGAAGCTTTTACCACACGCCGGCTGTACGGCACCTATCTGAAAGAGCAGTTTGAATACTATTTCGAATTGGCCAAAACGGAGGGAATGCAAGCAAATGTGATGCACGCGACGGCATTACAGGTGAGCCGGTCGGAGGGGAAATTTGAAATTGGCATATCGGAAAACAAAACACTGCAAACCGATTTCGTCATACTTGCGCCGGGGACACCGGTGGCCAACAATTACCTCGAACTGGAAGGTAACCCGCACTATTTCAGCTCGCCATGGCCTTCGGAACCGATACTCGAAAAAATCCCGCAGGAGGCCGATGTAGCCGTGCTCGGTTCCAGCCTGAGCGCGATCGACGCCCTGATGACGCTCGTGGACAATGAATATTCCGGCAAAATCCGGTGCTATGCATTGGACGGGCTTATGCCGCGCGTGCAGCCGGAAAAACAGGTGATGGTCCATCTGAAATACCTCACAATCGCCAACCTGCACGAAATCCAGCGCACCCAGCTGAGAAATCCGACCGTGAAAGAAATGTTCCGGTTGTTCATCAAAGATGCGGAGGAAAATGAAGGCACGGCAATCGACTGGAAGGCTGCCGCACGTGCGGACAAATCGGCGCAGGAACTGCTCGATGAAGACATCCGGATCGCCAAAAACGGCGGCGACGTGCTGATCAATATTCCTTATTCGCTTCGTTACGACAGTTCCCAAATGTGGAAATGGCTGGACGCGGATGAAAAATTGAAGTTCAAAAAATGGCTGGGCCGCTACTGGGCGATCAACCGCCACTGTATGCCGCTCTACAATGCGGAGCGCATTGCGGAGCTTTTTCACCAGGGCAGGCTGGAAGTGGTGAAAGACCTGGAAGATGTGACCTACGACAGCAGTCGCGGTGCATTTATCATGCAATTCGAAAAAGGAAAGCAGGCCACCGAGCAATACCTCATTAACGCAACCGGCCCTGCGGCGCAGGTGAAAGCAATGCAATCCGAATTGATGCAAAACCTGCATGAATCGGGTGTAATCGAGGCGGATCCCGTGGGGGGGATCAAAGTCAACACCGAAACCATGCAGGTAATTTCGGGCGGGCATGTGGACCCGCATTTGTATGCCGTAGGCCACATTACCAATGGTGTGCTGCTGGATGTAAATGCAGTTTGGTTTAATGTAAAAATGATCGGTAACCTGTGCCGCCACCTAACCGCCCAAATCATTGGACAAGCTTCTTAAAGTGTACGGCGAGTTGCTGCCCGTGATGGCCTTCATGATTCCCGGGTATGTGATCAGCCGGAAAACCAGGTTCAAATCCGAATGGATCAGCAAGCCGCTGATCAACGTGCTGCTGCCGGCATTGGTGTTCAGCAACATGCTCGACGCCGATCCGCAAAAACTGCTGATATTGCCGTTTTTCACCTTTCTGCTGGCATTAGCGATGAATTACGCTGCCATAGCGGTCTATAAAAAGCTCGCTTCCGACACCGATCCGCTGATTCTCCGGAGCTCGTTTTCCTTCTTCAATATCGCCTTTTTCGGCATTCCCATCGTGACGGCCATGTTTGGTAAGGAGGGCGTGAGCGTGCTTATTTGCATTTACCTGGGCTCAGCCATTTACGGGGACACGATCGGCTATTACCAGGTCGCCAAAACGAAGTTCGATTCAAAAAAGGCATGGAAGGAAATGCTCAGCATTCCGTTTCTCTATGTTTTTGTTGCGGGGGTGATCAGTAAAATAGCGGGTGTCGAAACGCCGGAGGCGGTAAAACCTGTGCTGGATGTGGTCAGCTTTGCGGTGTCGGCATTGGGTATGATGATCGTCGGCTTTCAGCTTGCGGATGTCGATTTTAAAGACATCCGATTCAAATATTACATTAAGCTGCTGGGCGCCAGGACACTCGCTGCGGCCGCAATGATGGCATTGATCCTCCTTGCAGTCTCACAGATTTTCGAAAGCCTTGAAAAAGATGACTATACCATGCTGGCGCTGGTGCCGCTGTTTCCGGTAGCGGCCAATGTGACGGTGTTCGCCGCGTTCCTGAAAGCCGATGAAAAGCAGTCGTCGATACTGGTGTTTATTTCCATGATGCTATCGGTTGTGCTCGTTTCCGCGGCGGTTTTGCTTCTGGAATATGTGGCGTGAGCGAGCGTAGGATATTTGCGGCTGCTTAAATGCCGTTTTGAATCGCGAATTCGATCAGTTCGGCGACATTGTTGATGCCTAGTTTGAAATGGATGTTTTTCCGGTGCGTTTTAACAGTAAAAAAACTCAGGTTCAGCGCGGCGGAAATTTGCTCATTGGTATATCCCTTTTTAATGAACCCGATGATTTCGATCTCGCGGAAAGTCAGGTTGAGTTTTTGGGTAAAAGTATCGCCGAAATCGCCCGCGCCACCGTTCACTTTTTTAGTCAGGCTTTCGAAATACGTTCCTCCCGAAAGGACGGTATTAATGCCCTTCAGCAGCACGGCGGTAGTGGAGTCTTTCAGAAGATAGCCGTGCATTCCCGCCCGGCGGGCTTCGTCGAGGAGTTTCAGCTGGTCGTACATGGTGAGCACGATCACCCTGATTCCCTGGTTTTGCGCCAGCACCTTCCGGCCCAGGTCTATGCCATTCTGGCCCAGCAGATTGATGTCCAGCAGCAGCAGGTCAGGTTTGCATTTTTCGATTGCCGTGAAGATATCTTTTGGGTCGTAAACCTGGCCGCAAACGGTGAGCGACGGTTCTTCGTCGATCAGGCGTTTCAGCCCGTCGTTGAAAATCCGGTGGTCGTCGACCAGCAAAATTTTACCTGGCTGCAAAGTCATTATCGGTGGAAATGTAGGGAACTTCAATGATTACAAGCGTGCCGGCAGGGCTGGTTTCCCTGCGTAGCCGGGCGCCAATGTATTCGGCGCGTAGTGTATTGGTTTTCAATCCAAGTCCGGGTGTGGTTTTGGGTAAAATGTCGGCCTCGCTGCCCACACCATCGTCTTCCACCACTATGCGCAGGTACGCTTCAAAATAGAGCAGCTGGACGGATGCATGCTCCGCTTTGGCGTGTTTGAGGATATTCTGGATCAATTCCGATACAATGCGGTACACATTGAGCGACACATCAACCGGCAGTTCCCTGCTGGCGCCGGAGGTGAGGAATTCGAATTTCGTCCGCTCGTGCGATACGCCCAAAACCAGCTGTTGCAACGAGTCTTCCAGGCCGATGCGATCGAATTCGGGCGGCATGAGATTGTGCGAAATACGGCGGAGGTCTTCGCTCGTTTTCATGATCAGCGGCTCAATTTCATCAAGTTCTCTCGAAATATCGCCCGTATCGCGGGGCAGTCGCCGGGCTCGGCCTACTTTAATGCGAATGGTAGCCAGCGTTCCACCCAGGTCGTCATGCAGATCGGCCGCGATCCGCCGCCGTTCATCGTCCTGCGCCTGCAAGATGTCGGACGTGAATTTTTGTTTCAAAACATGCAGCCGCTCCAAGGATTCTTCGCGCTCGCTGATGAGCCGGTGGGCCAGTTCCAGACCTAGCACCACAAATTCAAAAATGGTTTGCACCAAAATCATCTGGTAGTAAAACCAGGTGGCTTCCACATTGAAAAGAGCAATCAATACCAGCCATATCGAATTGGAGAAGAATGGGAATAGCGCCACAAAATAGACAAATGCCGCCCTTTTTCGTCTGACCATCCCATAAACGATGAGCCCCGTCACATACACCAGGACGATCAGAATGGTGAGGTTGGTGACGGACATCAGCGCCGAGCTCGTCGGTAACAGCGTAACCAGCACGGCCATAACCATGCACCAGTACGACAAAATGGTAGCCAGCGACCTGGCCCATTTGGTGGTATAAGTGTTAATTTCAAGGAAGCTGACGGAGAACGTTACAATAAAATAGAGCATGATCGACGAGCCGATCATGCGGGCATTGTCGCCAACGTAGCGCGCGTCCAGATGAAAAACCTGCTTGAAAACCCCTTCGTTACTCAGGCAGAGGATCAGGTAAAAGAAACAGTAGCCTGCGTAATGCAGCAGCAGTTTGCGTCCGGTGGTGAGGTAGAGAACAAACGACAGGATGAATGTGCAGGCGAGCAAGCCGTACGTTAAATAGGCGAAGAAATCGTAAGTAGCGGTTCTTTCGTAATAAGTCTCAACCTCGTACAGGCGGAATGGGAACACAACTGAACCGTGATCCCGCTGGATGCGCCAGTAGACCGCCATTTCCTGATGGGGCGGCAAAGTGAAAGGAAACGCGAAATGCGCGCTGGGAAGCGGCTTTTTAGCAATGTGTGTGTAGCTGTTCAGGTGCTCGTGACGGTCGACGACCTGATTTTGTTTGTTAACCACAAAAAAGGAAACGTCGTCGAGCTCGTTCAGATGCAGGTACGACACCAACTTTTTGGGCCGCCCGGTCGTATTTTTGATCTGAAATGAAACCCAATGATAGCGGTTGTCCATGCCCAGATCGGGCACTTCTTTTTCAATGAGCTGATAGGCGACTTTTTCGGATACTATTTGATCAATCCCAAAGGTGCTGTCGGCGGTGCTGAACACATAGGTATAGCCTTTCAGGTTGCTGACGGCGAAGTCCTGCCCGATTTCCAGCGAATGCAGCGGATTTGGCCCTGTCGCGTTCGCACGCGGAGGCTGCGCAAAGCTTGTCGCTAGGGCACATACCAACAAAAGGAAGAGGAGGAAATGCCCGCGCATATGTTTGATTTTTGTAAAGATATAGCTGGCTTTCAATATAAAAAAGTACTTATTCCTCCTTTCCGAGCTGTCCGATACCGGACACGCCGCGTTCTTTCGCGAACAGGCAGCTTTCGGGCAAATGCAGCTCACTGGCTGCAAAAGGCGGTTCGGACGAACGGTTACATTTGGCATGCATTTGTACACTTAGTAAAAGGAAAACAGGATCGGTGCAATGGATAGTAGGGAACGATGAGCTGTTTAAAAGCCTCAACTTGACTAAGCCCTGGATATGTTAAAAAACTACTTCAAGATCGCCTGGCGCAATATCGTCCGCCAGAAAGCATACTCCCTGCTGAACATTGCGGGCTTGTCCATTGGCATGGCTTGCAGCATTCTGATCCTTTTATGGGTGCAAAACGAGCTGAGTTACGACCGCTTTCACCCCCGCGCCGAGCAGCTTTTCCGGCTCACATGCAGCGCGGGGGATTTCAGGGCGGCGGTGAGTGCGGCGGGGATGGCGCGCGGACTAAAATCGGAACTGCCGCAGATCAAAAACGGGCTGCGGATCAGTAAATGGGCGCCGAAACTCGTGGAAGTGGGCGACAAAAAACTGGAAGAAAAACGGGTCATTTACGCCGATTCCAATTTTCTGGATTTTTTCACTTTTCCACTTTTGGCGGGCAACAAAGCCACAGCCTTGCAGGACCCGGGAGGGATTCTGATCACGGAGGAAATGGCCATGAAATATTTCAATACCCGCCAGGCGGTGGGAAAAACCATCCGCATGGATAACAAAGACAACTTTACCGTCGCCGGTGTATTGGCCAATACGCCCCCCAACTCGCATTTGCAATTCGATTTCCTGATCCCCATGAAAACGCTGGCCAGGACGAGCTCCGACTTGCAAAACGATTCATGGGACAATTTTGTCTTTTACACCTACCTCGAACTCGACGCCCAAACCGCCGCGTCTTCATCTGCCCGCGACAAGCTGATCAAGCAGATGTTCTCGGTTTTCAAAGCCCACGGGCCTACCATCCAGCTCGATTTCGAATTGCAGCCCGTCACCGACATTCACCTCCATTCCAATTACCAGCTCGACGTGGCCGGTCACGGTAACATTCAGTATGTCAATGTGTTCTTCGTCGTGGCGATCTTTATTCTCGTGGTGGCCTGCATCAACTTCATGAACCTCGCCACCGCGCGTTCCGAACGCCGGGCTAAGGAGGTGGGCTTGCGCAAAGTGGTAGGCGCGAACCGATATCAGCTTGTTTTTCAGTTTCTGGGAGAGGCGCTTATCTTTTCGTTCTTGTCGCTGGTGATCGCCATCGGTCTTGTGTATTTGTTACTTCCCATATTTCAAATGCTGGCGGAAAAGAACCTTACCATTCAATTGCTGGACGGGAAACTGCTGCTCAGCCTGATCGGCATTGCCATGCTCACGGGCTTGCTTTCGGGAAGTTACCCGGCATTATTCCTGTCCGGATTTGCGCCCGTGAAGGTCCTCAAAGGCAAAATGAAGGTGGCTGGCGGGAATCTGCTTTTCCGGAATGCATTGGTTGTTACACAGTTCGTAGTAGCGATCGTTTTGCTGGTGGGCACTGCCGTGGTTTACAAGCAATTGCATTTTATCAAGAACCGTAACCTGGGTTTCGATAAATCCAACCTGCTTTATCTCCCCATGAACGGAGACCTTTGGGCGAAACAGCAGGTCCTGAAATCGATGCTGGCGCAGAATCAGCTGACGGAAAACTTTACCGTGATCTCCTCACTGCCTACCGGAGTCGAATCCGGGACCGTCGACGTCGTTTGGGACGGGCAAACGTCACGCAACCAGGTCGTGTTTCCATCGCTGGACGTGGATGAGAGTTTCATCAATGTTTTCAAAACGGAAGTGCTCGCGGGACGCGGGTTCGAGAAGCGGTTTAGGGGAGATAGCTCTGCATTCATGATCAATGAAAGGGCGATGCAGATCATGGGGATGAATATCGGTAATGCTGTCGGGAAAAACCTGTCGCTTGGCGATCAGAAAGGGACGATCATCGGGGTTGTGAAAGATTTCCATTTCAAATCCCTGCAATATGCGATGGAGCCGCTGATCCTGCGCCTGAATAAATGGGGCGGGGTAGCGATGATCCGTACCAATGCCGGTAAGAACGAGCAAACGATCGCGGCATTGGAAAAGATCAACCACCAGCTTAATCCCGCGTTTCCATTCCAATTCGGTTTTCTGGACAAAGACCTGGATAATCTCTACCGGAGCGAGCAGCAGATGGGCAGCATTTTCAACCTGTTCGCCGGCCTGGCGATCTTCATCTCTTGTCTGGGTTTATACGGATTATCCGCCTTCATGGCCGAGCAGCGCACGAAGGAAATAGGCGTGCGCAAGGTGCTCGGTGCCACCGTCGCCGGCTTGGTAGGCCTGCTTTCCCAGGATTTTCTGAAACTGATAGGCATTGCTATTGTGATCGCTTCGCCCATTGCCTGGTATGCTATGAATCAATGGCTCCAAGGATTTGCTTACCAAACTACCCTCGAATGGTGGGTAATTGCCCTGGCCGCGGTGCTGGCGACGGGCATTGCGATGTTTACGATCAGCTTTCAGAGCATCAAAGCAGCGCTGATGAACCCCGTCAAAAGTTTGCGAAGCGAATAGCAGAATAGAGGGAGCGACTTATTTCTCCCTCACATACTTCGTAGAGGTGCCCAGACAGTAGTCGATCAGCAGTTCGTCGTCCGACAGGAGCGTTATCTTCAAATCTTCGCATTTAACACAGTCGACAAAAATGCATGACGGATCTTCCTCAACCGGCGCCTGCGGCTTCACCTCGAACCGTTTGCCGTTCAGCATGTAGGAATCAGGCGAGCAGCAAGGTTTGTAGCCCTTTTCATTGACCATTACGCCATCGAACCGGAAAATGAGCGGGCTCACATCCTGTCCCGCGAGGCTTACCGTGTCGTTTTCCGCCCGGATATATGCCACCGGACGCCATTTGCTCACTATCGATGCGACTTCCGGGATCGGGTCGGTTTTGTCTTTCTTACATGCTGCCATCGCGAGCAGCGCCAGGATCGCTATTGAAATCGTTTTCATCGTCAACGGTTTTATGGCAATGACAGCACAGCGGTCCAATCGGTTGTAAACGCCCGTTACATCTGAATGCATTGTGCGCATCACCTGT
Organism: Dyadobacter fermentans DSM 18053; assembly: GCF_000023125.1. Lineage (NCBI taxonomy): Bacteria > Pseudomonadati > Bacteroidota > Cytophagia > Cytophagales > Spirosomataceae > Dyadobacter > Dyadobacter fermentans. Next base: position 6,676,920 of record NC_013037.1, read on the forward strand.
CGCAAAAATCCTATTTTATCAGGCTCCCTGAGCATAAGTTTGGCTTTCGATTTTAAAAAGGACAGTCAAACCATGCTCAGGAAAATATCATACCATATTAATACTCAGCGCCGCGCGTGAGTAAGCCGTTCATGTGCGGCTCGTAATGCTTGCCGTCGGAAGTGATTTCGTGCTTTACCGTGAGCGTGCGGCGGTCGGCGGATAGGGTGCCGGTGGAGCGCACCTCCTTGCCGGTCCATACCCAGGTGTTGCCGCTGATAGTCAGCTTGTCGATGTTGAAAGTACCGTCGGGGTTGAAATTGTAGCTGCTGAAATCACCTGTTTCCGGATTGTACCCAATGATTTCCATCGCTCCGAACGGGCCGTTATCGCCAATGCCGTAGGCGGTATGGACGATGAAGTTGCCATCCGGCGACCATTGATATACGTCGCTGCCGATGATGGACTTTGCCGGGCTCCCGTTTTTGGCAACCGTCGTGGTTTGGGTGATCCACCGGCCAATGATGCTAGTCGCCAGCGCACGTTTCGCCTCGGGGATTGTATGGCGTTTTGGGGTAAACGGTACTTCGCGCGGTTTAAGTCCCGTCATCAGCAGCATTCCGGCCAGCATCATGCCCAGCCGCATTGAATTCATGGTTTTCATACTTTTCGAAGAATGTTGGTTACTCGTTTGTTCTTCGATTTAACTCTCGCCGCAATGGAAAAGTTGTGGTATAAAACGGATAGTGGTAACCAGAAAGTAACTTCAAAATGGCAAATAACAAAGACGCGACATGCCCCATTGCGGCCACGCTGGCTTACATTAGTGGGCGGTGGAAGGCGGCCATTTTGCACCATCTGGCGGCGGGTACGCGGCGTTTCGGCGAGATCGCCGTCCGGATGCCGCCCATTTCTAAAAAGGTTTTGACCCAGCAATTGAAGGAGCTCGAACGGGACGGCCTGATCCGCCGCGTTCAGAATCCCGGGGCGCCGATGCGGGTGGAATATTCGCTGACTGACCTGGGCAAAAGCCTTTCCACGGTGCTCAAAGAAATGTCCGACTGGGGAAAAGCAAATGTCCTGGCAAAGAAGTAACATCGCCTGATTTTGACAGGCTTTCTGGATTGACAACAATGGTGTATGGGCAGCCGATGATAAAACCGCCGCGAACAGCTTATTTTTTAGCCTGTCTGACTGCCTTGATCGGGAAATCTCCATACTGCGACGACACGATGCCCGTGAGCGTATCGCCCGTTTGAGCGAAGCTGTATTTGAAAACGCCCGCCTGGTTTTCGATCGTGAAAGCAACCTTTTCCTGATCTACGGTCAGTTCTTTCATTTCCTCTTTTTCGGTGTCACCCACGTAGCCGACGGTCTTGTCGTCCTTTTTTTCAAAAGTGAAAAACCCGGATTCGTATTCAGGCGGCACGTCGCTGATCATGTACTTCCAGGTGCCGATAATGTCCGCAGGCAACACGATTTTGGTTGCCGCAACCGAAACGAAGACCATCGCGATCACCAGCAGGAGATAGAGTTTTCCTTTCATCGTCAATCGAAGTTTAAAGGTTGAATTCCAGATTATTTTGTAAAATAATTAAAAAGCAATCGCGCTACAAATTTTGCCGGAAACCGCAGGCCGCAAAGCAACCGGTCCGGCTGCTATGGCCGGACCGGTTGCAACAGTTCAATGAAAAATTACTACCAGTGGAACGGTGCAACACCGAATGCAAAGGACGCTTTGCCAGGACTTACAACATCTGGACGATCTGGATGTTGTTACCGCAGGTGTCGTTGAACACCGCGATCTTCACCGTGCCCATCGCGGTGGGCGCCATACTAAACTCGACGCCCAGCGCGGCGAGCCGTTCATATTCCTGCTGAACGTCGTCCACATCGAATTGTGTATAGGGAATTCCGGCATCGAACAGCGCCTTTTGATACGTTTTCGCGGGTTCGAAATTGTCGGGCGACGGTTCCAGCAGGACTTCTGTGCCCTCTTGTTCTTCCCGGGCCACGACGGTCAGCCAGCGGTTTTTGCCACCCACCGGAACGTCGTGTTTTTTGACAAACCCCAATATCTCCGTGTAAAACTTTAATGCCCTGTCCTGATCCTGGACCGGGATGCCAATCACTCTGACTTTCATGTGTATCAATAATTTGGTTTGGTCAAAGTTCTCTAAACGCTGCGAGACGGGCTTTGTAGAAATTGCTCTTTTTGAAACCGGACGGGGCAAATGCCCACTTTTTTCTTGAACAAAGTGCTGAATGAGCTGGGCGTTTCGAAACCGACAGTGTAGCAGGTTTGTGAAACGGACATGCCGTTTTTCAAACACCTTTTCGATTCTTCGATCCGCCTGATCGTCAGGTACTGCTTCGGAGTAATCCCGTAATACCGTTTGAAAAGCCGTAGCAAATGGAACTTGGAAGTAAACCTGATGTCCGACAGGAAATCCAGATTAATGTCGGCGTCGAAGTTTTTGTCCATATAGTGTCGGATGCCAATCACCGCTTCCAGCTGCTTGTCATTGGGGTAACAAAGGGCCTTGATCCGCATTACTTCTTGCTGATAGTAGTTCATGGTGGTCTTCTCGTTTGCCAGCTCGCAGTTTGAATCGCCGCCGGAATATGGAAATTTCAGCCTGCGACGTCCCGTAAAACTACTGCGCGTGCATCAATATTGCGAGGGGGAAACAGGTCTTTATCAGGGGCGGAGCGGACAAAATCGACTTCGGTCAGGCTGCATTCCGCCATATGACGCGGCACCGCGGATGCCGGTCCCGGCGATTGTGACCGCATTACCCGGCATGCTTTTTGATGGTAGCAAGCCACCATGCCCGAAATTTAATGCGGCAAGGCATTCAACGCCACTTAAACAAATACTTCAAATGAAAACAACAACAGCACTATTGACCATCGCAACCGCCGCCATGCTTTGGGGTTGCGGATCAAAACCTAATGATTCAACGGAACTGGCCGACAGCACAAACGAAGCGATGGCCGACACCGCTCAGGAAATGGGAGATTCCGCGGCCTTTGCAGAGGAAGATTCGAAGTTTGCTGTCGATGCAGCTAATGGCGGCCTGGCCGAAGTTCAGCTGGGCAAAATAGCCCAGGACAAAGGTTCGAGCCCAAAAGTGAAGGAATTTGCTAAAATGATGGTCGCCGACCACACCAAGGCCAACGACGAGCTGAAAAAGCTGGCGGAGAGTAAAAACATTGCGCTGCCCACCGCGGCTGGTGAGGAAATGCAAAAGGCCACAGCCGATATTTCCGCTAAAAATGGCAAGGATTTCGACAAAGCCTACATTGCACAAATGGTGAAAGACCATGAAAAAACCGTGAAGCTTTTCGAAGACGGCCAGAAGAATGTAAAAGATGCTGAAATGAAGGCGTTTATCGACAAAACGCTGCCGGTACTCAAGACGCATCTGGACCATGTCAAAAACCTTGACAAGACAGTCAACAAATAAATAAGCGAACTGGAAATAAGTAAGCAACTGGCGACCATTCACACGGCCGCCAGTTTTGTTTTATCCGATAGCACTTCCAACGCCGTTCGCACAATCCCGGGCTGGACCATCAGTTTCCGTCGGGCTTTATGAATTGTTCCGCATAATAAGTGGTTCAATGAACACGGTCCTCCATCTGGCCGACGGTTTGAAATGAAACATATCCTCGACAATCCTGTTTGGAACGCGTTGCGCACGCATAACTATGCGCTAGGCCATGTAACTGGCACCTCGGCATTTTTTGCACCTGAAGTGGCGCCGTTTGCAGCGGTGGAAGGTGCCGCGCTTGCCGGCCTCCCCGAACTTTATGAAGCCATTCCGTTCGATAATCCTGTGATTTTTGTGAGTAACGAAGAAGTAACCATCCCGCGGCCCTGGCATTTGCTGGCGGCCGTGCCGGGTTACCAGATGATCTACAAAGGTCCCGACTTTCCGCATTCGGATGGTGCCGTTTCCATCCCGCTGGGCTCCGACCATGTTCCGGAAATGATCGCGCTCACAAGCCTCACCAATCCCGGCCCTTTCGTCACCGAAACCATTCGTTTCGGGCATTATGAAGGTATTTTTGACAACGCGCGGCTTGTTGCTATGGCGGGCCAGCGGATGCATCCTGAAGGTTTTGCGGAGATCAGCGCGGTTTGTACGCATCCCGATCATCTCGGAAAGGGCTATGCCCGGCACCTGCTGCTCCGCCAGGTGAATCGTATCCAGCTTAATGGCGAAGTGCCGTTCCTGCACGTAAAGTCAGATAATGCACGCGCGATAGGCGTTTACGAGTCGCTGGGCTTTGAAAAACGCACCCGGATTTTCTTTTATGTATTGAAAAAGAATGGCGGTGAGCTGAAAGTGTGAGCTTTTCAGCAAAGTAACTCTGAGCTTTTCAACAAAGTTGCGCCGGATGCTGCCCGCTACTTTTGCATTGTACTTAAAACAACAAGACAATGACAAAAGTATGGTTCATTACAGGCAGCGCCCGCGGATTGGGACGCAGCCTTGCAGAGGCAGTTTTGAAAAGCGGTGATCAGGTGGTGGCTACCGCACGGAATATCGCTCAGCTGGATGGCCTCGCGGCGGAATTCGGGGAACAAATTTATCCGGTAGCGCTGGACGTGACCAACTATGAGCAGGTTTACCACGTGGTAGCCGATGCGGTTGCCCATTTCGGCCGCATCGACGTGCTGGTGAATAACGCAGGGTTTGGCATCATCGGAGCGGCCGAGGCATACACCGAAGAGCAGGTGCGCAGCCAGCTCGAAACCAATCTCTACGCACCCATTGAAATCACCCGGGCGGTGCTGCCGTACATGCGCAGGCAGGGCAGCGGACGCATTTTGCAGATCAGCTCGGTAGGCGGTCGGGTAGGTAACCCTGGCCTCACGATGTACCAGGCGGCCAAATTCGGCCTGGGCGGTTTCACGGAGGCGCTTGCCAAAGAAGTAGCGCCGCTGGGCATATTCGTCACCAGCGTCGAGCCGGGCGGTTTCCGCACCGATTGGGCAGGGGCTTCTATGACTTACGCCCGCGTGATCGAAGGTTATGAAATGGTCAACCAGCGTACGGAGTATTTCAAATCGGGGAATTTCGTGCCGGTGGGCGATCCTGAAAAGGCTGCGGCGGTGATGGTGGCCCTAGCAGCGCACCCCGCACCGCCCGTCCATCTGGTACTTGGCAGCGAGGCCATTGGTATTCTCAAAAACGCCGACGAAGCCCGGAAGGCCGAAATGGAAGCATGGCTGGACGTGAGCCTTTCGACAGACCATGATGAATCGGAAGACTTCCTGAGTACCTCGATGGGCAAATGGTACACCGGCGCTAAAACCAATGCTTAATTCCTAACTTTGTTTATGGTCGATCCGAAATCCGATAAACTGGCTTCTCCCATCGCGTATTCCTGCTATTTCACGCGGAATCGCGAGGGCGAGCAGTTTGCGCCCGAACATGTGTTCAGCTACCAGATCTCCGGCACGCTTACGATCAATAATGGCGAAAAGGAGTACGTTTTCAAGGAAGGCGACTACCGGTTTATCCGGCGTAACCAGCTTGTGAAGTTTGTAAAACAGCCGCCGGTTGACGGTGTTTTCAAGTCCATATCCATTTATCTCGACCAGCCGACGCTCCGCAGCTTCGCAATGGAACATGGCTACCAGGCGCATCCCGGTAGCCATGCCGCAGAGCCCATTATCGCATTAAAAGGCGGCAGCCTCGTGAAGGGGTTCATGGATTCGCTGATGCCTTACAGCTTGGACGACCAGCTGATCGACGCGGATTTGCAGGCATTGAAACTGCGCGAAGCGATTATGATCCTGCTGCGATCATCGCCCGAAATGGCCGGCATCCTGTTCGATTTCAGCGAACCGGGCAAGATCGACCTGGAAGCATTTATGCACAAAAACTTCCATTTCAATGTGCAGCTAAGCCGTTTCGCTTATCTGACGGGACGAAGCCTCGCCACGTTCAAGCGCGATTTCGAGCACATATTTCACACGTCGCCCAGCCGGTGGTTGCAGCAGCGAAGGTTGCAGGAGGCGCATTATCTCATGAAGGAGAAAGGCCGCACGGCCTCCGAGGTGTACCTTGAGATCGGTTTTGAAGACCTCTCGCATTTTTCCTTCGCCTTCAAAAAGATGTTTGGCATCCCGCCGTCGCGGCTTGCGGGTTAAAGCGGGGGATATCAGGAAAGCGGCTCCGGCCTCGGAGGCCCGCCGGCAGGCCGTGAATAGTCCTCCGGCAGCGGGATAAATTCATGATCGTCTGCTGGCGGCAGCTGAATACGCCCTTGTTTCCAATCTTCTTTCGCCTGTTCAATGCGCTCTTTTCTGGACGAAACAAAATTCCACCAGATGAAACGCTCGCCCAGCGGTTCGCCGCCGAGGAGCATCAAAGTGGTGTTTTCCCTCGCTCGCACCGTAGGCTGCGCATTTTTATTGAAAACCAGCATCTGACCGGGCTGGTAGAAATGTCCACCCGTTTCAATGGAGCCTTTCACGACATAAATGGCCCGCTCCGAATAACCATCGGGAATGCTGAACGTGGCCCCGGCGTCCAATACCACATGCAGGTAGAACATCGGCGAAAGCGTTTCCACACCGTTCGATAATCCAAATGCATCACCGGCAATGAGCCGCATCCATACGCCCTTGTCGGTAAACACCGGCAATTCGTCCCGGGTGTAATTCCTGAACGACGGTGCGGCTTCTTCGTCCTTCTCCGGCAACGCTACCCAGGTTTGGATCATTTCCAGGCCACCGGCCAATGCAGCCGGGTCTTCAAAGCGCTCGGAATGCGCAATGCCGCTTCCGGCGGTCATCCAGTTCACTTCGCCGGGTTTTATAATCTGCTGCGCACCGGTGCTGTCGCGGTGGGTAACCTGTCCGTCGAACAGATAACTCACCGTCGAAAGGCCGATATGCGGGTGCGGCAGCACATCCAGTGACGACGGATTGGCCGGAATGGCTCCCAGCGGCCCGGCGTGGTCCATGAAGACAAACGGCCCGACCATTCTTCTCAGGCGAAACGGCAAGATCCGCTTCACCATCACCGATTCACTGATGGCCGCCTTCCGGGCTTCGATTACGATATCCAGCATAGGAATGTTTTTGAGGTTAAATATAATCAGACGAGCAGTATTTCCCGTTCTACATTCGTCTCCCGCAGAAAGTGCGCGTCGTGCGAAACGACCAGCAGCGTCCCGCGGTATTCGCTGATCGCCGCGGTGAGGATGCCGATGTTCTGAATGTCGAGGTTGTTGGTCGGCTCGTCGAGGATGATCAGGTCCGGTGCCTGGGTGGCAATGGCCAGCGAACAGAGCATCAGCCGCATTTTCTCACCGCCGCTCAGGCTGCCGCAGCGCTTGCCCCAGTATTCCCGGGTAAAAAGGAAGCGGTTCAGGCGGATTTTGATGTCATGCTCCTGCAATGCGCCTGTATTGAACTGCCGGGCCTGCTCGTATACCGTAAGGGCATTGTCGATGAGCGAATAATCCTGATCAATGTAAATGGATTTGAACTCCGCGCACTCGATGGTGCCGTTTGTGGGCTGCAATTCGCCCAGTATCAGCCGGATGAGCGTCGTTTTACCCGATCCGTTCGCACCTTTTATGGCAATGCGCTCACCGCTGGTGATCTGAAAATCAAGTGGTTTAGCCCAAATGGGCTGCTCGCCGAAACCGAAGTTGGCATGCGTGGCGGTCACCAGGATTTTGCCTTTGTGAAGCGAAGAGTTGTCGAAATCAATCTTCATTTTATCGACCGAAGGCAGCTCGCTCCGTAAGTGGCTCAATTCCTGTGCAATGCCGCCCACTTTTTCGGCGTGGATGCCCTTCATGCGCGCCGTGCTCTTTTCCGCATTGTTCCTGAATGCATTCTGCACGATCGTGGGCAATCCCGCTTTTTCCTGCTTCTTTTTTCCACGGGCGTCGAGCTTTTGCTGCCGTTCCATCGCCTCTCTTTCCACTTCTTTGGCCTTGCGAAGCGCTTTTTCCTTCGCTTTTACATCCGAGCTGAGTGCTTCCTGTTCGATGGCTTTCTGCTCGGCATAAAAGTCGTAATTGCCGCCGTAAACGGTAATGCCCCGCTTGCCGAGCTCGCAAACGGTGTTGAGCAGGTTGAGCAATGTCCTGTCGTGACTGACCACCACGAGCGTGTCGGTGGTGGACCGGATGTATTCGTAAAGTATCGACCGCGCCGGGGCGTCGAGGTGGTTGCTGGGTTCGTCGAGGAGCACATTACCGGGTTGGTGGATCATGATTCCGGCGAGAAACACCTTCGTTTTTTGGCCGCCGCTCAATGTGGCCATGGGCTGGGAGAGGGATATCCCGCCGAGCTGCCAATGTGCGAACGCTTCCTGGCACCGTTCTTCAATGCCCCAGTCGTCGTCCAGCAATTCGAGGTTCATGTCGGTCAAATGCCCGTCGAGGATTTCCCGGAGCGCGAGAAGCTTATCGTGGATGCCGAGCGCTTCCGCGACGGTTTGTCCGTTATACTGACCTAAAAGCTGCGGTACATAATACGGCTGCGCGTCGGCTCCGACCGTTCCAGAAACCGGCTTGAACTTACCCGCCAGAATGCCCAGCAAAGTAGACTTTCCGGCACCATTATTGCCGATCAGCGCGATCTTATCGTGTTTGTTAACAGTAAGTTGTATATCTGAAAACAGCACATCCCGATTCGGGTGTGCATAGGTAACACCTTGAAGAAAAAGCATAGTACATTTCTTTTTGAGAATGAATAATAGCAGCCGACATCGTGGCCGCCTGATTTATTTTCCTGAAAGAAATGATCTCCTACACCTGGTGTTTCCGGTTTGTGAATGATGATGCAAAGGTAAGAAAAAATCGAAAAACCCGAACAGGTTAACTATCGGTTACTCAATCAAAAATGGATGTTTGCCTGTATGGCGCTTCCAATGCGAGCAGTATCGCCTTGTTTTCAAGCCCGCCGCCAAAACCAACCAGCTTGCCATTGGCACCCACCACGCGGTGGCACGGCGCGATGATCGGGATGGGGTTTTTGTTGGCAGCGCCTCCTACGGCCCGCACTGAGTCGGGATTGCCAATTTGCCGCGCAATGTCGCCGTAGGTCCTTGTTTCGCCAAAAGGAATGGTGAGCATTGCCTCCCACACCTGTATCTGAAAATCGCTTCCTACGAAATCCAGGTGAAGGGTAAATGTTTTGCGTTTTTTGCTGAAATATTCGTTCAGCTGCTTTTCGGTTTCGAGCAATAATGGGTGCGCAAGATCCTCAACGCCCCGGTCGATGCCCGATTTTTCGGGATTATGGTTCCATAATACCGCCCGCAAACCCTTTTCACTGGCAATGAGGGTAAGGGTGCCGGTAGGCGAAGCCATTTGCTTAAAAATGTTTCCCATGTTTGCTGCTTTGCATTCGTGCAACAAACAAAACGGTTTTATTGGTTCGGCAGCTGCTTCACTGATACCAAGTCGTCAGGACGGTTTTGAAAAGCGCTTTTTAAGCGTTGTGATCGATATCCATAGCACAGCCGCACCGCCGTAACCGGTATAGAACTTATCCATTTCCATTACGGCATCGGGCTTGCAAAGCTCCTTGAATACGTGCAAAACCAGCCTGCAACCGCTCGTAATCGAAACAATCTGAAAACCCGTGCTGATCAGGTCGGGCAGATTGGTTTGAACAAACCGGTTTTGGAACCAAAACGTGAACAAATAAGTAACACTTCCCAATCCAGCCAATACAAAGATGATCCTGGGAGCGAGAACATCCCTGATAATCGAGTTCAGAAAATCAACCAACTATTGCTTCAGTTGCTGGTGGAAGAAGTCTTTTTGTTTTGGTATTCGGAGCATAATGCGATGAAAATGCCGAACAGGCCGCCGACCAGGGCGCCGGAAATGTGCGCAATACTACCGCCGATGACGGCGCCGCCCATGGAAGTGGAAATAACAGAAGGGATAATGGAAGATTGCATATTTAGTGTGGTTTGTTTGAGATGAAATTGATCTATTTCTGCAAAAATAAAAAATGTCCCGAAACAACATATCATTTATCGACCCACAAATTTTAAGTAACTCATTGTAGTACTTGTTGTTAACGGTATTTTGTTACCAATTATCAAACGGCAAATTAGAAACGGAAGCAAGGCCCAAAGCCGGTTTGCTATCCCCGGTTTCCGGCATTAGCTTTGCAGGACGTTATTTTCACCGTTTTGCTCTTCTATTCTTGATACCGTTAGGAAAACAATGGATTACCCTGGGCTTCGTGCTGCTGATGCTTGTGAAGGCATGGGTTATCCCTTTGGTGTACCTCGATTATGAATTGCGAAAGGAGTATATCATTGCCAATCTCTGCGTGAACCGCGGGAATCCCATTGCCGTGTGCGAGGGGGCGTGCTACCTGGCGAAAAAGATCGTCGATGCTAAAAAGCAGGACGAGCGCCAGGCCGAACGGACTTATATGGCGCATTTGCTTTTTCAGGTGATGGATACCGGTAAGCCGTTGGTGTTTCGGTCGCCGGAACGGTTCGAAATGCCGCTCACGGTGGTTTTTAAATACACTTCCCCTTTTCTTTCCCGCACACCCATTGCGGATATCTTCCATCCGCCATTAGTCTGAACGGCTGTTTGACGCTGGTTTGCAGACTGTTCCTGCAAAATCTTCCCAGCTGGTGCGGCGCGCTGCCGTGGCCGGACTGTCATTTGTTTTATCCAAAACCCAATATCCATGCGAATGCATATATTCCTGCTGCCGGGACTGCTGGCGGCGGCTTTGCTTACCTCTTGCCAGGACCGTAAACTTCCGTACCTGGGCGAGCCTGAAAAAATTGTCAAAACCGTTGATGGCCAAGCCGTCGACGAGCTGCATTATCCGGCCATTCCCGCGTTTTCCTTCACCAATCAGGACAGTCAGAACGTGACGGAGGCGGATTTTAAAGACAAGATTTATGTCGCGGATTTCTTTTTCACCACCTGCCCGACGATCTGTCCCGTCATGAAAAAGAATATGCTCAAAGTGTATGACGAAATCAAGAACAAGCCTGATGTCCGCATTCTCTCGCACACGATCGACCCCGAGCACGACACGCCTGCCGTGCTCAAAACGTACTCGAACGACCTCGGGGTAAGCAATGCGATCTGGCAATTTGTGACGGGCGACCGCGAGAAAATTTATGAAATAGGGCAGCAGCATTACCTCATTACCGCCGCCGAGGATGCCAAATCACCGGGCGGCTTCCTTCACAGCGGACATTTTGTGCTGCTCGATAAAGACCGGCACATCCGCGGCATGTACGATGGCACAACCGATGAGGGCACATACGAGCTCATCCGCGACATCCGCACGTTGCTGAAAGAATACGAGTAAGAAAAACGGTTCTTGGCGGACAGCTCGTAACGTTACAGCAGGCCGGGTTTGCGTCGCAGGCCCGGCCTCTGCATTGTCCTGTCGCACTGTTCCAGGGTTGCGAAAAGGAAAATGGTGCGTCGCGTTGGTGGTCCGCGCAAATCGCCCTATTTTTGAGGGACAATTTTCGTTGCTATGTCCAAACACCGACTTCTTTTCAGCATTTCGCCTCCTCCGGTAGCCTGATCGGCTTAATGACCGGAATTTATTGGTACTTCCCGCGTTTTCGGGAGGCGATTTTACTATTACCTGCTACCATTGTTCATGAAGGTTGTTGAGCCTTAGCCCTTCCGCAGGGTTTCGATTAACCGGTTTGCGTCGCATGCGTGGCGCCCGGAGTTTATTTCAATACCTTTTTTTGAACAAATATTACAATGAAACAAGCTTTCATCAAGCTGCATATAGCGATCATTCTGGCCGGATTCACTGGCATTTTCGGCAAGCTCATTACGGTAAATGAAGGGCTGCTATCGTGGTACCGCATTTCGCTGGCGGGCATTCTCATGCTGCTCATCCTGGCCGCCACCAAAAAGCTTGAACGCATATCGGTTGGCGAATTTATGCGTACGTCGCTGGCCGGGCTGTTCCTCGGGCTGCACTGGATCTTCTTTTATGGGAGTATCAAGTATTCCAATATTTCGGTAGGGGTGGTTTGTTTCTCGCTGGTCGGGTTTTTCACCGCTATTTTTTCGCCGCTGATCAATCGCAAGCGTTTCGTGCTTTCCGAATTACTCCTGAGCGTGCTCACGTTGCTGGGTATCGCGCTGATTTTCAGTTTTGATTCCCGCTACCGCGTCGGGATTGGGTTGGGCGTCGTGTCCTCGGCACTTGGGTCACTTTTTACGATCAGCAACGAGCGGCTGGCGCATTCGTTTAAAAGTGAAACGGCCACGGTTTACGCGCTGATCGGCGGGGCCATTGCGCTCACGCCGCTAATGCCTGTCTATTTTTACTTTTTCCCAGTGGCCACACTCGTGCCGTCGTGGGCGGATGTGGGTTACTTGCTGCTGCTGGCGTTTTTCTGCACGGTAGTTCTCTATATGCTGCAAACGCAGGTGCTGCAACGCATTTCGGCGTTCACCGTCAACCTGAGTTTGAACCTGGAACCGGTGTACACGATTATTCTCGCCATTCTGATTTATCACGAAAATAAGGAGTTGCGGTGGTCCTTTTACCTCGGTTTGGGGCTGATTATCCTGTCGGTGGCGCTGCAAATGCTGCAAGTGATGCGGGCGCACAGGAATGCGGCGACGGGTCCTGCTGCATTGAGTAACCAATAAAGGAGACGGGGCGCCTGCTTGGAAAGGTGCCCCGTTTGCAAAACCCTTCGGTGTCAGTTTTTCAATTGTTTCAAAGCGGCGTCGATCACTGCCTGCATTTGCACCGGTTTCCCGGCGTGCGGCGTGGATGAGAATCCCTTGTAGTGCAATGCCGCCGCAATGTCTTGCTTCAAATCCAAATCCGCCTGCTTTCTGCTGAGGGCAATGCCTTGTGCATTTAAATGCCCGGCCAGATATTCCTGTTCCGACTGCCCTGGCGTAGGGATAAGCAATGCCTTTTTGCCAAGCGTGGCCAGGTCCATGAGCGTGGAGTAGCCGCTGCGGCAAATGACCAGCTGCGCGGCGGAAATAGCGGTTACGAGCTCGCGTGCGTTCGCGTGGGTAGCGTAGGTAATGTGCCCCGGAAGGTGCGGCTGCGGTTTACCCGAGGGATTTCCGGCGATGATATGAAATTGATTTTCAGTTAATTCGGAAGCTTGCCCAATAATCAGTTTTTCCAGAATAGTCCGCATCGGCTCCGGGCCGGAAAGCAGCGCCAGTATTTGGCCTTGCTCCTCCGCATCATGAGCCGGAGTTTCCAGTTGAGAAAGCAACCCCACATAATGCGCATTGGCGGGAATGTTTGGCGGATGCGACAATGCGCCGGCCAGCCCATCCTCCTGCGCGTCCACGACCCAGCATTCATCGAATTGTTCCAGCATGCGGTAATGCAGCTTACGCATTAGGTAGTCCGCGAAGCCGCCGAATCCCGTCATGATCTGCAACTGGTGCGTCATGATCACCGAATGCAATCCATTTATGTTCAATCCATAGCGATTGTCGGAAATCACCAGGTCGAATTGGTGCGTGGCCTGCATGTTACGGAGCCATCGTCGCTCACGGCGGATCGCGCGCAGGATTTTGGGAATTTGCAACACAATTTTCGCCACAAATGTGCCGCCGCTACGGCTATACGCGATATCGTAACCGGCGAGCGGTAGCTGTGGCAGGCCGGGAAAATTGTCTTTCAGCAAAAGCGCCGTCGCGCCGGATGCTGCGATCGTCACCTCGCAGCCCCGCGCCAAAAGGTGCCTGATGACGGGGATACAGCGCGTGGCATGTCCCAGTCCCCAGTCCAGCGGCGCTATCAGGATACGGAATGGCAGGGTGGATCAATGTTTGGTTACAAGGCAAAAATAGCGAGTCTGCCGCTATTTCGGGGCAACGAATGACAATACGCGTTCGGTAACTTCTTTCAGAGAAGGCATCTGAACCGGTTTTTGAAGGTAGTCCATCACATGCCCGGAGCCCATCGCACGGTCGTAATCTTCGAGGTCGGAGGAAGAGCTCATCATGCAGATCGATATCGGTTGGGGTACCGTCGGTTCCAGTTTTCCATATTCACTCAAAAACTGCCAGCCGTCCAGAATGGGCATATTGATGTCGAGCAGGATGAGTTGAGGAAGTTTCAATGCGTCGTCGCGGTGATTTGCCAGATAATCGAGCGCATCACGGCCGTTTTCGAAAAATATGATTTCCCGTGCAATTTTGGCCTTTTCAATGATGCGTTTCAAGAGGTAGGTAAAGATTTTGTCGTCGTCGACTACGCAGAGGATTTCAAGCATTTTCGTTGAATGTAATTTTAAAAGTAATACCCGCGTCGACCTTACTGAATACCTCAATGTTCCCGCCCTGGGCTTCAATCTGATTTTTTATCAAAAATAGTCCAACTCCGTGAGCATCCCGGTGTTTATGGAAAGTTTTATACAAACCAAAGATCTTGTCCGAATGAAGCGAAAGGTCGATGCCCTTTCCTTCGTCGCTGTATTCCAGTACTTTAAGGCCATTTTCGTTACGGTAGAAACGCAATGTGATCAAAGGAGGTTCACCATCTTTTTTGTATTTTATACCGTTCGAGATCAGGTTCATCAGAATGCTTTCCAGGTAAATGTGCGGAAACACGATTTCCCGCTCGCTGAAATCCATCCGTACCTCGGCCTGGCTCGTGTGCAGGCTTTCGTCGAGCACGCCCAACACCCGTTCGGTCACTTCCCGGATGTCCAGCTGTTCGCCTTCCAGCTGGTTGTCGCGGATTTTGATCACCTGCGACAGGTCGTCGAGGGTGGTATTGAGGTGTTTGGATACGGTTTTAATCTTCTGGAAAAGCTCTTCATTATCCTTCGAGAGCGTCGATTCGTCCACGAAATCGGTGAGGAGCGCAATATTGCTCGCGTGGTTCCGCAGGTTGTGCGAGAGGATGTGAGTGAAGCTTTGCAGCTGGCTGTTCTTCTGCGCCATCTTCTCTTCGATCGTCGTCCGCTCGTCGATCTCCCGTTGCAGATCGGCCACGGACCTGAGCAGGAGGACGTTCGGGAATATTTTGAACAGATAATAAACCGTGGTGAGCGATACAATGGCCGTCGCGAACCGTACCAATGAGCTGAAACGGTACACCGGCACCCAGAAAGTCAGCGCGTCGATTAAATGCGTGGCGCCGCAGAAAAAGATGAAGGCCACGAAGAGCCAGATGGTTTTCGGGAATGGAAAGTCTTTCCGTTTTAATATAAACCGGACCAGGAAAGTGGGGATCACAAAGTAGGCCGCCCAGATGAAAAGATCGGAAACGATGTAAAGCCAGCCATGGAAATCGGACCAGTAGCCGCAGTACCACCTCGCCGGCCATTCGGAGGTGCTGAAAATCCCGGTAAAAAATTCAGATAGCTGCTCCGGAAGCGCTTTTGGGCCGGCGTTTAAGACGCTGCCGCCTACCCGGCAAAGCGGGATATTGTCATGGGAAATGGTGTGTAAATGGGGTGCTTCCGGGTTCATCGATCGTGCATTAGCGGGAGGAGTAATTCGAAATATTAACTATAATTCCGCTACCGAACAACCCGGCGGAGGGCACGGTAATTAACGGCCCCAAAGCCGTAAAAATACTATTCAGAGGTATTTGTAAAAATAGTTTTTAGCCAACCGTCCGGTTGACCACAACCTGCTTTTGCATGGCCGCCAAGTCGATGGATCTGCTAGTACCCAGGCACCCGGCTGGCGCGCTGCCGCGGCCATTCGCGCTCGCATGAAGCGTAAGCAGCTGTTTCTGGCGGCCGTTTGTCCGCGATGTAGTTTGGAATGATTATCATTTGCAGGAAAAAAGGTGCCCGAATAAATATTTTGAAATGTAGAAAAAGTTCAAACAATGCCGCTGCCCGTGCAGGGCGCTTTTTCACTAACTTCGCATTCCGGCGATCTACAAACTTTCCGGCCGGGTTTAGCTATGAATGTTCAGGTTCACGAACAAAACGGGAGCACAATTGCCGAGGTAACGTCGGACGAGGTGCTCATTCACACCACCGACGACGGCCTGCAAATCATGGCCGACCTGTATTACCAGGGTTACGACGCCGTCGTGCTGCACGAGCGAAACATCACACCACATTTCTTTGATCTCAAAACGGGTATTGCAGGAGAAATTTTGCAGAAGTTCACCACCTACCGCGTGCGGCTGGCCATCGTCGGCGATTTTTCGGGTTATGAAAGTCAGAGTTTGCGCGACTTCATTTTTGAAAGCAATAAGGGAAAACAGGTTAACTTTCTGCCCTCGGTGGAGGAAGCCTTAGGCCGGCTATCTCGCTGATGTTCATGGAAATAGACGAAATTCTGGAACGGATTCATCCCTTGCCTACGGGCTCGCGGGAGGCCCTGAAAGCGCACATTTCCGAAGTGCGCTGTCTGAAAGGGCATTCGCTCATCCAGGCTGGGAGGGTCGGTAAAACGCTGTATTTTATCCGCAGCGGCATCGTGCGCGCTTATTCCGATACGGACGGGGGCGATGTTACTTTCTGGTTTGGAAAGGAGGGCGACGTGGTGATTTCGATGAAGAGCTTCGTGTCCGGCCAGCCCGGTTATGAGCATATTGAAACGATGGAGGCGAGCGATCTCTACCAGATGAAGTCCCAGCACCTCGAATCGCTTTTTGCTACCGATATCCACCTGGCCAACTGGGGTCGGAAGCTGATCGGGCGCGAGCTGATCAAAACAGAGGAACGGCTCATTTCCATGCAATTTAAAACAGCCCAGGAACGGTACCTGGACCTGCTTTCGGCCACGCCCGACCTACTCCAACGTGTCCCATTGTGCCACATTGCTTCATTTCTCGGCATCACGCAGGTGAGCCTGAGCCGGATTCGTTCAGAAATCCGGTAATTCGTTTTTTAACATTTGTAAAATTCTTTTCAAATCCTGTGCAGGACCTTTGTATCAAAAAACAAAGTGCTATGAACTGGATTATTTTGATTGTCGCCGGTCTTTTCGAGGTCGGGTTCGCTTCGTGTCTTGGCAAAGTCCGCGAAACATCGGGTAGCGAAATGTACTGGTGGTTTGCCGGATTCATCGTTTCCCTCACCGTGAGCATGGGTTTACTGCTGAAAGCCACGCAAACGCTGCCGATCGGGACCGCCTACGCCGTTTGGACGGGCATTGGCGCGGTGGGCACGGTGCTGGTAGGTATTTTGGTGTTTAAAGACCCCGTCACTTTCTGGCGGATATTTTTTATTACCACGCTCATTCTTTCGATCGCCGGCCTCAAAGCGGTTTCGAGTCACTGATCATTTCCCCAACGGCACGCTATTTTCTGCAAATGGGTAGCAACCAACCGCAGAAGGTTATGGCAAAAAGAAACATAGTGGTAATAGGTGCCTCCCTGGGAGGACTGGAAGCGTTCAAAAAACTGGTTTCTGGTTTGCCGGCCGATATCGGCGCTTCTATTTTCCTGGTTTGGCACATTTCGCCGAACGCCGAAGGTGTATTGCCGGGCGTTTTGGGCGAGCTCACCGACCTGACCGTGGTACACGCCGACCACGGCGACCTGATCAGGCCGAACCGCATTTACGTAGCCCGGCCCGACCATCATTTGCTGGTGGACGACCGGCACGTCCACGTGACACGCGGACCGAAGGAAAACCGCTTCCGTCCGGCAATAGACCCGCTCTTCCGCTCCGCCGCGTACGCATTCGGTAGTCGGGTGATCGGCATTGTGCTGTCCGGCGCGCTCGACGACGGCACGGCCGGGTTATGGAGTATCAAACGCTGCGGGGGCATCGCCATTGCGCAGGACCCCGACGACGCCGAAATGCCTTCCATGCCGAAAAATGCCATTCGGGAAGTGGCGATTGATTATATTGTGCCGGTTTCGGAAATGGCGGCGTTGCTGGTGAAACTTTGTAATGAAACGGTTGAGATAGGCACCAGGCTCGATAAAGAAGAGCTCGGACAGCTGGAAGCGGAAGTGCGGGTTGCGGCGGACCAGAACAGATTGGATATCGATATTCCCCAATACGGCGAAATGAGCAAACTGTCCTGTCCTGAATGTCAGGGCGTGCTGACGTTGCTCAAAGACGGTTCATTATCCCGCTACCGATGCCATACCGGGCATGCATTTTCACCCGAAACACTTTTGGAGGCCATTGCCGAAAAAATCGAAAGCAACCTGTTTGCCGCGCTCCGGGGCGTGGATGAACACGTGATCCTGCTCAATCACATGGGCGATCACTTCGCCGAAGCCAACTACCGGGCAGATGCCGCCCGCTATTTCCGGAAGGCCCGTGAAGCCGAGCAGCGCGTGGCCCTGATCCGCAATGCAATCCGCGCCAGTGCGGATATCGAAGTGATAAGGACATCCGAGGAGCGGCTTTAAGCAACCATTGAGTTACTGAATTCAGAATATGAAAAACCCTAAAAAGGAGACGCCCGAAAAGGCTTCCCTTCATCAGATGTTGGTCGTGGGCATTGGTGCCTCGGCGGGAGGTATTGAAGCACTCACAGAATTTTTTGAACACGTACCCGCCCGCACCGGCCTCGCTTACCTGGTGATGCTGCACCTGGCGCCGGACGAGGACGAGCAACTGACCGAAATACTGTCCAAGGTGGCGAAATTACCGGTGCTGAACGTGGCAGACAGTGCCGAAATCGTTCCTGACAGGATTCTGATCCTTCCGGCCATCAAGCACGTGCAGATAACCAGCGGCCGGATTTCGATCGTCAGGGATATGCAGATTGAAGAACGGCGCGCGCCGGTAGATGTCTTTTTCCGGACGCTCGGGGAGGCTTACCGGGACCAGAGCGTGGCCGTCATATTGTCGGGAACGGGCGCCAACGGCTCCATGGGCCTCAAAAGGATCAAGGAATATGGCGGGGCGTCGTTCGTGCAGAATCCCAGGGAAGCCACTTTCAATGAAATGCCGCGCAGCGCGATCGCCACGGAACTGGTTGACAACATCCTGCCCGTTGCCCATATTCCTGCCCAACTCCTGTCGTACCGCCAAGGCCTGGGTACGGTGGCGATCACCGTGGAATCAGAAACACGCCCGCCGGACGAGCAGCAGGCGCTCCGGGAGGTGTTTACCCAGCTGCGCATGCGCACCGGCCACGATTTTTCGAATTATAAAAGGCCGACGCTCATGCGCCGCATCGAGCGGCGCATTAATGTGCTCAACCTGCCCAACCTGCCCGCATACGTCGCTTACATGCGCGAGCATCCGGACGAAACGCAGGCATTGCTCAAAAATCTGCTGATTTCGGTCACGAACTTCTTCCGCGATAGCCGCGCATTTCTCGCGCTCGAGCAGGAAACACTGCCGCTGATCATGGAAGGGAAAGATCAGGAAAATACGGTGCGGGTGTGGGTGGCAGGCTGCGCTACGGGTGAGGAGGCCTATTCGCTCGCCATGCTGTTTGCCGAGCGGACCATGAGCACGATCGACGCCCCGAAAGTACAGATCTTCGCGACGGATATCGACGAAGCGGCACTGGCCATTGCCAGGGATGGAAAGTACAGCATCAACGACGCCGCCGACGTATCGCCGGAGCGGCTGAGAAGGTTCTTCACACGCGATGGAGACGAATACCGTATCCGGCGTGAGATACGCGAAATGGTGCTTTTTGCGAGACATAATGTGCTGAAAGACCCGCCATTTTCGCAACTCGACCTGGTGACCTGCCGGAACATGCTGATTTATCTCAATCAGACGGCTCAGGAAAGGGCGATGGAAACATTCCATTTCGCGCTCAAACCGGGCGGATTCCTGTGGCTCGGCATGTCCGAAACGGTGGACGGATCGAGCGATTTGTATTTCAATGTGAGCCGGGAATACCATTTGTACCAAAGCCGCCAGGTAACCACGCGGTCGTACCCCGTGCCGGAAACCATTCCTCAGTTTATCCCCGAAAAGAAAAGTACCGTCCCCACTGTGAGTGAAATAGAGGTGCGCCCGGCGGCACGACTGAGTTTCGGCGATTTGCACCAGCAGCTTCTGGAACAATATGCGCCGCCTTCCATTATTGTAAATGAAGAATACGACATCCTGCACCTGTCCGAACGCGCGGGTAACTACCTGCACATTACAGGCGGCGAACCGACGAAAAACCTGCTGAAACTGATCCGGCCGGAGCTGCGTCTGGAGTTGCGGACGGCATTTTACCAGGCCGTGCAGCAGCAGGCCCACGTAGAGGCAAGAAACCTGAAAATCCGGGTAGGAGAACATTCCGAAACCGTAACAATGCACGTGCGGCCGGTAATGCGGGAGGGTGATCCCGCCCGAGGGTTTATCCTGATTTTGTTTCAACAAACCGGGCAGGACAACGAAGCTGAAAGTTTGCAGACGTCGGTGGAGCCGATGGCGCGCCACCTGGAAGAAGAACTGATCCGCGTCAAAGCGCAGCTGCGAACCTCGAACGAGCAGCACGAGGTGCAGGCCGAAGAGTTAAAAGCGTCCAATGAAGAGTTGCAGGCCATTAATGAAGAGCTGCGGTCGGCAGCGGAGGAGCTGGAAACAAGCAAGGAGGAGTTGCAGTCGATCAACGAGGAGCTGACGACCATTAACCAGGAATTGAAAGTGAAGGTGGAGGAAATATCGCTGACCAGCAATAACCTCCAAAACCTCATTAATTCCACCAACATGGCCACCCTGTTTCTCGACCGCAGTTTCCGGGTAAACCTGTTCACGCCTGCCACACGGGAGATTTTCAACCTGATCCCGGCCGATTTCGGACGTCCGCTGTCGGACATTACCAACCGCCTCGATTACCTGCATTTGCAGGAGGACGCGGAGCTGGTGCTGGAAAAGCTGCAAACCGTGGAACGGGAGGTTAGAAGTAAGGACGGGCGCGTGTATATGATGCGCGTAATGCCCTACCGCACCGCCGAGGACCGCATTAACGGGGTAGTTTTCACTTTTGTGGACATTACGGGCCCCAAGGCGGCCGAGGAGGCGCTGCGGGAAGCAGACCGCCGGAAAGACGAATTCCTGGCTATGCTTGCCCACGAGCTGCGGAACCCGCTCGCGCCTGTGCGCAATACGTTGCAGATCATGAAGATGACCTCTGGCGACGACGAGCGTGTGAATGCATCGGTGGCCATGATGAACCGCCAGGTGGATCACCTGGTGAGGCTGGTGGACGACCTGCTGGATGTGAGCCGCATCAGCCGCGGGAAAATCGAGCTGCGGCGCGAGCAGGTAGACCTCAGTGCGCTGGTAGCCGAAGCGGCCGAAGCGACACGCTCCTTGTACGACTCGGGAAACAGGAAGCTGATACTGGAATTGCCGGGTACTCCACTGTATTTCAACGGCGACGCCACACGACTGAATCAGGCAGTGACCAACCTGCTGACGAACGGCGTCCGGTTCACCAAAGAAAACGGCAATGTATGGGTTGCATTGGAGCAAAAGGGCAGTGAGGTTATTCTAAGTGTGAAAGACGACGGCATTGGGCTCACTTCGGACCAGTTCGAAGCTATTTTCGAGCTTTTTGCACAAGTTGACCTCTCGCCCGGAAAAGCGGAAGGCGGTTTGGGCCTCGGCCTGACGCTGGTGAAGCAGCTCGTCGAAATGCACGGCGGCAGGGTGGAGGCCAGCAGTAACGGACTCGGCGAGGGAAGCGAATTCCTGGTTTACTTCCCATACCTCGACGTGCCTGTGGAATTTACGCCCCCCATCACTGAAAAACACGCGAAAGCCGCCGCAAGGGAAATATTGGTGGTAGACGACAATACCGACGCCGCCGACACGCTGGCCATGTTGCTGAAATACCAGGGGCATCATACGAGCGTAAGTTACAGTGGGGCCCAGGCGCTTGAGATGCTGGACCAGCAGCCGGTGGAAGTGGTGCTGCTGGATATTTCGATGCCGCAGATGGACGGGTTCGAAACGGCAAAGCAGATCCGCAAACGCCCGAACGGGCGGAAGGTCATGGTGATCGCACTCACTGGTTACGGCCAGTCGGAAGATAAAAAACGCACGAGACAATCGGGATTTGACGGGCATTTGGTGAAGCCGGTGGACCTGATGGAATTGAATGAGCTTTTGGCAAAACTCTTTCCCTGAAAGTCTGCCCCTGGGCTGGTATGGATTTTAAGCTGAATGCATGCTCTAAAAAACAAACCGGTTAATGATGGAAAACTACACGAATGTACTGATACACGCTGCCCGGGTAGGGGAATTGGATGTGATCCGTGAACTGCTTTCACGGGGTGTGGATGTGAATGTGAGGGATGAAAAAGGATATACGCCGCTGCTGATCGCATGCTATAACAATCGCCCCGAGGCGGCCAGACTGCTGCTCGATTCGGGAGCAGATGTCAATGCGGGCGACTATGGCGGCAATACGGCGCTGATGGGCGCAGCATTTAAAGGGTTACCCGAGATCGCGTCTTTGCTGATCAGTTACGGTGCCAACCTGAACAGCCAGCACGGCAACGGCGGTACAGCATTGATGTTTGCGACAATGTTTGGCCGCAATGAAGTGGTGAAACTGTTGCTCGAAAGCGGAGCCGATACTGACATTCTCGACATCAGGGGCCAGTCCGCGTTTGACCTCGCCATGCAGCAAGGTAACCACGAAGCCGTTACGCTACTGGCCTGATGCAAGAGCGGAGCCGGAGGCCGGTTTTGCACCGGTGTTTCCGACTCCGCTCATCGCAACTATTTATCGAGGTGGCATTCAAATAGCCACGCCTGCATTACGCCGGGATCTTTCTCGGCTTTTCTCTTTCCCAGAACCTGTGTTGCGCTATGGCGGTAATGAACCGCCTTGCCAGTGTCGCCGGATCGTCGCTGATCACGATGCCGTCCAGCAGTACCGCTTCGTCCGAGAACTCGGCGGGGATCTTTTTGGCAAAATAGGTCGCCTCGATCACCTGCATCGCTCCGGCGTCCGCTGCAATGGCTTTGCAATGCTTGAACGCCTCATTCAGGAAATGAACGGCGTCGGCATCCGCCTCCACGGTAGCCACGCTGTTGGTGCCGCCTGGTACAAACACGGCGTCGTATAATACCGATGCGGCCGTGAGGAAACTGTGATGCACATGGATTTCCTCGTCGGTGGTGGACAATACATAGTTGAGCCTCGGGGCAATCACTTCAACGATGGCGCCTTCCGCTTCCAGCGCGGCTTTTACGGTATTGAGTGAATTGCTATCCACGCCATCGGCAGCCAGGAATGCGATTTTCCTCGTCTTGATGGAGTCTTTCGGGCTGTTGGCCATGCTCAGCGCAGCCGAGGCCGCGAGCGAGCCTTCCACCATTACGGGGTCGTAATCGGCCGGATCGCCGTCTGCGGGAATGCTGCGGTTTACAGGCAACTCGGGGTCTTCCGGTACGGACAGACGCAACGAGAATGCCACTTCGGCGGCCAGTCCCTTATCCACCATCGACAGAATGCCCAGCATCCGCTGACGTACTTCCACCGATTGTACCTTGCCCAATTCAAAGCTGAACGCCTCGATCATATGGTTTTTCTCAGGGTCCGACTGGCTGTTGAAAAACAACCTGGCCTGGCTGAAATGATCCAGGAAGCTCTTGCTTCGCGCCCTGATCTTGCGGGCATCGATCCTTTCGGGGTAGGAGGTAAACCCGCCTTCCGACGCCTTGGCTTGCAACGGGTAGTTGTCGCCCAGCGAATTAGGCCCGTAGCTGATCTTGCCGCGATTGATCGTCTGGCGCATATAGCCGTCGCGCTGGTTGTTGTGCACCGGCACAATCGGCCTGTTAATGGGTATCTCCTGGAAATTCGGGCCGCCGAGGCGGATCAGCTGGGTGTCGGTGTAGGAGAACAGCCTGCCTTGCAGCAATGGGTCATTGGTGAAGTCAATGCCTGGTACCACGTGGCCGATGTGGAATGCCGACTGCTCCGTTTCGGCAAAAAAGTTCTCAGGATTGCGGTTCAGCGTGAGCTTTCCGACCTTGATCACCGGTACGAGCTCTTCGGGGATGATCTTCGTCGGGTCGAGCAGGTCGAATTCGAATTTAAACTCGTCTGCTTCGGGCACGATCTGTAAACCGAGCTCATATTCCGGAAAGTTGCCGCTCTCGATCGCGTCCCAAAGATCGCGCCGGTGGTAATCAGGATCTTTTCCCGAAATGTTCTGCGCCTCGTCCCAGGCTACGGCATGCACGCCCAGCAGGGGTTTCCAGTGGAATTTTACAAAATGGCTTACCCCTTCGGCATTGATCAGCCTGAAAGTGTGCACCCCGAACCCTTCCATCATCCGGTAGCTGCGCGGAATGGCACGGTCGCTCATAAGCCACATGATCATGTGCGCCGACTCCGGCATGACCGATATGAAGTCCCAAAACGTATCATGTGCCGATGCCGCCTGCGGGATTTCATTGTCCGGCTCTGGCTTAACGGCGTGCACCAGGTCGGGGAACTTAATGGCGTCTTGAATAAAAAACACCGGCATATTATTCCCTACCAGGTCAAAATTGCCTTCCTGCGTATAAAACTTGACGGCGAAACCGCGCACGTCGCGGGCCAGATCGGTTGACCCGCGTGACCCGGCAACGGTCGAGAACCGGACAAACACCGGCGTTTCGATGGATGTGTCGTTGAGGAATTGCGCTTTGGTATACTGCCCCAGCGGCTCGTAGAGCTTAAAAAACCCGTGCGCTCCCGATCCGCGTGCGTGTACGACACGCTCAGGGATACGCTCGTGGTCGAAATGCGTTATTTTTTCGCGGAGGATGAAATCTTCCAGCAGCGACGCGCCGCGGTCGCCGGCTTTCAGGGAATTCTGGTCGTCGTTAATGCGTACGCCCGTGTTGGTATTCATCAGTTCGCCCGTTGAGTCCTCCATGTGTGGTTCGAGGCTCCGGATCTTGTCGTTTTCCGGCTGATCGACGGCCGGGTTTTGTTGTGCTTTTCTTTTCGCCATAGTCGTTGATGATTGGAATTATGCCTCCTGCGAAGCCTGGTAAGCAATGTCATTTTCTGCGATGGACGCCAGCAGCTGGTCGCTTGCCTGCTCTTCGGCGAGTGATTCTTCCAGAATGCCCGCTACCTCTTCCAGTCCGAGTGTAGTGGCGAGCTGGATGAGGCCCAGGTACGAGGCGATCTCATAATGCTCTACTTTTTGGGACGAAAGAATAATACCAACGTCGCGGGTGGCCGTGCCGGCATCGGTGCTTTCGATTACTCCTTCGCCTTCTTTGGTAATGCCTTCCATCGCATCGCATTTCTTGGCAATCGTTTTTTGATCCAGCAGCCCGAAAATCTTTTCGAGACGTGATACTTGTTCTACGGTTTGTGCAAGATGCTGTTCGATCGCTGTCACCAATTGTTTCGAACTGGCCGCCTGGCTCATCTTGGGCAGGTTTTTAACCAAGTGGTTTTCGGCCCAGTAAATATCCCTCAGGCAATCCAGAAATAGTTCATAGAGAGCCGGTTCGGCCATTGTTGAGGTCTTGGTTTTAAATTTCGGTTGCGAATTGGTTTCGTTTTTCATTGTTGCATGGTTTAAAAAGTTGGAGCGCATATTGCAAAACATGTTCCAGCACTATCCGGGCTGGTACATAAGTTGCTATCGCATCGGTTTTCGGGCCTGCGACCACAAACGCGGCCCCTCAACCACCACAGTAAATGCAATGTTATACACCATGAAAACCTTAGTCTTTTCAGCGAAAGTTGTACTGGACGGCGTCCCTGCGGGCTTTTCAGGGCGCTTTAAAATGCTTCACCTCGAAACCGGCGAGCTGTACATGTACCGGGTCCACATCACCAAACAGAAGTACACCGGCACACACGTTCCGGGGATGGGAAGCCCCGATGAGGACATTGCCTGGTGGCAGCGGATGTTTCATGCCCTGGTCACGTTCATCGAGCAGTATAACCTTGAATACGGTTACCTGCCTTCGGACCGGAATATTTACCAGGACAGCCGTTTTTACACCGGCGAGAAAATGTTCGGCAAAAAAATCCCTTTCCTGGTCGAGGAAGGCAAACAGCGCAGCCTTGCCGACAAGGAGGTGATCTTGCAGGATTTTGCCGGCCAGGCGCCCGCGATCGAAGCATAACGCAGCCCGTTTCCGGGCATTGGCTGGCACGATTTTGTACCTCATACCCGCTTTATTTTTTAAGCCCCATTCTACTTTATTATATGAGATCTATTTTCCTTTTGACTACATGCGCGGCCCTCTCGGCGCTGCTGGCTTTTTCTGACCGCTTTGCCGGTGAGCAGCATTACCTGTCCGAATCCCCCGACCAGCAATTTGTGACAGAGGCCGCCGAAGGCGGAATGCTGGAAGTAAAACTGGGTGAGCTGGCTTCGCAAAACGGCGTTTCACAGGAGGTGAAAACATTCGCGAAGACAATGGTAACCGACCACACAAAAGTAAATGAGGAGTTGAAGGCTTTGGCACAGAAAAAGCAACTGAGCATTCCGACAGGGCTGAGCGCGAAAAAACAGCAGAAATTCGACAGCCTGGCCGTATTTAAGGGAGAGCAATTCGATATGCTCTATATGAACATGATGATCGCCTCGCATGAGCAGACGATCGGACTTTTCCAGACGGAGTCGAACAAAGGACAGGACCCGGAATTGAAGAAATGGGCCGATGCCAAAGTGCCGGCCCTGAAACACCATCTTGAAATGGCCAAGAAGCTTTTCAAAGCTTCTCCGGGTGCAGCGAAGCATTAATCGCCCGCCCCGGCTAAGGATATTGCCCCAGTTGCCTTCCGCAAGGTGCGGAGATGGCACTGGGGATTTTTTTGTACAAACCTGAGACCTATGAACCGAAGTAACGACATCGTATTCGCCGACCGCCGAGATGCCGGAGAACAACTGGGGCGTTTCCTCGCACACCATTACAAACATGCGGACCCGTTGGTGCTGGGTGTTCCAAGGGGCGGGGTAGAAGTGGCCTATCACGTTGCCAGGCATCTGAAAACCGATCTCACGATGGTCATTTCCAGAAAGTTGCCCGTGCCAGGGCATCCGGAAGTCGGCTTTGGGGCCATTGCCGAAGACCTGTCGGTGTACGTAGCGCCGCGCTACCGCGAGTCGCTTGAACCGGAGAAGATCGGACTCATTATCGACGAGCAGACCGACGAGGTAAACCGGCGGATCAAAGCCTACAAGCAGGGCAGGGCGCTGCCCGATATGCGAGGCCGCACGGTCATCGTTGTAGACGACGGCATTGCTACGGGCGTAACGCTCGTGCCGGTGGTGCACATGTGCCGGAAACGGGGAGCGGCTCGGGTAATTGTGGCTGTGCCCGTCGCGGGCAACCATTACGATGCCCGCCTGGGCGATGCCGATGCCGTGGAAGCGCTCGTTATGCCAGAATGGTTTTATGCCGTAGGCCAGGTGTACGCATCATTCCGCGACCTTACCGACGAGGAAACACAAGCCATTGCCGCCAAAGGCTCGCTTTTGAAACCGGGCTGGGAGCACGTAAGAAGTTTGCAGGGCTAGCCGCGCAATGCAGGCAGCACCTTTTCTCCAAAAACATCAATGAATTGCTCCTGCAACAGATTCACATTGTGCAGGTAGAGATGATCAGCCCCCGCTTCTATGTCGCCCGCGAGCCATTCGATATGCTGATCCACGCTGTCGGAAATGCGTACGGATGCGAACATGTCCGCTTCGCTCACCATTGAGCCGGCCGCATCCAGCCCCTCAGGCGAGCGGATGTCGGACAGCAGCTGCGACGGAAAAACATTGTTCCGCCATTGTTCATGCGCCATTTGTAGTGCTTTCTTCTTGTCGGGATCATAAGATAGCTGCACCTTCACATACACGGGTTTGCCTTCCCCGCCACCTTCGCGGAATGCCGCGATGATTTTCTTCAATGCTTCCGGCGGACGTGACGTGGTAATGAGCCCGTCGGCCCACCCGCCGAGCCAGCGCGCGGTCGACTCCGTCAGTGCGGCGCCGATGACCGTCGGCATGTAGGAAGGCAATGTGTACAGCCGGGCTTCGAAAATCTGGATAAGTCCTTGCCGGGTGATCGTATCGCCGCGCCATAATGCACGCATAATGTCCACGCTTTCACGCAGGCGCTCGTTGCGGATGTGTTTGGCGGGCCATGCCTGGTCGGTCACGTGTTCGTTGAGGAACTGTCCGCTTCCCGTGGCGATCCAGAACCGGCCGGGGAACATTTCGCACAAGGTAGCTACGGCCTGGGCGATAATGGCCGGGTGGTAGCGCTGGCCGGGAGCGTTCACGATCCCGAAGCTGAGTGATGTGGCCTGCATGGCCGCGCCGAGCCAGCTCCATGCGAAACCGCTTTCGCCCTGCGCCTCGCTCCACGGATAAAAATGGTCGGAATTGAGAATGTTGTTGAACCCCGCAGCGGAGGCGCGTTGCACGAGCGCAAGCAGTTCACTAGGTTTAAATTGCTCATGCGACGCATGGTAGCCTATGCGTGAGGTCATTGCGCGGATATTTGGTTGACAATATCGTTGGTGGCCTGGCGGTTGTAGTCGATCCAGTAGCGGCACAGGGTGTCGAGCATCACGTGCAGCTCTTCAAAATCGGGTGGTTTGATAAAAAATGAATTCGCACCCGCCTGGTAGCAGCGGTTGATATCCTCTTGCCGTGCCGTGCCGCTGAGAATCACGATCGGGAGAGTTTTCCACACTGTTTCCGCATTAGCAGGCGTCTGGCGCACCAGTTTGAGCAGTTCAAATCCATTGATGGTGGGTAATTCGAGATCGAGGATGATCAGCGCAGGCCGGCGTCCTTTGAACTGCTCGGCCGATTGCAGCACCATATATTGATAGAGCTCTTGCGCTCCCTGGAAAAAACGGACGTGGTAGTCGGGTAGGAATTTGGTGAAAATGCCCCGGACAAGCTGACGAAAGTCGCTCGAATCCTCAACAAGGTAAATTTCTTTTTTGCTCATGTTTTCTTTCAAAGTGTGGTGTCCGCTGAGCTATCAAAATGCGTTCCAGTGGATTACTCAAAGAGGAAAATGCAGCGCAATGCCCCGCCGACCAGGAGTTTCAACAGGCATTTCGCGGATCTTACCACCCAGTACCGACACCAGCCGCCGCACGATCAGCAAGCCCACGTGCGAACCTATCGATTCATCATAAGACTGATCTCCCGCATAAAACAGCCATGCAGGCAGCGGTTCGCCGAGGTAGTTTACATTCACATGCCAGCTGTGGGCGCTTTGTCCCCACGTAACTGCAATATCCCGCACTCGGGCTACGCCGGCGAGGTGAAACACAAGGTTACGCACAATGCACTGGACTTTTTCTTCATCACCGTCTACCCGCATTTCACGGTCGCCGTCGAGGGTGAGCGAGGCGCGACGCCTTTCCAGCATCGGCTGTGCTTTTTTGCGAATGTATTCCAAAGCCCCGGCCGGTCGGAATGAAGAACTCTCCACCTGTACCGGACCTGTTTCCATCGCGCAATAGTCTTCCAACGCGGTGAAAAGCTGCGCCGCATATTCTGTGTTGTTTTGCAGGCGATGGAACATATCTCTTCGTTCGTCTTCCCCTGATGCCAGCGGAAGCAGCGAATGCATACCGGAAATAATACCGAACACACTGCGAAGCTCATGACTCACGGACTGCACCATCATTAGGTACGGACTCTGAACCTGGTGCTGATCTGGTTCATTGTCAGCGGTTTCAAAAGTGATGTCGTTCATCGCGGATCGGGTGTAGATACGGTGTTCCACCAAAAATTATGCAGATTTTTGAAATCGTTCTTCCAATGAGCGGCATTCTTGTCCTTGGTCATATACGCGCTCGCATTGCGCTGGTAGCTGGCGTGCATGTCTTCGGGCTTGTCGGAATAGGAAAATACGATCACGGGGATCGAACGGCTGTTTTTACTGACCAGAAGCTGATGAATTTTCACAAGCAGGTCCAGCCCGTCCTGCCGGCCGGGGAGATAAAGGTCCATCAGGATCAGGTGCGGTGCGGGATCGATGCTGTCCCAGGCGGGGCCGAGCTGCTCGATCACATCCGCCGCATTGGGAAACTCCACCACCCGCACCTCCGGCATGGATTCCTGCAATGCGTGCCGGATAAAAAACATATGGTCCTCATTATCCTCGATCACGATCACGCTGCCGTTTTTTCCTTGTGACGGCGGCCGGGTGTCGCCCGTTACGTGGCTGGCATTCAGGAAGCAGGCATCCACTGCTTGCGCGAGTTTGATAAAATCGGCTTCATGAACAGGCTTTTCCAGAAATGCATTCACCCCACGCTCGTAGGCGTCGCGCACGAGGTCGCGGTTGGATGTGGACGAGAGCATTACCACAGGAATATGACAACAAAGCTCATTGAGTTTCAGGATGCGGACCGTTTCCAGGCCGTTCATCCGCGGCATGTTCATGTCCATGATGATCATCGCCGGGTCATCAGACAGGCCTTGACTTACAATTCTTTTTACAAGCTGATCGCCGGAATCTAATTCTACTATGCGGACAGGATGGATGACCTGCTCAACCGCGAGGCGTATCAGCATGCGGTCGTCTTCGTCATCGTCTGCCAGGTATATTGTCTTCATTGCGTTCGGTTGTGCCTACTGGGAAATATACAACCCGACCGGCAAACAAATCATGCCAGGAACCATTCCACAGGGCGCTGATGGCACAATTTTTACCGTCAGCAGGGCAAAGATTTTAAACGAACATGGAATGAGAACGGAAAATAATGAATCAGGATCTTTCTTCCGGGTGACGGAGGGAGTGTGGGGGATTAAAGATATTATGGTTAATGTTTACCTCATCGCCAATCCGGACAAGTCATGGGTGCTCGTCGACGCTGGTCTGAAAAGCGCATTTCCCAAAATAAAAAAGGCTGCTGCCGAGCTCTTCGGGGAAGATGTGCCGCCGGTTGCGGTTATTCTCACCCACGGCCATTTCGATCACGTAGGTTCGCTGGAAGCGGTGCTGCGCGAATGGCACGTGCCTGTGTACGCGCATTTCCTGGAAACGCCCTATCTGACGGGTAAGTCGGATTATCCACCGGCGGATTCAAGCGTGGGCGGCGGATTGATGTCTTCATTGGCAGGCCTCTATCCCAACGACCCCATCGATTTGATCGACGCCGTCAAATCACTGCCGATTGACGGTAACATTCCTTTCATGCCCGAATGGAAATACATTCATACGCCGGGACACGCGCCCGGGCATATCAGCCTGTGGCGTGAGCAGGGCCGCGTGCTCGTGGCAGGGGATGCCTTCGTAACTACGCGGCAGGAATCAGTTTTCAGCGTGGTAACGCAGCGCAAGGTGATTTCGGGACCGCCCAAGTATTTCACTTATGACTGGTACCAGGCCGATAAATCTGTGAATGCCCTGGCCGACCTTTCCCCGGAAATTGTGGCAACGGGCCACGGCAAGCCCATGGCCGGGCAGGAAATGCGCCAGCAGCTGATGGACCTTGCCCTGAACTTCTCCGACCGTGCCGTGCCTCGTTACGGACGCTACGTGGCAGAACCTGCTGTGGCTAATCGCGATGGCGTAGTGTCTGTGCCTCAGGACCGGACGAGCACAGGCGCAATCTGGGCATTAGCAAGCAGCGTGGCTGTGATCGCATTGGGATGTGTGTATTTTTCGCGGCAGCGATCAAAAAAAGGGGTATTGTCACTCCCCAGTTTTTAAATGATTAGTTAATGTATTCTTTCAAAATCGCCTTATCTAAATACTTGTTTAAGAGTGCAATGCATTAATTCGGGCGTTTGTAGCCCTTCGGAATCCCGCAAACCGGCTACTTCACTCGCGCGGTGGAACGATTTTTACGTAACCCGCGCACATTCCAACGGTATAATAAGTGATTAAGGGTAGAATAATGCTACAATATTCAGGACTATGAGTGATGCAAGGAACATGGTGAAGTGTATCGCCAGAATTTGGCGGATGTACAAGAGGCAGGAGTCGCTGTTCCGGTCGGCGATGGCGCTCGATATGTCCAGCAAATTACGTCGGATTTGCAGCAACGGCTATATGATGTCGCTGCTGTTTAAAAAGGATGTGGGAAGCATGTACGAATCGGTGAAAAGCAACCTCGACGACGGTGAGCTCACCAGCATTACCCGGAGTGTGGATGAATTTGATGCCGAAATGGTGGACCGCTACGAGCTGCTGACCGAGATCGCTACGCATCAGCAGGTGATGCTCGAAGAATACCGCGCACTTTTGCCGCACCTCGATCAGGATAGCGACGCTGCACGTGCTTGCAGCGAGCATATCGACAAACTTTCCACATTGGAAAACTGGCTGATCAAAGAGGTAAGCAGCTTGCCGGACGAGCGCCAGGAAGATTTTTCTCATGTAGCCTGATACCTATGGATAGACTTTGCGATCTCTGAAATCGGATTAGCAGTACCAAACCAAAGCCGGTGAATTACCCGATGGCAACAGCGAGTAGTTTACCGGCTATTCTTTTAATTTTTATGACAAATAATATGGGAAAACTGAATAACGGCTGGCCGGCCTGGGGCATCGCGCTCGCAGGACTGGGCGCGCTGGCGGTTGCGCGGGCGGCTTACAAGCGCATTACACGGCTGGATTTTAAAGGTAAAGTGGTGGTAATCACCGGAGGATCGAGGGGGCTTGGTCTGGAAATGGCCCGCATTGTAGCGGCAAAAGGCGCGAAGCTGGCCATCTGCGCACGCTCGGAAGAGCACCTCGCGCGCGCTGTGGATGAACTCACTAGCGGAGGTGCGGAGGTGCAGGCGATCAGCGCCGACCTTTCCGACCCGGCGGAAGCGCCGCGCGTGGTGCACGAGATCATAGAACGGTTCGGCCGGATAGATGTGCTGATCAATAACGCCGGTATGATGCTCGTGGCACCCGAAAATGTGCTCGCAACGGAGGATTACCATCGCGTAATGGACGCCAATTGCTGGTCGGCGCTCTATATGGCCCAGGCTGCATTGCCCTATTTCAGGCGGCAGGGAGGCGGGCACATTGCTAACATTTCCTCCATCGGCGGGAAGATTGCCGTGCCGCATATGCTGCCATACAGCGTGAGCAAATTCGCCCTCACGGCGCTGTCGGAGGGATTGGCGGCGGAGTTGAAAAAGGACAATATCCATGTCACGACGGTAATCCCCAACCTCATGCGCACCGGCAGCCCGAGGAATATCTCGCTGAAAGGTGCCCATGAAGACGAATATGCGTGGTTCAAAATAGCGGATTCACTTCCTGTTTTGTCCCAGGATGCGCAAAAAGCCGCTGCCGCGATCATCGAGGGCATTGCTGCCCATGAAAATGAAGTGATCCTTACACCCATAGCCTACGCCGCATCCGCGCTGAATGGCGTGGCGCCCGGGCTGCTCACCACCCTGATGCAGTGGACCAACCGCTGGCTGCCGGAAAGTGACAATGCCGAAGAGAGAAAAGGCTTCGAGAGCGAATCCGAGGCCACGAGCGGCGCCATCGGCGCGCGGACGAATGCCGCCGCCGCCCGGAACAACGAGCTTTAAACAAAAGAAACCGGGTGCAATTGCCCCGGTTTCAAATAACTCATCTGATTTAGTTGCGGTTGTTATTTCTCGTGAACAGGTCTCTGCTGCTCGTTCATCTGGTGCGCCAGCACGTCGTCCGGCAAGACTGAGCTCATAGCTACCTGTATTTTATTTTTCAATCCCGAAACCACCCGGTCTTTACCGGCCATCAGGGCTTCGTAGCCGTCGCGTGCCACGTCGGTTGGGTCGGCCTTGTCGTCCTCATCCTGCACCGCCTTGCTGGCTTGCATATCTGCTTTGTTGAAGAAGTCGGTGTCGGTTACGCCCGGCAGGAGCGCCGTGATGGTTACGCCGGTGTCTTTGGTTTCTTCCCGCACGGCTTCACTGAACGACAGCACGAATGCTTTTGTACCGTGGTACACGGCCTGCCAGGGGCCCGGCATCTTGCTGGCGATCGACGCCAGGTTTAGAATGCGGCCGGAACCACGCTCCACCATGTCGGTCAGGAAACATTTGGTGAGCACAACCAGCGATGCGATATTGAGGTCGATGATCCGCAGTTCGCGGTCGATGTCCGTTTGATCGAACTGCCCATACACGCCCTGGCCGGCATTATTGACGAGGATTTCTACCTCAATTCCTTTCTGTTTGATGTCCGCATAAAGCCCGAATGCCTGCTCACGATCGAAAAGATCTTTGGCAATGGGCCACACTTCCACGCCTTCGGCGCGCAGCAGCGTGCTGGTTTCGTCCAGTTCGGCAATGTCGCGTGCTGTGATGATCAGGTTAAAGCCGTCTTTTGCAAACAGTTTAGCCAGTTCAAGCCCGATTCCGCTTGTAGCGCCGGTAATCAGGACATATTTTCCTTTATTTTCCATAATGATCCATGTTGATTAAAGAGCTCCTACCAGGGTAAAAACCGTGCCTTGACAACGCCCGAATGGAATGCCTCCGAATTGCTGCTTCTGCTAAACCCGCATTACCGCAGGCTCTTGATTGCCATAGCCGCAGCGAGGCCGCCGAGTAAGTACCAGGTGATCGTTAGCAGCTTGGTTTCGCCGGAGCGGGCTACCGCGCTTTCATTCAGGCCCAGCGGTTTGGCAAGCCCGATGGCCCCCAGGCCGGCCATAAGTCCGTAACCAGCGCCTCGAAGCAGGATGGTGTCATTATCGCCCTTGCCGATCATGGCATAGTAACCGGCATTGCTCGCGAGGTCGGCCACGAATGTGGAGGCGGTGAGCACTTCGCCGGAAGGCGCATCCACGCCTACGGCTTCGGCGGTTTTGGCCAGGGCTTCTTCGCCCAGCAAGTCGATTCTCGGTGCTTTGTGTGAAACGCGTTTGGCTACTTCGTGGACCAGGTTGAGCACCACGGCGCCCGTGATCCCGCCCAGAATGTTTCTGATCTCTGGTTTCATATGCATGTTGATGTTTGGATTAAGAATTAAATGATCCAGCAGTCCGAAAAAACCGAACCAGCCGCATAAGCACCTGTTAGTTGACATTTTTCCACAAAATCAGAACCTCAAATGTCCATTCGGCCGCGAACCAGGATGGCATATTTATTTCCTCCGACCCGCATGCTTTGAAAAACCGGGATAGCCGGTATGCATCAACATCAAACCGGAGTTACATGGAAAAGAAAAACAAACTGGGCGTAGCGCTGGTGGGGCTGGGAAAGTACGCCACCGGCGAGCTGATCCCCTCGCTGCAAATCACGCAAAACTGCTATCTGGCCGGGCTGGTGAGCGGCAGCGAGGAGAAGAAGCTGAAATATCAGCAGGAATTCGGGTTGAAAGACGAAAGCCTGTACAGCTACGACGATTTCGACCGCATTGCGGATAATCCCGACATCGACATTGTGTATGTGGTATTGCCCAATTTCATGCATGCCGAATACTGCATTCGCGCCGCAAGGGCAGGCAAGCATGTGATTTGCGAAAAACCGCTTGCTATGAATGTGGACGAATGTTACCGGGTCGCAGAAGCCGTGCGGCAGGCGAATGTGCGCTTTTCAATGGGATACCGCCTGCATTTTGACCCTTTCAACCAGGAAATGATGCGGCTCGGGCAAAAAGAGGTATTTGGTCCGGTGAAAAAGCTGGAACTGCTCGATAGCATGGATATCGGCACCGAAACGCCCTGGCGCGTCGACCGTGAACGCGCCGGCGGCGGCCCCCTGGTGAACAACGGAATTTACTGTATCCAGGCCGCAATTTACATTACGGGCAAGTTACCGGTGGCCGTAGAAGCGCGCTTCGCGCCGGTCACCAACCCCGATCGGTTCAGTGAGGTGGAAGAGGGCGTGATATGGACGATGTTTTTCGAGGATGGCGTGACGGCGCATTGCGAAACGAGTTATTCCAAAAACCAGAACCTGATGCGCGCCGAGGGAAGCGAAGGATGGTTTGAACTAAATCCTGCTTACGAATACAAAGGGCTGGTGGGCCGGACGTCCAGCGGCGCAATGGATATCGAACCTGTGAAACAGCAAGCCAGGCAAATGGACGATTTTGCCCGCTGCATTATAGAAAACACCGAAACCCGCGTGCCGATTGAAATGGGCATCCGGGACATGCAAATCATCGAAGCAGTATACGCATCCGCCCGTGCAGGTGATCGTGTAGAGCTGCATTTGGAAGCGTTTGAAAACCTTCCCGAATATTAATATACCTTATTATGGAAGAGAAAAACTACACGGGCGCCGTGCCCGGACAAAATCGCGGCGACTCGGTAACAGCCGAAGGAAGCCGCTCATTCGAAGATGTGATTGCGGCCAAAGCATTCTTTTTTCAAACGGAGGCACGGCTGCTGGACGTCAACCAATGGCACGCCCAGGCCGGAGAGGCGCTGGCACGCTTCACACTCACCGACGACGCGGGTAATCCGCTCGACGGTATCGCAAAACAGGGCCTGCTCGTCAAAATCGACATTCCCGGCCCTGGCTCGGAAGCAGGCGGAGGTTTCGACTGGGTGAGGATCGAGGAGATCAAAAGGACCGATTCGCCGGATGTGCAAAGTACTGCGTTGCGCGTGCGCCCGGTAACCGCGCCGGGATCGGACAAAGAGGAACCGACGCATTTCTACGACGAGGAGTCGACCAGCACGTTCACCCTCACGCGTGAACATGCCGTGATCACGGCCGCCGTGTACGACCGCAATATCAACCCCAACACCGAAGCCGATTCGTTGATCGACAAGGTCCGAAATGCCATTACCGGGTTGGTAGGGGAGAAGGTTTTTTCCAAAATCCAGTGGCAGGCGCTGGTGGACGGCCTGTTGAAATGAAACCAGGGCGCCTGGTTACGGCCGGGCGCCCTGGTATTGTTCTTCGAGTAATGTTTCCATTTCGGAAAGGACGAGTTGGAAATCAGCGTGTTGTGTCCAGTCGATGGTTTTGTGAAGTTGTTTGTTGATAGGCCCCCAACGTTCCGGTTCGCTATCCATGCTGATCACGATGCTGGGCGTCTCCACGGCTGCGGCAATGTGCGACACGCCGGTGCAGTTGCTGATCAGCAGATCGGCACCTTGAATGAGCTGCGCGATTTCGCCGAGGCCGGTTTGCCCGGTGAGGTCTACGGCAGGGTAATCCATGAATCTGATCACTTCGGAGGTGATCGGTTCTTCGGCAGCGGTGCCGGTCACGACCACCTGGTAACCCATTCCGGCGCATTGATCAGCCAGGCAGGCGAAATACGAGGGTGGCCATTGTCGCCACGCGCCGCGCGAGCCGGGGTGCACGCACACGTAATGCGCACGCGCGAGCGCGGGGACTTTATTGAACAAACTTATCGTTTCATCCTCCGCAATGGGGAATTCCAGCTTGTCATTCGTCGCGGGGATGCCCAGGTGCTCCATCAGCCGCAAGTGCCGGTGAATTTCGGAAATACCGTCCGGATACCGGACAAACCAGGCCGGATTGCCTTCATTACCCTCGCTATGGAACCCGGCCACCGTGCCCGTGTCGAGGTCTCTCAGCATTTTGTTCACGATCGTGCCGTTTCCCTGCATTTGCAGGATCAGGTCGAAACCCTCGTTGCGCATTTGGTTCACAAATTGCTGCCAGGCTACCTGTTCGAAAGGCTGCTCGGGCAGGCCGGGGTATCCCGGGAAATGGATAAAACCATCCAAATACGCGTGGAACCTTTCGGTGAACGATTTGGCCCAGGGCAAGCCCAGAAGCACGATTTCGGCGTCGGGATATGCGGCGCGCAGCGCACGGAACGCCGGAACGGCACAAAGCATGTCGCCCAGCTGCAGCGCCCTGAATACGGCTATTTTTCGGGTTGTTTCTGCGGGAAATGTCATAGGAAGAATACTTTGTATCGCAATGCCCCGCGAAGCGTCCAGTACACGGACAGGTAGGGGATCACCAACGAAGTGAAAATCATTTCGAGGCGGTGGGAGAGCGAATCGGACGTGCCTCGCATGCGCCTGATCACGAAGGAAGCAACCGCCGCCACCCACACTGCCGCAGCCCCGAGCGAAACCGCCGGATTGCCGGCGGCCAACGCTGCCACGCACACGACCGTCGCCAGAATAATAATGTAGTAATTCCAAACAGGACCCGGGGCAATTTTGCGCCTGTAAAACTTCGGATGTTTCTTAAAAAGCAATGCATTGAACATGCTTTTGCGCTGTTCGGCCACGCTTACACCCCAGCGCGCCTCCCGCACAGGATGGCATATCGCCGCGTCGGGCACATGCACAATGGGGATTTGCTTTTCGAGCAGTTTGAATTCCAGGTCCGAATCTTCACGCCAGGCAATGGGGAAGTCCTCATCGAAGCCGCCGGTCAGTTCCAGCGCCGCACGGGAACAGGCGCAGTTGGCGGTGATAAATTCTGCCGTGGCAAGGTGTGCTACATTCTTTTCATAATCCGTCGGTTTTTCCGAAATAGGCACAATCACCTTTCCTGTGAACCCTACGAAGCGCTCTGCTTGCGCGCGGTAGGCTTCGCTGTATTCTTCAAGCCAGAACGGGTCGGGAATGCAGTCGTCGTCGGTGAACACCACGAGCTCGCCGCTGCTGTTTTTCCAACCGTGGTTGCGGGCTGAGGCGGGGCCCTTTTTGGCAGGTAAATGAAGGAACAGCAGGGCAAAATCAGGCTGCTCACGGATGACCCGCGCCACCAGCGCCTCGGTTTCAGGATCGGGGCCGTCGGACACGACGATCACTTCATGGAACGTGCGCCAGTAGGTCTGGTCACGAAGCGCGTCCAGGCACTTCCTCAAAAGTGCCGGACGCTTATAAGTGGGGATCACAACGCTGATATTGACTGGCAGCATCATTTTTCGAGAATGAATGAGTTGATAATCAATGCATCAAAAGGCGAAGTCCAGAAACATTCGATCGCATCGCGCGGGGAGCAAACGATCGGTTCGCCGCGGGTGTTGAACGACGTGTTCACGAGTACCGGTACGCCCGTCAATGCTTTGAATTCGCTCAGCAGCTCGTGGTAGAGCGGGTGTTGGCCGGCGTTCACGGTTTGTACGCGGGCCGTGCCGTCGGTGTGCCGCACGGCAGGTATCCGGTCGGCCTTATCGTCGTTAACAGGATACACAAATAGCATGAAAGGCGAGACATGCGCGTTTTCGAACCATTCCGGCGCATCTTCCTCACGGACTACCGGCGCCACAGGACGGAAATCCTCGCGGTCTTTGATGTCGTTGAGCCGGGCCTGCATTTCGGGGCTGATGGGCGAGGCGAGAATGGACCGCGCACCCAGTGAACGCGGACCGAACTCCATTCGTCCCTGGTACCAGGCGATAATCTTGTCCTGCGCCAGTATCGCGGCGGTTTCTTTGGCCACGTTGTAAAGTCGTTTGTAGGGTGTTTTGGCCCAGATCATGAATTGCTCAATCTCATCGTCGGTATATTCCGGGCCCCAGTACACGTGCTCCATCGGCTGGGTGTAACGCTCGCCGCCAGCCTGGGCGTGCAGTTGGGCATCCAGCCATTGTCCCGCGCCCAATGCGGTGCCAGCGTCGCCGGCAGCGGGCTGTACCCACACGTTGCGGAACGGGCCGTGGTCGCGGATGACGGCATTCATGACGCAGTTCAGCGCCACTCCGCCGGCCATGCAGAGGTTTTCGGAGCCGGTTTGGTCGTACAGCCATTGAACGAGTTTCAGCACGGTTTCTTCCAATGCTTTTTGCAGGGAATGCGCAATGTCGTGGTGGAGCTGCTCAAACGGGTCGTCTTTCCGGCGGCCCTGGCCCCACCATTGTTCGGGGTCGAAATCGTCGATGGTATATTGCCCGTTTTCACCCACATGGATGATCGAACGGAAGTCTTCCAGGTAAACCGGCTTGCCGTAGGAGGCCAGCGCCATCACTTTGTATTCATCCGACGAGTGCAGAAAGCCCAGGTAGGTCGTGATTTTTTCATATAACATCCCGAGCGAATGCGGCATGTCCACGGTTGCCAGTTGTTCGAGCGTGTTGCCTTTGCCGAGGAAATACCCCGTTGTCGCTTTCTCCCCGCGGCCGTCGATGGTGAGCACGGCGGCTTCTGCAAATGGCGATGGGAAGAATGCGCTGGCTGCGTGGGAAATGTGGTGGTTTACAAATTCCCATTTCGATGAAAGGTCGCCTGCATGGGCGAGGCGCTTCTGCAAATGGTGCGGGTAGCCGTCGCGCAGCTGCTCGGGGGCTTTTCGGATGTAGTTCAGAAAAATCGTATCCCACCCATTGTACACCTTCGAAGGCATCATCACGTCGTCGTAACCCTCTTCTTCATACACCGACGCATCGCTCACGCCCTCGGGATCGAAGGAATAGGCAATGCGGTCCACGTCCTTCATGGTGATCCCCGCCGTTTTCAGGCAAAAATCGATGGCGTGGAATGGCAGCTCCCAGGTCGTGAAGGGAACAGGGCGCTTGCCGTGTTTGATATGTGTAAATCTCTCTTCTTCGGCGGCTGCGATGATCCGGCCGTCCTTAACCAGTGCCGCAGCGCTGTCGTGAAACGCTGCATTGATTCCCAGTATGTACATAAGCGAATGGTAGATTTTGAAATGCGGCGAGCTCGCTACAAGTACCATGCCAGTTCCCGGGTGAAAAAGCGCCTCGCGCACGATCCGTATATGCGCCGGCGAAAGTAGCCCGGCGGCTTCCGCACATGCCGTATGGGGTGTGTTCTTACCTGTGGAAGTTCTTCCATGCACCGGC
Source organism: Dyadobacter fermentans DSM 18053 (assembly GCF_000023125.1). Classification (NCBI taxonomy): domain Bacteria; kingdom Pseudomonadati; phylum Bacteroidota; class Cytophagia; order Cytophagales; family Spirosomataceae; genus Dyadobacter; species Dyadobacter fermentans. The sequence continues at coordinate 6,717,419 of NC_013037.1, forward strand.
AAATGCTGGATGTTACTATACGTTGCGTTTGGAAGCGCTTCTCCCACACTTTGAGCCGCTTACCGGTAATGGCCTCGCAATCAGGGGAGCGTTTGTTTCGGAATGGCACTGTTTTTTACAGGGCGCCGTCTGTTTTAATCCAAATGCAACAAATATGAACGGGACGAGCGCCACAGATTCGCGGCTGAAAATCTTCACATGGCATGTTCATGGAAGCTATTTGTACTACCTCTCACAAGGTAATTACGACATCTATATTCCCGTGGCTGACACCCGGACGGAAGGCTACTTCGGGCGGGGAGAGACGTTCCCGTTCGGCCCGAACGTGATCGAAGTCCCGGTTGCGGAAGTGCGGCATATGGAGTTCGACTGTATCCTGTTCCAGTCTGAGCGCAACTTCCTGATCGACCAGCACGACATCCTTTCTGAATCGCAAAAGCGTTTGCCGCGGGTTTACGTGGAGCACAATACGCCCGAAGGGCATCCGACCAACACCCGCCATATCATGACCGACCCGGAGGTGACGCTGGTGCACGTGACGCATTTCAACAAACTGATGTGGGATAGCGGCGGCATTCGCAACGTGCGGGTGATCGAACACGGCGTATGCATTCCCGAGGTAACCTGGAAGGGTGATATTCCAAAGGGCATTGTGGTGATTAACCACATCCAGCAGCGCGGGCGCATTACGGGCTGGGACGTTTTTGAGGAAGTGCGGAAGCACGTTCCCATTGACCTCATCGGCATGGGTACCGCCGAATCCGGCGGGCTGGGAGAAGTGCTCAACCCGCAGCTGCCGGAATTTATCAGCCATTACCGCTTCTTTTTCAACCCGATCCGCTACACGAGTTTCGGACTGGCCGTGTGCGAAGCCATGATGACCGGCATGCCGATCGTGGCGATGGCGACCACCGAGTATGTGACGGTGATCAAAAACGGAGAGGCGGGATTCATCGATACCAATCTCGACAAACTCATTGAGGGCATGCGGCAACTGATCGACGCGCCGCAGCTGGCACGGACCATGGGCGAGCAAGCCCGGAACATCGCGCTCGACCGCTTCGACATCGCCCGGTTCACTTCCGATTGGGAGAAAATATTTACAGAAACCATTCAACTTCATCAGCATGAAACGGAAAATAGCATTTATCAGTGAGCATGCATCGCCGCTAGCGGTGCTAGGCGGGGTGGATAGCGGTGGACAGAACGTGTACGTGGCCGAGATTTGCAAGTCGCTCGCCAGGCTGGGGTATCATATTGATATTTACACCAGAAAGGATGATGAAGGCCTTCCGGAGATCGTGGAATGGCTGCCGGGTATCCGGGTGGTGCACGTAGAGGCAGGTCCGGCGTGCGAGGTGCCGAAGGAGCAATTGCTGGGTTTTATGGATGAGTTTACCAACAGCATGGTGCGGATTATCCGCCGGCTGCATCTGGATTATGAACTGGTTCATGCCAATTTCTTCATGTCGGGCCTGGTGGCGTCGCGGATTAAGCTGATACTCGGGATTCCGTACGTGATTACATTTCATGCATTGGGTAAAATCCGGATGATCCATCAAAAGGAAAATGATGCATTCCCCGCTTCGCGCCTCGACATTGAGCAGATGATCGTAGAGGATGCCGACTACATTATAGCGGAATGCCCGCAGGATAAGCAGGATCTCATCGAACACTACCATGCCGATCCGTCGCGCATTACCATTATTCCCTGCGGGTTCAGTTCCGAAGAATTCGGCCCGGCCTCGAAGGCTGGCGCACGCCGCAGGCTGGGATTGCGTAAAAACGATGTCGTATTGCTGCAACTCGGCCGCATTGTGCCTCGGAAGGGCGTCGATAATGTGATCCGCGCCATGCATTATCTGCGCACGATACCGCATATTAAGCTGCTCGTGGTGGGAGGCTCGGACGACAAGCCCGATTTCGACCGCGATCCGGAATTCAAGCGGCTCCAAGCGTTGGCCCGCGACGAGGGTGTGGAGGACAAAGTGATTTTCACAGGTCGCAGAAACCGCAAGCAATTGAAATACTATTACCAGGCTGCCGATTTCTTCATTTCAACGCCCTGGTACGAGCCGTTCGGCATTACCCCACTGGAAGCGATGGCCTGCGGAACGCCGGTGATCGGCTCGGAGGTAGGGGGGATCAAATACACGGTGCGGCATGGCGAGACGGGCTTCCTGGTACCGCCGCACGATCCGGCCGCGCTGGCGGAGGCGGTAAAAGCAGGCATTTCGTGCCCTGAAAAATACGAAGCGCTTTGCCGGAATGCCCTGCAACGCGTGAATGAGAACTTCACCTGGTCGTTTGTTGCCACGCAGGCCCACCGGCTTTACATGCGGATAGCAGCCGAACGCAAAGCGAAAACCACTTATTTGCTGGACCTGCGGCGTGCGGAAAGCAAGCCGTTGAATGGTTACCAGCCTAATGCGATCACCTATGCGTCCTGATCAGGAATTGTTAAAAGCAGCCTTTCTGGATAAAGACGGCACACTCATCCGCGACGAACCCTACAATGCCGATCCGGCCAAGGTAGTGTTTGAGGAGGATGTGTTCGAAGGGCTGCGTACGTTACAGGGCGACGGTTACCGGCTGGTGATCATTTCCAACCAGCCGGGCCTGGCCATGGGGCTGTTTTCCCAAATGGAACTGGATGCATTGATCCATTATTTCGACGACCAGTTCGCGCAAAACGGGCTCGTGTTGTCGGGTTTCTATTACTGTCCGCATATGCCGGCTACCACGGAACCCGGCTGCACCTGCCGCAAACCCGAGCCCGGACTGCTGCTCACGGCCGCGCAAGAGCTGAATATCGATTTATCGCGTTCCTGGATGATCGGGGATATCCTCAACGACGTGGAAGCCGGAAACCGCGCAGGCTGCCGGACGGTGCTTATCGACAATGGAAACGAGACTGAATGGGTGAAAGGCCCGTACCGCGAACCGGATTACACCACCCGCTATTTCCTGGATGCCACCGACTACATCACTACCCAGACCGTCAGAAGGGATGCCTGAAAATATTGGCGAAAACGTACTTTGCATCCGTGCGGATAACATGGGCGACGTGATCATGTCGTCGCCGGCGATTCGTGCATTAAAACATTCATTCGGATGCCGCATTACGCTGCTCACGTCACCAGCCGGTGCCATCATCGTGCCGCACCTGGACTGCGTGGACGAAGTGATTACGGCTTCGCTACCCTGGGTGAAAAGCGACGGGATGCACGACCGAGCCCTGCTGGCACTAGCGGAGGAACTGCGCGCCCATGCATTCGATTCGGCGGTGATATTCACGGTCTACAGCCAAAGCGCGCTTCCGGCCGCCATGCTGGCATTTATGGCCGGCATTCCGGTGCGCGTCGCGTATGCGCGGGAAAATCCTTATGGCTTGATCACCCACTGGACGCCCGACCTGGAGCCTTACCAACGTATACTACATCAGGTCGAGCGCGATCTGGACCTGGTGCGGTCACTGGGGGCGGGCATTGGGGACGACAGGCTGATGCTGCAAACGACCGTCCACCAAGAGGCCGGCCTGGCCGTAAAGCTCGGAGAGGCGGGGGTAGGAGGCAGGCCGTTTATGATGTTACATCCGGGCGTTTCGGAGGCGAAGCGGGAGTATCCGGTGGAGAAATGGATAGAAGTGGGTAAACTTTTGCGGCACCAGTTTGCCATGCCTTTGCTGGTAACTGGCTCTGCTTCGGAGAGCCAGCTGGCCACCGAGATAGCAGAAGGAATCGGTTCCATGGCCATTGCGGCGGCGGGGATGTTTGGCGTGGGGGAGTTTATCGCGCTTGTCGATAGGGCCGTTGGCGTGGTGTCGGTGAATACGGGCACCATTCACATTGCTGCTGCCATGCAAACGCCCGCTGTGGTGTTGTATGCGCAAACCAACCCGCAGCACACGCCCTGGAAATCCCCGCATGAACTTCTGCCGTTTTCTGTTCCGGGGCATCTGCGGAGTAAGAACCCCATTATTCAGGATGTGGCTGAGCGGTTGTACCGGCACGAAATCCCTTACCCGTCGTCCGAGCAGGTGCTGGCGGCGATGAAGCGGCTCCTGTCTGTCAGGCATTAGGGTCGGGATTGGCCAGCTGATCGTCGCCCATCCGCCTTCTTTTGAGCATTCCATTCACCGACGATTGCCAGTTGAGTATCATTTCAATGACAAAGAAATCGCGCAGGTTGCTTCGCAGGCTGGTTCGCATAATGCGTTTGACGATGCTTTTATTTACTTCTCCGGCCTCCCGCACCCTTGGTAACAGCTGGATGGCAACGACCGTCAGCACGGCGCCGATCAGGAACAGGAAGTTCCATTCATGAAGCAGCAGCAGCCGGAAGCTCTTTTGCAGCTGCGGACCGGTCCATTGGGCAATCACGCGCAGCTGGCGTAAAGTGTAATAATCTGCCAGGTAACCGCCTATCAGTGGCGCGAGGGATGAAAATACGGATGTAATGATGTTTTTGACCGATAAATAAATGATGGCTTCCTTGGCCGGCGCCAGTTTGAGGCCAATGTTGGTAAGCGCCAGGTTAATGCCCGCATTACTCGCCCCGCTTGCAATGTGAATGAGCGCCAGCAATACCAGGTTCGAGATCAGATTGGAATAAATCCCCACAAAACACCAGGCAATGACGCAGCAGAGGTAAAGCGGCGCGCAGATCGAAATGATGGTTTTGTTGCTGTAACGATCGGCGAAAACACCCCAGTAGCCAATGGTAACAATGCTGCTAAGCTGACTGAGGATCGTGAGCGGGATAATGTACATGAGCGTCAGCCCAAGGGTTTTGAGCATAAACACGGTAAAAAACGGTGTCGCGATATTGACCGCGAAAAGCCATGCCGAGTTGAATACCAGCAGCCTTCTGAAATTGAGGTCGCGGAGGGGCTTCTGGAACATCCTGATGATGTTTTCATTGCCGAGATAGGACGTAGGCTCGGGCACGGTCGAGAGCAGCCATGCTCCTCCGAGCCCCACCACACCGGCCAGCATAAACATGACGGCGTACGTGGTAAGCTCGAATGCCGGGAAATTCTTACGGATGTAATCCACGGCCAGGGCCAGGATGATGCTCATGATCACATTGAGGATTTGCGCATAGCGGCCCCGTTTGGAAAAGTACACGCCCAGCATATCGCCCGGCACGAGGTCTTTCATCCACGCATTCCAGCTCGGCCCGGCAATGGAACCGAACAGGTAGAAGAAGAAAAGAAAGAATAAAAGCAGATTCACGGGCGCCCCGGCCGGGAATATAAAAGGCAATGTCCCGATCAGAATGAGCGGAATGCGGGCGAATACCGAACAAATGACCGACACGGCGCGACGGTTGTTGTACCGCCGGATGAGCCACACGGAGGTCAGCTGGAAAATGTTCGTGAATGTGGGCAGCGAGGCGAGCAAGCCGATCTGGAAATTGTTGGCGCCCAGCAGCAGGGCAAACGCGACCAGGAACGTGCCCCCGGTGAGCGTGGTCATGGCCTCAGTGGTCAGGCCTTCTTGGAGAATGGTATGCAGCCCTTTCTGCACTTCCTCCTGGGTCAGTCTTTCCCTGGGTTGTAAAATCATAGGTAATGTGTGGTTTTTTTCTCTGGATGTTGAGTCGTAATGGCGGTTGCCGCGATGGGCGTTTTTTTGAATAAAACCATACCAAGAGGCGGGCATCTTGCCTGATAAGCTTCCGGAAAAACGGAATAATGACTATTTGCTTCCGGCGGATATTTTGAATGCCGGCTTTACAAAGGCCAAACTGAAAGCGGGTCGAAAAGCGTTATCATTTTTTCAACCCATTTTGAACCTCCATCCGCATGCCCTTTTCTTTCATAACATATGTTTTCCCGGGTTGCCGCAAAATCATCGCTATGGCGTTTTGGCTGATCATCGTTGCCCTGGGAAATGCATTCGCCCAACAGCCGATCACGATATCCGATTCCCGCGACCAGCATATTTTCACAGGGAATGAAATTCAATACCTGGAAGACACAGCCGCCACTTTTACGCTCGGAGATGTGCGCTCGCCCGCTTTGAGTGCACGTTTCGAAAACAGCAAAACCAATACACCGCAGAATTACAATCTGAAATCGACCTACTGGTTCCGCATCAACATCCGCCATAATCCCGAAAGCGGTAAGAACTGGATACTGGAATTTTTTGACCAGACGATCGACGATATCACCGCTTACCTGCCCGACGGAAAAGGAGGTTACACCGTTCGCCGGATGGGCGATCAGTTGCCGTTCAGCGAGCGGGAGTATGCGCATAAGAATTTCGAACTGAATATTGAAAACGATGCGGCCTTTGATGGTACCTACTATTTCCGGGTGAAATCCCACCAGACGGCCGACGCGATCATCGTGCTGCGCTCGGTGAACCGGTTCATTGCCTACGCGCTCGACGAGTACTTTATTTTCGGGATATTCTACGGCATGGTGCTGGTTTTCAGTTTCTACAACCTGATGATGTACCTCGCCGTGCGGCAGGTGCAGTACCTGTATTACGTGCTGTACAACCTCTGTGTGGGGTTGTTCGAAATGTGTATCGATGGGGTGGCCTACCAGTACCTGTGGCCCAATGCGCCCGAATGGAACCAGTATGCCTACGGGATCGCGTTGTACGGGATCAGCATTTTTGCGCTACAATTCACCAGAACGCTGCTTTACACGCACAAAAAAGCCCCGCGACTCGATCGCTTCATCATCCTGATCATGGTTCTCAGGACGATCTTCTTCGGCATTTGCTTTGTGGTGGACACCAATTGGTTCAGCTATAAGTTTGTGGAGCTGGTGCCGCTTGCCGTGGCATTTTATACGGGGATTTATATTTACAGGCAGGGTTATTATCCTGCGCGTTTCTTTGTTCTGGGGTACACTTTTCTTTCTATTGGCTTCATTCACAAGCTTTTGCTCATGCTGCATGTGGAGGGGCTGAATTTCGGGGTCGTTACGTATTACAGCCTGAGCATTTGTTTCGTCATCGAAATGATATTCCTGTCGTTTGCGATCGGGGATAAGGTGCGGATTTTGAAAAAGAAAAAGGATAAGGCGCAGAAACAGATTATCCACCAGATGCGCGTGAACGAGAAACTCAAAGATTCATTGAACATCCGGCTGGAAGCGGAAGTAGAGGAGCGGACGCGGGAGGTGCTTGAAAAATCGGCGATCATTGAGGCGCAAAACCAGGAGCTGACCGAGGTGAATGCCCTTTTGCAGCAGCAAAAAGAGGAAATTCTGCAAATGAACGTGTTGCTGGAAAAAGACAATGAAGTGCTGCACACGAATGTGGTGAAGGTGACGCAGGCACGGGTAATGTCGGCGGAGGTGGATTTCGAGGAGTTCAGCAAAATATACCCCGATAATGACAGCTGTTTCAGGTTCCTGGCGGGCATGAAGTGGGGCAATGACGCGGACGGCGATCGCTACGAATGCCGCAAATGCGGGCACGACCATTACTTTCACGGGCATTCGCCATACAGCCGCCGCTGTGCCAAATGCGATTACGACGAGTCGGTAATCGCGCATACCGTTTTTCAGAACACCCGCATTCCGATCAACAAGGCATTTTATATGGTCTTCCTGATCTTTACCACCAAAGGTAAAATCTCTTCCCACAAGCTTTCGGAAATCCTTTCCATTCGCCAGGGCACTTGCTGGGCCTACGCGAGCCGGATCAAAAAAGTAATGCAGGACCGGCGCAGGGAGATTGCCGGTTCCAGGTCGGGGGAAGGGTGGAGTCTCCTCGTTTTGGACCATTCCCTGGAAACGGCCTGACCCGGGCACCGTATTTGCAGAGGCGATTTTTAAATGTATTCTGCAACAAATTCCACAGTTTTTTATTTAAAAATTCACGGCGTGCAGGCGTATCAATCCTGCGCGCCGGTTCCATGGCGGCACTGTTCGCAAGCACTGTGAATCAGGATTATCGGTGCTTCGCGGCTCCGGTGTTGAAGCGTATCAATATTGATGTAAGTGTCTATTTTACAGTCGATTATGATATTTTTTCGCTATTGATTTTCTCAAAGTATCCTTACCTTTGACCCCATGGAAATATCCAAGAAATTATCAGATTAATTACCAATAATTCATTAACATCCTATGGGAAAGAGAATTACAATGTTCATTGCCGTGATTTTGGCGACGCTCGGCCTGGCGCATGCGCAGGAGATCGTCGTGAAAGGGGTGATCAGGGATCAGCAAAACGAGGCGCTTCCGGGCGCGAGTGTTCTGGTGAAGGGGACGCAATCAGGTACTGTAACAGATGTCGACGGAAATTATTCGATCGGGGTGCCCAACGAACAGGCAGTGCTGGTCTTTTCATTTATCGGTTACGGATCGCAGGAAGTTACTGTCGGCAATCGTACGCAGATCGACGTAACGCTCGGTGCGGACCTGAAAACGCTGAACGAAGTAGTGGTGATCGGCTACGGTACCCAGAAACGGGGCGACGTAACGACGTCCATTGCATCGGTGGATACGAAGGATATCGAAGAGCGGCCGATTTTGCAGGCCGCACAGGCACTGCAGGGTAAGGCTGCCGGTGTGCAGGTAACGCAGCCGTCGGGCAAGCCGGGTAGCGCATTGTCCATCCGCGTGCGCGGGGCCACGTCCGTTCAGGCGGGCAATGAGCCGCTGTACGTCGTGGACGGCGTGCCGACGATGGATACGCGGGACCTGAACGTGAACGACATTGAAAGCATTCAGGTGCTCAAAGATGCGTCATCGGCGGCTATTTACGGGGCGAGGGCTTCCAACGGGGTGGTGATCGTGACCACCAAGAGAGGTAAGGCCAACCAATCGCAGGTTAACTTCTCGGCTTACTACGGCATTTCGAACATGGCGAAGAAGATCAATGTGCTTAACCCGCAGCAGTATGCCGACCTGATGAACGAAATGGGCCAGAACGTGACGGTAGGCAGCGAAACGACCGACTGGAACAAGGAAGTTTTCACGACGGGCAGCAACCAGAACTACCAGCTTAACTTTTCCGGTGGTACGGATAAAAACAGGTATTTCGTGTCAGGGGCCATCACCCAGGATAAAGGGATTATCCAGCCTGCCAGCTACCGTCGGTATTCATTCCGTATGAACCTTGATAACCAGATCAAAAGCTGGTTCAAGCTGACTACGAACGTGAGCTATGCCAATGCCAAAGTGCGCGATGTGAAGGATAACAACAATGCCGGTCGCAATGCCGTCGTGCTTGGTGCACTGGGCGCGCCGCCTACGATGGGCATCTACACGCAGGATTCGCTAAGGGGAACGATTTTCTCGACCAACCCGCTCAAAGCCGGGTGGGATAACCCGCTTGCTGCGATGTTCGGCCCGACACAGTCGGCACGCGACAACCGGATCTTTGGTAATGTGGCCGGAGATCTGACGCTGGCGAAAGGGCTGGTGCTGCGCTCCAACTTCGGGATCGATTTTATGAACCACGCGAACGACTATTACCTCGATCCGTTCGGCACCACCGAAGGATGGGGCGCCAATGGCAGCACCCATGGCCTGGGCAATGCAACCCGCAGCAACTCATTCACCTACCTTTGGGAAAATACGGCCAACTACGAGAAGAAGTGGGACAAGCACGAGTTCTCGGCCCTGGCGGGTACGACGGTCCAGAAAAACACCTGGAACAATTCGTACATGGCAGGCCGCGATTTCCCGGCGGACGGTGTCGTGAAAACGATGAATGCGGCGAACGAGATTACCGAAGCCTACACCGAGCAGTCGGAATGGTTCCTGAATTCTTATCTGGGACGGTTGATGTATAATTTCGATAGTAAATACCTGATTACGGCCAATTTCCGGGCGGACGGGTCGTCGAAATTGGCCAGAGGCAACCAATGGGGCTTCTTTCCGTCGGTATCGGCCGGATGGCGTATTTCCGCCGAGCCGTTCATGGAGGATGTCAAGTTCATCAATGACCTGAAATTACGCGGAGGATGGGGCCAGAATGGTAACCAGGAGGGCCTGGCGAACTACGCGTCGTTCGGGCTGAACAGTTACACGCGCCGCACGCCTACCTCCCCGCCATCGGGCCCGGCCGTCACGCCGCCTACCTACGCGCCCAATCCTGATCTCCGTTGGGAAACGACTACGCAAACCAATATCGGTGTGGACCTGAGCATGTTGCAGGGACGACTGACACTTACCGCGGACGCTTATCTCAAAAAGACGAACGACCTGTTGCTGAACGTCCCGCTCCCCAATACGAGCGGCTACACCTACATGCCCAGGAATTCGGGTAAACTGGAAAACAAGGGTCTGGAATTTGTGCTGTCGAGCGTGAACTTCGATAAGGCTGATTTTCAATGGACTACGGATTTTAACATTGCATTCAACCGCAACAAAATCACCGAATTACAGCTGAGCAAAATTTACCGGTATGCCGATGTGGAAGGCCGGAGCGACCAGATCATCATTTTGCAGGAAGGTGCTTCGCTCGGGACTTTCTACGGATACATTGCCGACGGCGTGAACCCGGAAACCGGGGATATGATCTACCGCGATGTGAATGGCGACGGTTCTTTTTCACCATCCGACCGCACGATCCTGGGTTCGGCCCAGCCGAAATTCACCTACGGAATGAACAACAACCTGACTTACAAGAATTTCAGTTTGTCGTTCCTCTTCCAGGGTTCGCATGGAAACAAGGCATTCAATGCATCGAGGCTTGAAACGGAAGGGATGTATGACAGCAAGAACCAGTCGACCGAAGTGCTGAGACGCTGGCAGAAGCCGGGTGACATTACCGACATTCCGAGGGCAACCGACGGCAATGTCAACAACTCGCTCATTTCGTCACGCTTTGTTGAAAATGCATCGTTCCTCCGGATGAAAAGCGCCACCATTTCCTACGCACTCAGCAAGGAACTGGCCGGCAAGATTAAGCTGAGCCGGGCATCCGTTTACCTGACGGCCCAAAACCTGTTCACCATCACGAAATACAAAGGCTTTGATCCCGAGGTGAATGCATTCACTTCAAGCGGCGCCACGTTAGGAATCGACTACGGCACTTACCCCGTTTCCCGTGCATTTGTAGCAGGTATCAATGTTTCGTTTTAACCCAGGAATTTCATGAAAAAGATTAAATATATAGCACTTGCTCTGGGGTCGGCCATGCTGCTGCCGGCGTGCCAGGATCAGTTGGATTTGCAGCCTGTATCTCAAACAGTGGTAGGGGAAAGCGGAAGCGGCACAGCCGGGTCGTCCATCAAAGATGCGGCCAGCGCCGAGGCTGCGCTCGCTGGTGCCTACGCCATTTTCAAAAACGGCTCCGCGGAATATTATGTCATGGACTATTTCATCCTCGGTGACGGGCAGTCCGACAACTCCTACGCCGGTGCCGACAATGCGGCCTGGTTTGAAGTAGACGAATTCAGGGTGCTTTCCACGAATGCGGTTGCGGCAAGGGACTGGCGCTATTTGTATAACCACGTGGCGAGTGCCAACTCGATCATTGCCAATGTGCCGAAGGTGACGGACGCATCGCTCTCGGCTACCCGCAAGGCGCAGATCGTCGGTGAAGCTAAGTTCATTCGTGCGCGGGCCTATTTCGACCTTGTGCGGATTTACGGGGACGTGCCGCTGGTGGTGGACGAGCTGCCTACCATTACATCTTCCAATGTGGAAGAGATCTATGGCCAGCTCTACCCGGCCAGAAGCGCGGCCGAGGAGGTTTATGCGCAGATTGTAAAAGACCTGGACGAGGCAGCCCCTGCTGTGCCCAAAACAGGTCCGAACAAAATGACCGTCACGCCCGGCGCCGTGCATACCCTGCTGGCGAAGGTATACGCAACCCGCAAGGATTGGGCAAAAGTGAAGGAGAATGCCGACAAGGTGATTGCCCTGGGCTACACGCTCATGCCGAATTTCGAAGATCTGTGGGACGGAAAGCATGAAAACAGTGCAGAAGCCATTTTTGAACTAAACTTTGAAGAATGGGCCACTGGCGGAAACTGGGGATCATCCATGTTCTATGGCACCGACTGGAAGAAGTTTAACACCCCTTCCAACGACCTTGTGAAGGCCTATGACGATGAAAAGGACGTGGTGCGCAAGGCTTCCACGATTTACACAGCCAATGTGACGGGCAAATGGTCCGACCGTTACTGGCCATTGAACAACTTCCCGTTTGCCTATAAAATGCGCAATACGGACGCTTCGCAGAACATCATCATGTACCGCCTGGCCGACGTGCTGCTGCTCAAAGCGGAAGCATTGAACGAAACGGGCGACCTGGCGGGTGCCCGCACGCTGGTAAACCAAGTGCGAACGCGCGCCAAGCTGCCAGCCACACCGGCGGCCGATCAGGCGGCTATGCGCCTGGCCATCGAAAAAGAGCGCCGTTTGGAGTTCGCATTCGAAGGGCAGCGGTGGCACGACCTCGTGCGCACGGGAAGGGTAGTACCGGTAATGGAAGCCGTGAAGGACGGCGCCGGCAACAGCCTGAATTACAAACTATCCGATACGAAGCTGCTATGGCCGGTTCCGCAAGGTGAAATCGATAAAAATGCGAATCTGAACCAAAATAACGGTTATTAATCCACGATGTCAGGTCATGCGGGAATGGTCCGGGTTTTCCGGCAGCCGTTCACTGGCATGGCCTGGCTTTTTTTATATATCATGAAAAGAAATGTGATTGCAACGTTCACCTGGCTGGGTTTTGCGTTGATGAGCTGCTCAGCGGAAACACCGGAAGAAAGCAATAATCCCGCTCCTGCGGACACCACAGCGGCTAACAAAGTGGCCGTGTGGGTAACGAACGGCACGCAGGGCAAGCTGCTGAAAAGCGAGCAGCCGCTCTCCATCGTGAAAGCGGGGACGGTTTCGCCCGCCGCCAACCTGATTAATATTGATTTTTCCACCAAATTGCAAGAAATGGAAGGCTTCGGTGCAGCGCTCACGGGCTCATCGGCCTATCTCATCCAGCAAAAGCTCAATGCCTCGCAGCGCGAAAACCTGCTGAAAGACCTTTTTGATCCTAACACCGGCATCGGGATGAGCTATTTGCGCGTTACGATGGGCGCGTCGGATTTTTCCCTGGAAGATTTTACGTACAACGACCTGCCCGCAGGACAAACGGACGCGGCTTTAAGCAAATTCTCCATCGCAAAAGATCAGGCGGACCTCATTCCCGTCCTCAAATCCGTGCTGGCCTTGCAGCCTTCGATCCGCATTATGGCAACGCCGTGGTCGGCGCCGGCGTGGATGAAAACCAGCGGAAAACTGGCCGGCGGCAGCCTCAAACCGGAATGGTATGGTGCTTATGCCCAGTATTTTAAAAAATACCTCGACGCTTACCAGAAAGAAGGCATAACGATCGACGCCATTTCGGTGCAGAACGAACCGTTGCACGAGGCGGCATATCCTTCCATGGGCATGGATTCGGCGGCGCAGGGGAATTTCATTAAGAACCACCTGGGCCCGTTGTTCGAGGCCAATGCGATCCGGACGAAGATCCTGCTTTACGATCATAACTGGGACAGGCCGGGGTATCCCATCTCGATCCTCAACGACCCGCAGGCGAGCCGGTACGTGGCCGGATCGGCATTTCATGCTTATGGCGGCAATGTGTCGGCGATGAGTGAAGTGCATGACCGCTTTCCCGACAAGGGCCTGTATTTTACCGAAATATCAGGCGGCCGCTGGGCGACCAATTTTTCCGATAATCTGAAATGGAACATGTCGAATATATTCATCGGCACGGCCAACAACTGGTCGAAAAACGCGCTTTTGTGGAACATTGCGCTGGATGAGAATGATGGCCCCAAAAACAAGGGCTGCGACAATTGCCGCGGCGTGGTAACCATCGCTTCCAATGGCAGTATTACCAAAAATGTGGAGTACTACACGATCGCGCACATGTCGAAATTCGTGCGTCCGGGCGCATTCCGCGTGCAAACGGACCGGCTGAGCGCATCGAGCCAATTGGAACACGTCGCATTCCTGAACCCCGACGGCTCAAAAGTGCTGGTTATACTGAACCAGGGCGCCGATAACCGGAAGTTTACGGTGGCCGTTGGTAAAAATCAGTACAGCTACACCATTGATCCAAATGCGGTGGCAACGCTGGTTTGGAAATAAAATCACAAGGCCCGGCCGCGACAATGCATGAAATTGCCGTGGCCGGGCCGTTTTGAAATACCATCTTCACTTTTGGAACGCGGGAAGAATAACTTCCTGCATGTGTTTCCAGGTAATGCTGTGGCTTCCGTTGATATCCGACTGATTATGGTGGAGTGTAACGGCTACCAGGTTCAGGTCGGGCACGATGTAGAGCATTTGCCCGCCATAACCGGCCGCATAAATCACGGTTAATGCATTACTGCCGAACTTCGCCACGCCCCGCCACCATTGGTAGCCATAGCCTGATTCCCTGTTCCCCGCCTGCGTTGGCAGGATAAAAGCCGTGCTTTCGTTGATCCATGCTTCCGACACAATTTGCCGGCTGTTCCATTGCCCTTTGTCCAGCACCAGCTGACCGATTTTCAGCAAATCGCGGGGCCGGAGAAACAATCCGCCGCCGGTGTGCACCTTGCCGCCCAGGGTTGTCCATGCGAAATGATTGATCCCCAGGTCGCGAAAGAGCGTGTTTTTGGCGAGACTATCGGCCGGTTTTCCGGTAGCATGGAGTAGAATGCCTCCCAGCAGGATCGAAAGGCCGCTGTTGTATTCAAACCGCTCGCCGGGCTTGTCGGTGGGGTCGGGCTTTTTGGACAGCACATATTGGTACAGATCATCGCTCTGGTTCATCCTCACGGCATCATTTTCGGGATCGGAATAGGGGATATCCTCTTTCCAGTCGAGCGCGGCGGACATGGTGAGCGCATTTCGTAAGGTGGGTGACGTGATGGTTGGCAGCGAGTCGGTGTAGTTGGGGAAATAGCTTCTGAGCGGACTGTCAAGGTTTTTAATGAGTCCTTTGTCCCGGGCCATGCCTACGAGGAGCGACGTGACGCTTTTGGTAACCGACTGGACGCTATGCAGCCGCTCCCGACCGCCGAGGTAAAAGTACTCTTCCAGCACGAGCCGCCCGTCCTGAGCCACGAGCAATGCATCCAGCCCATGAAATTTACCTTCCAGAATCCGGGCCAGCAAGTCGTTCAATGGCTTTGATTGTAATATTCTGGGCTCCAATGTGCCGCTGGCCCAGCCATCTCCTGCCTCGACGGGCGCCTGGTAAGTCCACGCTTTGAGCGGCTTGCCTTTGGCGTCGGCGCGTGCGGGTATTTGTGCAGACCAGTTCGGGGTTTTGGTAAAACTGAGGTTTTCAGGTTGCTGGTTGGGGATGTGCAGAATGCCTTTGATCAGCTTTCGGTCACCCGATACTTCACCTTTGAATGTGGTACCTGCGCCCAGGTCCAGCATTACGTTCGGGCCATCGATATGGATAGCGGGGATTTGTTCCGCAGCCATCAGCTCGGGCAATTCGAAACGGCCGGTCCATTTTCCGCTCATGAGCTCCTGGTTCAGCTGAATATCCAGCGCCGTTTTCAAACCCGGCACCGCCTCGAACTCCGCGTGCCAGATGCCTTTCAGTTCCTGTCCGTCGGAGGAACAACCCGTCACCAGAAGCATAATCCAGCTAAGGGCAGCGAACGTCGATTTTAGTTTCACTTCAAAACAAGTTTACGTTGCGATACAAAGCGGACACTTCTGGAAATTTACCGAAAGAAGCGGACAGACGTCGAACATTTGTGCGGTAAAAGGTGTGATTAGTCGAAAATTATTCTATCTTTATGGCTAGCCCATCTTTCCGACTATCATTCATAACAGCCTGGTCGCCTAATAGGGAAAAAACCTCCGGCAAACCGCTCCTGCCGGATGTAGGTAAATTTCTCTTGTGTGAAATGATCACTTTCAACGATTCTGGCGAAGCTTCCGCCGGACACCTCGTCGCTTTCTTGTCCGAAAGGCAACAGATATTACTAAGCAACTGGCGCATTGCCTGCAATGATGACCTTACCTTGAAAGGGTCCGCAACGCTTAGTTACAGGCACTTCATCAACAATATTCCGATCATGCTGGGTGTGCTGGCGCAGCGCCTACAGGGCGACCCGGACAATGCTGGTTTCGGTGCACTGGCCGCGGAACATGGCCTGCACCGCTGGCACCGTGGCTATTCGCTTGCAGGGCTTGTGGCCGAGATGCAGCATCTGGGCCGTTTGTTACTCGCCGAAGTGCGCGCATTCTGGCAATCATCTCCGGGTTCCGATGCCCATTTTATCGCATTCAGCTACGAACAATTGGCTGAATTTCGCAGCGATATCAACACAGGGAGCATTGCGAAATATGCTGATCTGCAACGACAAGCGGCCCTCAGTCGCATTGAGGCGCTGCAAAAAACACTAAATCAACTCAACGAAATAGGCAAGCAGCGGACGCATTTGCTGCGCGAGTCGTCGCACGATCTGCGGGGTAGTTTCAGTGCCTTGCAGGGCGCCGCGGCGTTGCTGGATATGATGGTGGATTCGGACGACGAACGCAAGCATATCCTCGAAATCCTCCGGCGGAACTTGTCGAACTGCCGGGTGCTGGTAACACAGCTGATGGACCTGGCCCGGTTGGAAGCAGGCCAGGAGGTGGTAGAAGTGAAGCAGGTGGATGCGGCCCAGGTGCTGACAGACCTGGTGGAAGCCTACCAGCCCATCGCAATGGAGCGCGGCCTGGCATTGAAAGCGGGCGGCCCTGCCAGCCTCAAAGTAGAATGCGACCCGATCCATTTCCGGCGGATCATCCAGAACCTGGTGCTCAATGCGCTGAAACACACCCCGTCAGGCTGGGTGTCCGTAACGTGGGCCGAAGCGAATGACGGCCAATGGATCGTGTGCGTGGAAGATACCGGCCCGGGACTTCCCACGGCCATGCAGGCATCGGCGCCGAGCCGGCAAGTTACCAGCCGAATGGGCGAAAACACGGCGTTTATGGAGAAAGGTGAGGGGATAGGGCTGTCGATCGTAAAAGGTTTATGCGAGCTGCTGGGCGCAAATCTTGAAATAGAAAGCAGGCGCGGGGAAGGGACGAGGTTTCAGATCACGCTTTCGACAGGGAGCTGAAACCTAAAAACCCAAGTAGGTTGTCAGGTGGTCACCTTGCAAAACATGCGCAGGCCGAGCATTACTGTTTCACTACTTTCCTGATTTCGGACGTACTTCCGTTTTCAAACTTCAGGATATTCAGACCGGGGGAAAGCTTATCTATCGTTATTACATTTAATCCGGGCTTTAATGACACCGTTTTTTGTGCGCGTAATCTTCCTGTCAAATCGTAAGTCGTCATTTTCCAGGAGGTTTTTTTGATTGAGTTGATATCAATATATACTTCACCTGAACTTGGGTTAGGATAAAAATTGCCGACTATGGGTTTGAGTGCGTTGTTTTCTATCGCGATAATTTTCGAATAGCTGTATCTGGTATCCAGATCCATCATTTTAAGGCGATAAAACACAGTTGCCTGAGGAGGATCCGAATCAAGGAAAGTATAACGACCAGATTCGCTGGCCACTTTCTTTCCAATGTTTTCAAATGATCTTGCATTCACGCTTCTTTCAATTTCAAAATGGCTGAAGTTAACTTCTGAACTCGTTTTCCAGATCAGCTCATTGTTGGTCTCTTGCGGTTTACCTGTGAACGTAACTAATGTGACCGGTAAAGACTGTTCGACCGACTTCGCCAAAAAGCCGCTGAAACCTGCTACCGGAAATGTTACTTCCCAAATCGAGTGCGTCGGATTCCAGATCAAGGTGTAATCCCCCGTGTTCCAGCTATGGTTATCCCCGGGAATGAATGAAGGTGGTCCCGCGTAGCCCAGTCCTGTCGGGCTGGTCCCGGCGAACTTAACGATTTGGAAATTGGCAATCCCTGAAACATCATCGGGCCCCGTTGGCAGAAAGCCCAGAGGTATAGTGCCGTTATAAGCGTCAAAATCGGCTTGCGTGAAATACAGGGTTACTATCCCGGTGGCCGTGTTCGGATTGGTGGCGGGCGTAATCTCATAATGACGGGGCACATACCTGAACGGTGGCGTTGTTTCCAGCCAGCTTTTGACGGTAACGTCGGTAAAACCCTCCCCAGGAACTACCTTGGCGAAATATTGGCAATCAATACTGACCAGGGGCGTCGTAGCTACATTCTGTGTGTGACTTGTTGCGGTCGCCGGGAGGGAAACCGGGCCATCACAGCCCGGAGCAACGATGTTTATATAATAGTCTTCCGTTTCTCCATACACATATTCACCGCATGCGGAAAGGGTTGGATCCGCTCCGCCGCTGACGATAATCACGCGCATACGTGTTTTGCCGGTCAGGGCATTTTCGGGAATTACCATAGAACCGGTAAGGTTGTAAGGTACACGCCAGTCAATAGGGCCCGAATTGTAAACATGTTCGCCAGGTGAGTCGAAACTTCCGTTATGGTTATAATCGATCCAGATGGACACGGTTGAGGCACGATAGCCATTGCAGTCAGAGATTTCGATAGCAATTGGAATATTTTCCTGTTTCACAAGGTCCGGAGCTTCCAGCATGGTATAATCTGAATACCTGCTCGCCAGCGAACCCGGCCCGCCGGTTTCTCCGCAGTTCGAGGAATTATCAAGCGCTCCGATCGTCACATTCACGATATCCTGATAGTCGGAAGAAGTTGCGCCGGAAACACAAGGACAATACAGGTACGCTGCGTCCACCTTAGCAGGAGTTGACGAAGTAGTTTCGTTACTATTCAGACAGGTAATTTCGCAGTAGAAACTATCCTCCGTCGTAATTGCAGTTGTATAGGTTTTGTCCGTGGCGCCCTCAATGGGGCCGGCATTGTTGTACCATTGATAAGTAATGCCAGGGGTATAAATAGCAGGGGTCAGGCTGAATGTAAAATTGACATCCGGGCAACTCGGGTTTTGAGTGGCGATGGTTTCAGTTTGTACCGGGCTCCCACTGCATGCAGGGATCGGCAGGAGATTTACAAAATAGTCTTCGGTTTCACCGCTCGCGTAAGTACCACAGGCAGCGCTCATAGGCAGCCCTCCCTGGGCCGCAGTAATTATTCTCATACGCGCTAGCCCGGGAAGTGCGTCGGCTGGGATTACGAATGAGCCTGATAAAGTGTAAGACTCCTGCCACGTATAACTATTCGAATTGAACACTCTTTCACCCGGAGCATCAAAGACGCCGTTATGGTTGAAGTCAATCCAGATCGAAGTAGAGGTCGATCCGAAGGCCCCGCACGCTGTGTTAGTTACAGAATAAGGAATAGGTACCGTTAAAGCCAAATCCGGCGGTGCAAGCAGCGTGGTATAATCGGAATATTTTTTTAAAACGGACCCCGGACCGCCGGTTTGGCCGCAACCGGAAGAATTGTTTAGAGTACCAACGGTAACATTGGACACACTTTCGCCAATGGATTCAGTCGAGGCCGAGGTACAAGCGCAGTACAGGTAGGGGGCATTTACAACTGCGGGAACGGATGCGGTTGTTTGCGCGCTATTGGGACATGTTACATCACAGTAGTAAGTATCCGCTTTTGTAATTGACGCAGTGTAAGTCTCATTTGTTGCGCCGATAATCGGACCGTCGCTGTTATACCATTGATATGTGTTTCCGGTAGTGGTAATCGAAGGAGTTAAAGAAAAAGTAAAACTTACATCCGGGCAAACCTCGTTTTGAGTGGCTACTGTGGTCGCTTGAATCGGGCTGCCGCTACAAACGGGAGGCGAAAGAATATTCACGAGGTAGTCTTCCGTTTCGCCTTCTTCATATTCCCCACATGCCGAAATCATTTCTTCCTGCCCGTATCTTGTAATGACCCTCATCCGGGTGATCCCGGTTAACGATGTCGACGGAATCTTGAAGGAACCGTTGAGAACATGACTTCCAAAGCGGGAGCCCGTAGATTGATATACGCGTTCTTCCGGATACTCAAATATACCGTTTTTGTTATAGTCGATCCAGGCAGAAGTTTGAGTATAGTAATCACTGCTTATATCAACGGAAAAAGGAATGGTGGCAAGCTGGTTAAAGTCCGGTGCGGCCACCAGCGTGGTGAAATCGGAATAGCTGCCCAATATGGACCCCGGCCCTCCTGTTTCATCAAAATCGGTTGAATGGTTCAGAGATCCTGCTGTTACATTGAGAATTTCCATTCCCGTGTTGTCAATGGCAGCGGAGAGGCAATAGCATTCGGTATAAGTTTTCAAACTGATTGAGACGGGTGTAGACTGGCCTGTTTGTCCTGTTTGATTACAGGTTACCTGGCAGTAGAAATTATCCGCCTGGGTAATTGTCGCCGTGTAAGTCCTGCCGGTTGCGCCAGTAATCGGACCGGCATTATTGTACCATTGATAGCTTATTCCGATTTCATCAATATCGAGCAATGACCTGGACGAAAGCGAGAAGTCAATCACTGAATTAAGGCATACTGTTGTTTGTGCGGTTGTTGTGTTGCCCAGCTCGGGTACGCCCGTACACAGCAAGGGTTCCACTATATTAATCGTATAATCTTCCGTTTCACTCCCCTGATAATCATCGCAGGGGATTATATCCGCGTTTTTTGAAGTTATTATTCTCATGCGGGTTAATCCCAACAACGCGGTTTCCGGAATTTTGAGTGAATCGGAGATGGTGAAATGAGACGCGAAAAGGCGGCCTGATTGAAAAACGCGTTCATCAGCCTCTTCAAAACTGCCATTGTGGTTCAAATCGATCCAGATGGTCACATAAGAAGATCCGTAAGAGGGCCCGCAAAGCGCGATGTCCACAGAAAACGGGATATTGTTTAATTGAGGAAGCGATATCGGTGTGAGGTCAGTGTAGTTGGAATACCTGCCAGGTATGGAGCCGGTACCTGCCGTTTGGTTGCAGCCGGAGGAATTATTCAGTGCGCCGATTGTGACATTGACGATGTCTTGGTTCGAGTCGGATGTTGAAGCGGAAGCGCAGTAATTTTGCGCATAAATTCTGCCGCTGGCCGTAAAAATCAAAAAAAGGTATAGCGCCAACCGCCTGAACATCCCTGAAGAGTGAGAAAACGGCCCGCCGGCAGATTTATGTTGGCCTGCGCTGCCTTTCGGAACCGCTATTGGTTTGAAGGCGCGGCAGGGTGAAATAATGGATGTTTTTTTACCTATTTCCATTGTATTGTGAAGAGTTTAGGTTAAAAACTGCGGTAGGGGGCTTGCATCCGGAATCCCGGTTCCGGTTTCGCCACGCGAATGCAGTGCGAAACATGGAACAGAGACGAACAACGTTGAGTAATTTCCTTCGTAAAAGGTGATAATAGATGCAAAAATAGCCGACATAACTGCCGGTAACAATAGCAAATTCTTGCTACGCTGGGTGGCGTACTAATCCCTGAACTGACCGTTCACGCACAAGGATTTGTGAGGTAGCAGAAATGCAACATCCTGGTTGCGTCATCAATGGCGCAACCGGTTTTCATCCTGGTTAAAACAAAAAGAGCATCGAAAAACTGCCCTGCCAAAGCAGCTAGGTCGATATTGATCCGCTTAAATAGTCAGATGCACCGGCTGTTCAAAAACTGCCATATGTATCTGCCAATCGATGCTGGTGAGCACTCGCTTCATTCCCCTTCAGCCCAAAATGCAACGCCCCCCAAAAGAGGGATACCATGGCAACTGCAAATTGACTCACTTTGCGATACTATGGAAAAGATTTTACAAACTATTTCGATCGATGGCGTGAGTCGAAACTTATACTTCCGCAATAGTATTGCTCTTCGCTTGGACCATGCGGTTTTATGGACGATCTCTGCCACGAATATGACCGGTCGAATAATGCACATGTATACCCGGCGACCGGATACCATTCCCTACTCTTATTCTATCACTAGGTCCGAAGACGAAATTTATCCTGTTTGACGGCTACATACCTATTTGAAAATGAAAAAACTATTTCCGTTCGTCGCGTTCCTTTTTCTGTGTCGCACTGGTTGGTCACAGTGTCCGGCTTCTGCATCCACCAGAATCGATTTCAATACACAGGCTTCAATTGCCGAGTTCAAAGCAAATTATCCGAATTGCACCGCGATACCAGGTCTTGTCAATATAGAGGGTGCTGATATTACAGATCTGTCCGACCTGTCCCAAATCACGAGCATGGGAAGAGAGTTGATCATCGTAGGCACGAGTATTGCGAACCTGAACGGCCTTAACAATTTGACCAATGTAACAAACGGGCTGCAGATAGTAGCGAATGCATCCCTCACTTCACTGACAGGGATTGGGAATATCAACGAGCTTTGGCTCAGATTGGATGGTAACGACGCGCTGACCAGTCTTGCAGGGATGGAAGATTTCACCACAATCCACACACTGACGATAGATGCTAATTCCCTCACCAGCCTGAGCGGACTCAATAACCTGACTACCGTCACCAATGTATTCCAAATATCGAACGGGACGCCCATTACTAACCTGACAGGACTGGAAAGTCTTACCCGCGCAAACAAGATAAGCTTTCAAAACCTGACTTCGCTGTCGGATGTAAGCGCACTCGGCAATTTAATTGTCGTGGATGATTGGCTCCAGATTGTGAATTGCCCGATGCTATCCAACTTGAACGGTTTGTCGAAGTTAGAGCAGATCGGAGATCTAATTCTATTCGGGAATTCGTCCCTGGTTTCTCTGGCAGGCCTTTCGAACCTGCGAGAAATAACCAATTCATTAACTATTCATACTAACGTTCAACTGAGTGAATGTGCAATAAGTGCTGTCTGTGATTATATAAGCGTGCCCGATGCGTCGGCAAACATTACCGGTAATTCGGGTACTTGCGCCGATGAAGATGCCGTGCTCGCAGCCTGTGCTGCATTGCCTGTTACATTGATCAGTTTCAACGCTGCCGAGGAAGCCGGACAGGCACATCTTGCCTGGGAGACAGCGGAGGAAATCAACAGCAGGAGTTTTGATATTGAGAAGAGCCCGGACGCCAAAAATTGGCATACTATCGGGTCCGTTTTAGCGATGGGAAATAGCCAACAGCTTAACAAATATTCTTTTACAGATCAATACCCCTTTCCCTCTATCAATTATTACAGGTTGCGGTCGGAGGATCTGGATGGATCTTATAGTATTAGCAAGATTGTTTCCGTGGTCATGTCGGGTGAAAATCAGCCTGTGACATACCCTATGCCGGCTGTAAACGGTGTCTGGATAAAGGGGGTAGCAAATAGCAGCGCAGAACTACTCAATGTGCATGGAAATGTAATCAAGACCTGGACCATAACTAATGAAAAAAACTATCTTGAAATGGGATCACTGTCACCTGGGCTATATTTGATACGGCTCAGCGGTCAGACGACGCTGCGGATAGTCAAGAAGTGAGAATTTTGACCCGGAGACCAATCAGGTTGTTTCCTGTGCAGTGAATCCAGTAGCTTTGGAATAATTCGAAAGTGCGGACGAATTGACAGAGGCTATCGAGATGATGTTGGCGAATGTAAGAAAATTACCCTTTTAGAAGCCTCGGAAATCGACAAGGAAATTGTTTAGAAAGGGGAGGCCCCTCAGTGCGTGGGCCCTAGCTTTCCGGACTCGTCCAACAAATTCTTGTTTAGCCATCCTTTGGTCAAACCCTTAAAAACTAAACCCCTGAAAATCATATGATTTCAGGGGTTTTCCGTACCCAGAGCCGGAGTCGAACCGGCACGAGTGTTACCTCATTGGTGTTTGAGACCAACGCGTCTACCGATTCCGCCATCTGGGCATTGATCTTCTGGGTTGGGAGTGCAAAAGTAGACAGAAAAAGAGATTAAGCAAGCCCTGAATGCAAATTTTCAGAAGTTTTTTGATGAAATAATCAATGCCTCCGTCTAACCTGCTTATTCATAGCGCAATGCTTCAATGGGGTCGAGGCGGGATGCTTTGATCGCCGGGTAAATGCCCGACAGCACGCCTACCATCACGCAGATGGCAATGCCGATGGCCATCCACAGCCACGGCACCACAAATGTGCTGGTGTCGCTGATCACGCCCGTGATCGCGTTCCCTACAATGATGCCCAGGATGAGGCCCCCAATGCCGCCAAGGATGCAAACCACGATCGCCTCGATCAGGAATTGCATGCGGATTACGCGCGGCGTGGCACCCAGCGATTTGCGGATGCCGATTTCACGTGTCCGTTCGGTAACCGAAACCAGCATGATATTCATTAATGCAATGGAAGCGCCCAGCAGTGTGACGGTGCCGATCACGAAGCCCCCGATGCGCAGGTAGCCGCTGATGCTCTCAAAATCCTTTACCATAGCATCGGCACGGTCGATCGCGAACGAGTCTTCTTTGCCGAGCTCGTCGTTGCGGATGCGGCGCATGATGCCGCGTGCTTCTTCGACGATCAGGTCGCCGTTCGCGGCATTCGGCGCCGAAGCGGTGATGTTGTAGCTGAGCGCGCGGTTGGCGGCAAGGCCGCGGCCGTTGTCCAGCGGAATAAGTATGAGCCGGTCGGAATCGTTGTTGCCGCCGAGCGACCCCTTTTTTTGCAGCACGCCCACCACCTTGTACCGGCTGCCCATGAAGGTGATCTCCTTGTTGATCGGATCGTCGCGTTCAAAAAGTTTTCGCGCAATTTCCTGACCGAGTACTGCAACATTCAGGGATTTTTCGAGGTCATTCTTGTCGAGGTTCCGGCCCAGGTCGATTTTGTAGCCGTTAATGCCCAGGTACTGATCGTCCGAGCCGACTACGCTGCTGTTCGGGTTGGTTTTGTTGCTGCGGTAGTTGACCTGCACCGCGCCCGCAATGTTGGCCGACAGCGATGCCGTGGCGTCGTACGAAGCCTTGAACTTCTCGGCGAAGGTTTTGGCCTGGCGGTAGGTGACGGGCGGATATTGTTTGCTGCGGCGGCCTCCGCTGCGGAACTCATCATCGTCGCGGTTGCGGACGGTGAATGTGTTGGCGCCGAGATCGGCAAAGCTGTTGTTGACCGAGCCTTGTATGCCGTCGATGGCCGTGAGAATGCCCACGAGGGAAGTGATACCGATTGCGATGATCATGGCCGTGAGCACGGTCCGCAGCAGGTTACTCTGGATTGAACGCAGGCCTTCTTCGATATTTTCGCGTATAATCATGGCATTGACGGTTGGCGCACCAGAAACAGGGTTTGGTCGTTAGTAAGGAAGTCGGAACAGACTTTGAGCGTCGGAAACCGGTACGAGATTTGTGGTAAATTTCGGAACGTCACGGTTTCTTTACTATATTTAATGTTTACCTGAATGTAAAACTGCGCATGAAACTCCAAAGAATCAAACCAGTGATACGCCTGTATATCCCGCTCGTCATTTTTTTGATCGGCTCGCTGAATGCGATGGCAAACCGCCTGCTGATCCCGATGGACGCGTCGCAGAAAAACCATTTGAAGGCTTACGGCATATCTTTCTGGATACTGAAAAATTATGAAATGGAAATGGACTGGCTCCTCAACTATCGGGGCGGCAGTTTTATGGTCGCTTATAACCAGCAGTTTGCATCGGAAATGACCGTACGTGGCGTAAGTTACGAAGTGATTTCGGACGCCGCCGCGGGACAGATATTGAACCAGATCGCCGCGCCCGATGTGAATATGGACGCCGTGAAACTGCAAAAGGCACCCCGCATTGCGGTGTATTCTCCCAAATCCAAACTTCCCTGGGACGATGCCGTGACCCTGGTGCTTACCTATGCCGAAATTCCCTACGATGTGGTGTACGACGATGAGGTGCTGAACAACAAACTACCCGAATACGACTGGCTGCACCTGCATCACGAGGACTTTACCGGCCAGTTCGGCAAATTCTTCCAATACAAGGATTACCCCTGGTACCGAGAGCAGAAAAAGGAAGCGGAAGAAACCGCCAACAAATACCAGTTCAATACCGTGCCGCAAATGAAGCTGGCTGTTGCCAAACGAATTGCCGGGTTTGTGACGGGCGGCGGTTATATGTTCGCGATGTGTAACGCTACGGATACTTTCGACATCGCGCTTGCGGCGGATGGCGTCGACATTGTGGATGCCATGTACGACGGTACCCCGGCTGACCCGGCCGCGAATGCAAAGCTGAACTACGACAATTCCTTCGCATTCCGCGATTTCAAGACGATTCCCTATCAATACGAGATAGAATTTTCGGATATCGACAACCAGCCCGAAGAGCGCGGCATGATCGAGTCTAACGATTTCTTCTCCCTTTTCCAGTTTTCGGCGAAATGGGACCCCGTGCCGAGCATGCTGACGCAAAACCACCAAACAATCATTAAAGGCTTTCTCGGACAAACTACCGCATTTAAAAACAAGCTGATCAAACCGGAAGTGATCATCCTTGCCGAAAACAAAAATGCCAACGAAGCACGCTACATTCATAGCACACATGGGAAAGGCTTCTTTACATTCTACGGCGGTCATGACCCCGAGGATTACCAGCACCGCGTGGGCGAGGAGCCGACCGACCTGAACCTCCATCCCAACTCCGCAGGCTACCGTTTGATCCTGAATAACATCCTCTTTCCCGCGGCGAAAAAGAAAAAACTTAAAACCTGACGGAAAGTTAACACTGGAAGAAAACCGTTTGAAATCACACGAACCGTGCGCTATCGCACGGTTTTTTGTTTTTATTAATGGGTTTAAGTGATTGATTTATAGTGTATTAAATATTGGCACGGATTTCGGATAAATGAAGGCGTATTAGCCATGAATTTTTACTGAAAACCTCCAATTGAAATCCACATGGATCGGGAAATTGCTCCGGAATATGTCCAACAAACGAGGAACCGCCGATGGCTCGCTGTCGCGGCGGTGGTGCTGGGGCTAGCTGCCCTGTTTTATTTTTTCAAAAAGTCACTTTCCAGCACGCTCGAAAGTTCACGTGTAAGAACCGGGACGGTCGAGACCGGCGATGTCGAGAACACGCTGACGGCCTCGGGAGAGATCATTCCGGCTTACGAGCAGATCTTCGCCAGCCCGATCCGCGCGAGCATCAAACGCATTTTGCTTACGCCCGGCACACGGGTGCAGCCCGGACAGGCGATTGTGGAGCTGGACAAGTCGTTGACAGAAATCGAGTTTGGCCGCTATGAGGACCAGCTCGAACTGAAAAAGAACGGCGTTGACCAGCTGCGTATGAAGCTGAATAAGGATTTGTACGATGCCGAGATTAATGACAGGATCAAGTCTTTGAATATCAATAAACTGAAAGCGGATTTTGAGGATGCCAAACGGTTGCAGAAAGTCGGTGGCGGCACCGTTGAGGACATTACGCGGGCGGAGAATGCACTGAAAATCGCGGAACTGGAAAAGAAACAGCTGGAAAACGACTTGAAATACAACCGGGAGTCGATGGGTGCCAGCCTGCGCGAAACGGAACTCGGCGTGCAGATCGAGGGCAAAAACTTGCAGGAATTGCAGCATAAGCTCAAAATGGCGGACATCATCGCCGATCGCCCGGGCGTGCTGACGTGGGTGAACGAAAACATCGGATCATCGGTGAACGAGGGTGAAATGCTTGCCAAAGTGGCGGATCTGGGGAGTTTCCGGGTGGAAGGCAGTTGTTCGGATGTGTATGCGGACCAGGTGAAGGCTGGCCTCGGCGCGATCATCCGGATCAACGAATCGCATTTGCGCGGCACGATTACGCAGGTGAAACCGGCTGTGAAAGACGGCGTAATCGGGTTCACGATCCAGCTCGATAATGCACGCAACGAATCGCTGAGGCCCAATATGAAGGTGGAAGTGTATGTAATAACCACCAAAAGTGCCCGGACCCTGCGCGTGGCCAATGGCCCGACGTTTACCGGCAAGCGGAAACAGTACGTGTACGTCGTTGAAAAAGGCATGGCGCGCCGCCGCGAAATCGAAACGGGCCTTTCCAATTTTGATTATGTAGAGATCAAAAGCGGCTTGAAACCGGGCGAGAAGGTCATTTTGACCAATATGAATGAGTACGAACACCTCGAAGAGCTGACCATTCAATGACTATGAGAAAGCTTTTTATCTGGATTTTGGTGATATGGTCGGGGGCCGTTTTGGCCCAAACCCGCAAACTGACGCTCGAAGAAGTGGTGCAGCAGGCCCGGGAGCAGTCCATCGCCTCCAAGCAGGCTGTTACGCAAAAAAAGACCAACTACTGGCAGTACCGCTCGTTTCTGGCCGATTACAAACCGCAACTGAGCCTGCTCGGGACGGTTCCCGGCTTTACGCGGTCCTACATCGAAGTGGTGCAGCCGGATGGTACCGTTTCGTTCCAGCCGGTGTCGAATAACAATTCGATGCTCAACCTTTCGCTCAGTCAGAGCATTGCCATGACGGGCGGCACGGTGTACGTACAGCAGCAAATGCAGCGTTTTGACGATTTTCAGCGGGATGTGACGCGCTATAACGGCATTCCGTTTGAAATAGGCATCCAGCAGCCGCTGTTCCGGTTTAACCCCCTCAAATGGGACCGGAAAATCCAGCCATTGAAATACCAGGAAGGCAACCAGCAGTATATTCAGGCGCTGGAACAGGTGGCGCTCGATGCGACAGGCTTCTATTTCGAATTGCTGGTGGCGCAGGTGAATTTGCAGATCGCCGAAAAGAACCGCAGCAACAATGATACCCTGTTCAAAATCGCACGACATAAGCTGGAATTGGGCAAGATTTCTCAAAACGACCTTTTGCAGCTGCAAATGGGGCTTCTGACTGCGCAAAAGGATTTGGCATCGGCCCAGCAAAGTGCGGCGGTAGCTTCGTTGAAGCTGAAAATGTACATGGGCTCGCGCGATGAGCGGGCGCTGGAACTGGGCATTCCTTCCGAAGCCGGCGAGTTTGCCATTGATCCGCAAATGGCCCTCGACGAGGCGTTTGCGAACCGGTCGGCGTCGGTGGCGTTCCGCAGGCGGCTGCTCGAAGCGGAGCGCGATGTGCAGCTGGCGCGTAAGGACAATGGCCTGAATGCCACCCTGAATGCGACATTCGGCCTTTCCAACCAGGGTAACCTCCCGCGCGACGTGTACAGAAGCCCGCAGGACCGCGAGTTTGTGGAGCTGCAATTGACATTACCGATCCTGACCTGGGGCCGCAATAAGGCAAGAACCGAGGTGGCGCGCGCCGCTCAGGAATTTGCACAGCAGTCGGTGGAGCAGGATAAGCTTACTTTTGAACAGGAAATTTTCACCCAGGTAACCCTTTTACAGATGTTGCAAAAGCAAGTCAAACTTACGGAAGTGGCAGACGGCATCGCCGCCGACCGTTACCAGATCGCCAAGGAACGCTTCATCCTCAGCGACCTGAGCGTGACGGACCTCGGCATCGCCACCCAGGAAAAGGACATCGCCCGCCGCGACTACATCCTCGCGCTCCGCGACTATTGGCAGGCGTATTACAGTCTAAGGCTGCTAACGCTTTACGACTTCCAACAAGGTTTAAAAATAAGTTACTAACGCAATCATTCCCGGTCCACAGCAACTCATTCCCCGTTCCACGGCGGATCATTGCCCGTTCCACGGCGCCTCATTCCCCGTTCCACGGCGGCTCATTCGCTCATTCACTCATTCAATCATTCACTCATTTCTTCTGCCATGATCAAATTACAAAACGTAGAAAAAGTTTACCGCACGAGCTCTATCGAGACGCTCGCTTTGAACAATATCAACCTGGATGTTAAAAAAGGCGAATTCGTTTCGATCATGGGGCCGTCGGGTTGTGGGAAGAGCACATTGCTCAACATCATCGGGTTGCTGGACGCGCCATCGAAGGGCCAGATCGAGATCGACGGCACGCCGGTGGAGCGCTACACCGACAAACACCTGGCCGAATTGCGCAACCGGAAGCTGGGTTTTATTTTTCAGAGTTTTCACCTGATCAATGATCTATCAGTGGTAGATAACGTCGAAATTCCGCTGCTTTACAGGAATACATCCGCGAAGCAGCGCCGAGAGCTCGCTCGGAATGCGCTGGAAAAAGTCGGATTGAGCAATCGCATGAAGCATTTTCCCAAGCAGCTTTCGGGCGGACAGAAACAGCGCGTAGCCATTGCCCGGGCAATCGTCGGCAATCCCGAAATCATCCTCGCCGACGAGCCTACCGGCAACCTCGACAGCGCCATGGGCAACGAGATCCTCGGCATTCTGCAAAAGCTGAATAGCGACGGCGCGACGATCGTAATGGTAACCCACGACGAAGCCATGGCCAAAAAAACCGACCGGCTCATCAGGCTGTTCGACGGAACGCAGGTTAGTTAATGGGTGGATGAGTTAATGAGTGAATGAGTGAATGTTTTCAAGTATTGCAACTCCATTCGCTCATTCAAAATTCAGTCATTGACTCATTCACACATTCCCCGTCCCACGGCGGCTCATTCACACATTCAAAATTCATTACCCATGCTAACCAACTATATCAAAATCGCCTGGAAAGTGCTGTTGCGGCATCCTTTCTATACGTTCATTACGCTGTTCGGGATTACGCTTACCCTTACGGTGCTGATGGTGGTGACTTCGTTCCTCGATCACCTTTTTGGGGCGCATTACCCGGAAAACAAGCGCTCGCGGTCGCTTTACATTGCGTCCATTATCCAAACTGATTCAGCCAATACCACGATGTCGTCGGGACCGGCTTCGTTCGATTTCCTGACGAAGTATGCGAAGTCGCTTAAATCCGCGGAGCGCGTGGCGATTATGAGCAATTTCAGCTTTTCTAATGCCTATGTGAATGGAAAGCGGATCAAATTGAATACCAAATATACGGATGTCGATTTCTGGTCGGTCACCGACTTCGAGTTTCTCGAAGGCAAGCCCTATGATGAAACGAATGTCCGCAATGCCGACCATGTGGCGGTCATCACGGATGCGCTGCGCGACCAGTACTTCGGCAGTGACGCGGCTACGACGGTAGGGAGGTCGATCGACATTGAAAACATCCGTTACAGGGTGATCGGAGTAGTGAAAGGTAGCCCGCCGACGCGGATTTACACCTATTCGGATGTATACTTTCCTTACACCTCACCAAAAAGCAATTATGAAAACAAGGGAATGCGCGGTCGGTTCGCAGCCATTGTGCTGGCGGAAAAAGCCTCGGACCGGGAGGCTGTGCAGGCAGAATTTGATCAGTACGTCGCCCGAATTCCCAAAGCCGAATATTCGGAAAACAACCGGTTCAATGTGCTGGTGGTAAAGGCAGACACTTATTTCGACCATTTCCTGAACATGTTCGTCAGAAGTGACAAAGACCGCGTGATGGTGTACACAATCGTGGGCCTGGTGCTCCTCATGATCATGGGGCTGCCCGCTGTAAACCTGGTGAATGTAAACGTGAGCCGCATTCTCGAACGAGCTTCGGAGATTGGTGTGAGAAAGGCATTCGGAGCGCCTTCGAAAGCGCTTTTATGGCAGTTTATCATAGAAAACGTATTCATTACATTTATCGGCGGCGCATTTGCATTGCTGCTGACGTGGGTTGTTATCCACTTCATCAATTCCAGCGGCTGGATCGCCTACGCCGATCTGACAATCAACCTGCCTGTGTTTGCCATCAGTCTGCTCTTGTGCCTTGTTTTTGGCTTGCTCTCGGGCGTCCTGCCGGCATTCAGAATGTCGCGGTTGAAGATCGCCGAAGCGCTGAAAGCGTGATGCCATTCTCTCATTTTAACTTCGAATAGCCATGCTACGACACCTTTTTAAACTAATATGGAATAAGAAAGCCTCGCATTCACTTCTGATCATCGAGGTGTGGGCCGCCTTTATGGTATTGTTCGGCGTACTCACGCTCATTGTCTATAACCTGCGCAACTACCTGCAACCTATCGGTTTTCAGTATGAACAGGTATGGAACCTGGAAGTGTCCAGCAACCAGGACACAACTGCACTGGCTGAAAAACTCCAACGCACCATGCAGCGCGTGCGCTCTTATCCGGAAGCTATTTACGCGAGCAGGATGAGCAGTAACACACCCTTTTCGGCCAACCAGATTGGCAACTCAGTCACTTACAACAAAGTTGATGTAGGAGGTGATTTTTACTATACCGACGGCGAGCTGGCGAAAGTACTCGACTTGCCACTGAAAAAAGGGCGCTGGTATAACGACGCTGACTTGGCTGGGAAGTTCGTTCCGCTCGTAATCAACCAGCAAATGGAGGAAAAGCTGTTTCAAAATGAGTCGGGACTAAACAAAATTGTGAAGCTCGATGACAAGACTTCCGGCAAAATTGTCGGCATAGTAGACAAATTCAAAGCCAAGGGTGTGTACATGTCCGACAACCCGGGATTATTCTACATGCTCCGCCCGGACGACCGCTTCAATTCCAACATCCTCATCAAAACCCGGCCCGGTACGGACGCCAACTTCGAAGCGCGGCTCGTGAAAGACATCGCGATGATGCTGCCCGGCTGGGGTGTTGAAGTGGGGTATCTCAAAGATTCTCGCAAAAACCGGGAAAACCTGACCCTCGTTCCGGTGTTGATATTCTTGATTATCAGTGGATTTTTGTTGACAAATGTGGCGCTAGGCCTTTTTGGTGTGCTCAATCTGAATATCGCCAAGCGGAAAGGCGAGATCGGTTTGCGGAGGGCGATGGGAGCGACGGAAGCGCGGGTTACCGGGCAATTCCTCGGCGAAATATGGGTGCTGGCCACCTTCAGCCTCGTGATCGGCCTTATTTTTGCCGTCCAATTCCCGCTCATGAACGTCTTTGACCTCGATAAGGAAACCTACTTCATTGCGATCGTGGCCGCTGTTGCCGTTATTTACATGATCGTAACCCTATGCGCATGGTTCCCAAGCAGGCAAGCCGCCACGATCCACCCGGCGGTGGCGCTGCATGAAGAATGAGCCGCCGTGGAACGGGGAATGAGTGAATGAGTGAATGAGTGAATTTTGAATGATTGAATGACTGAATGATTGAATGACTGAATAATTTCGTCAGCGGGTCAGAAATGGTCATGAAATCGTCAGGAACCTGGTTTTATTTACTCAGTCATTCCCTGTTCCACGGCGGCTCATTCAAAATTCACTGATTTTCCGTTCGACGGAGGCACATTCACTCATTCTCCGTTCCACGACGGCACATTCACTCATTCACTCATTCACTCATTCAAAATTCAATCATCCGATCATTCAATCATTCAATCATTCAATTTTCCCGCTCCCAATGCTCCTAATCGTAGACGACGACCTTGCCATTCGCACTTCTCTTGTGCTTCTTTTGAAGAAGGAGGGATTTGATGTGCGGGGGGCTGGGTCGCCGGAGGAAACTTTTGAAATATTGCAGGCCGTGACGCCCGAGCTGATTTTGCTCGACCTTAATTTTTCGATAGAGACGTCGGGGAAGGAGGGGATGCATCTTTTGCAACGCATTAAGAGGCACAATGCCGCCATTCCTGTGATTTTGATCACTGGCTGGGGGACCATCGACCTCGCCGTGCGCGGGATGAAGGAAGGGGCCGCGGATTTTGTAACAAAACCCTGGCAGAACGATTACCTGATCCAATCCATTCGCACGACGCTGAACCTGGCTAAACCCGTGCCGCAAGCAGGGAGCCGCCGCAAGCTGGACCAGCAATATCATTTTGAAAATATCGTCGGCGAGGACGCCAAATTGCTCGATATCCTTGAAACCATCGGCCGGGTGGCTTCTACCGACGCGCCGGTGCTGATTACGGGCGAGAGCGGCACGGGGAAGGAGCTGATCGCCGAAGCGATCCATTCCAACAGCCGCCGGAAGCTGCGGCCGTTTGTGAAGGTGAACCTGGGTGGTATTTCGTCGACATTGTTTGAAAGCGAGCTGTTCGGGCATGTGCGCGGCGCATTTACGGATGCGAAGAGCGATCGAACGGGCCGGTTCGAGATGGCGCACCGGGGCACGATCTTTCTGGATGAGATCGGCGAGCTCGATTTGTCGAGTCAGGTGAAGCTGCTGCGGGTGTTGCAGGAGCGCACTTTCGAGCCGCTGGGAAGCAGCAAAAGCCGTACGGTGGACGTGCGGGTAATTTGCGCCACCAACCGCAACCTGGAAGAAATGGTGGCCCAGGGCACGTTCCGCGAGGATTTATATTACCGCATTAACCTCATTACCGTGAAGTTGCCGGCATTGCGTGAGCGACCGGATGACATTCCGCTTTTATCGGCGTTTTTTGCGGATAATCTCAAAACCATTTATAACCGTCCCGATCTGACAATCAGTAAGGCCGCTTTGAAATGGCTCAAAACACTTCCGCTGCAAGGCAACATCCGCCAGCTCAAAAACCTGGTGGAACGAACGGTGCTGCTCGCGACAAACAACGTGCTTGATATCGACGATTTCCAGCGCAACCTGAATGCAGGCACCGCTACCGCGCCGCATAAGGCCGTTCCCGAAGTAGGCAGCATTACGCTCGAAGAAATGGAGTTTCAGATGATCGTGCGGGCCATGCAGTACCATCAGAACAAGGTGAGTAAAGTGGCACGGTCGCTCGGGATCACAAGGTTTGCATTGTACCGGCGACTGGAAAAATTCGGGATATCCTTTGATTCGGAGGAAGCATGAGAATATCTACGAAATCGAAATACATTGCCTATATCGCCATCCTGCACCTGGTGCTGATCCTGCTGGTTTACAAGCTGCTTTTTGAGAATAAGGCATTGTTCATCGCGTCGGAGGTGTTTTTGTTGCTGTCCGCGGGCGCTTCCATCGTTCTTTACAACAATTTTATGCAACCTATCCAATTTGTGAAGTCCGGGATCGAAGCCATTAAGGACAAAGACTTTTCCATCAAATTCGTCCCGACGGGCAAAGGAGAGGTGGATATTCTCATCGAGGTTTATAACCTGATGATCGACCAGCTGCGCGAGGAGCGGATCAGGCTCAACGAGCAGCATTTCTTTTTGGAAAAACTCATCGAAGCCTCACCTATTTCGATCATTATCCTCGACTACGACGACCGCATCGAATCGCTCAACAGCAAAGGCAAAAGCCAGTTTGAGCAGGGCGGGAGGGAGCTGGCCGGCAAAAAGCTGGACGAAACGGACCTGGCCCTGCTGAGCGAGCTGGCGGGCATTCTCGATGGTGAATCGAGGCTCATTAAAACGAACGGGATCGCTACTTTCAAAGCGCAGCGTTCGCATTTTATGGACCGTGGCTTCCGCCGGTCGTTCCTCATGATCGAGGAGCTGACGAACGAGATCCTCGAATCGGAAAAGAATGCTTATGGCAAGGTTATCCGGATGATGGCGCATGAAGTGAACAATACCCTCGGCGCCACCGATTCCATTTTGCAGACGACCACGCATTTGCTTCCTGATACCGATTACCGGGATATCAAAGACGCATTGAGTGTAGTCTCAGAACGCAACCAGCGCCTCACGCGCTTCATGCGCAATTTCGCGGACGTGGTGCGCCTGCCAGCTCCCGTGCCCGAGCGGACGGACATGGGCGCATTGACGCGCGACGTAGCCGTTTTTATGCAAAATGCGGCCTCGGTACGGAACGTGCTGGTGCAAAGCGATTTGGATGAAAACGTATTTTGGAATGTAGACAAAGGCCAGATGGAGCAGGTTTTGATCAACGTGATCAAGAATGCGGTGGAAGCTTGCGAGAGCGGGCAGGAAGTACGCATTTATATCGCCTCCGACCGCCTGGTGATCCGGAATAACGGCAAGCCGATCGATCCGGAGGTGAGTACAAAGCTATTCAACCCATTTTTCAGCACCAAACGCGACGGCCAGGGAATCGGCCTCACACTGACGCGCGAAATACTCGGTAATCACGGGTTTGGCTTTGCATTAGAAACCCGCGCCGACGGCTGGACGGAGTTTCGCATCGAAACGTCGTAGGTTCACGCCTTGCGGACGCGGATCGCAAATGCCTTTGCGGGGTTGGCGGTCATTAATGTGTGCAAATCGGCATCGGTGAAACCGGCGGTTTTCAATGCGGGGATCAGCTGGTCGGAAATGGTGGTGTACCCGCGGAATTCGCCGCCATCGGGCTCTCCGGGGCGGTACCAGCCGGCATCGTGGGAGATGAGCACCTGCCCGAGCCGGTTTTTGGATTTCAAGAAGCGGAGCAATTCGACGTGCCGTTCGATATTATCGGTATCCACACCGTCCAGGCTGATCCAGCAGCCGCTTTTTCCTACATCCTCCATTTCATCGGCGGTGCCGCTGGCATGTACCCACAGGAATGCGGAAGCATGCACGCCCGACTGTTTCAGAATTTCAATTTCTTCACGCGCGGGCAATGCAGGACCCGTATGCGAGCAAATGGTGAGCCCGGTTTTCAGGTGGGTTAATGCCGCCGCGCGGATGAGCTTCTGGTGCAGTTCCGACAATTTGCCGCTGTTGACGCCGGTTTTGAGAAATCCCGGACGAATGCCGGTGCCGTCGATGCCTTTTTCAAACTCGGCGATCCAGCGGCCGGCGAGTTGCTCGGCGGTTTCGGAGAATGCCCATTCAGGCAAATACTTGTTATCGGAAGCGCCGTAATAGCCCGTATTCGTAAGCATTTTCAGGCCTGAACGCTGCGAGAGCTTTTTCAGCAGCGCCACATCGCGGCCAATAAATGCAGGCGTGCATTCCACGAGCGTCCGAATGCCGCGGGATTTGATTTCCTGCAAATAGGGCAGCACTTTTTGAATGACTTCCTCATGCTTCCACCGATCCGGGGAGATTTTGGCTGCACCGATAAAATCGACGAGGACGTGCTCGTGAATCAGCGAGGCGCCCAATTCGCTCACAGGGATTTTGCCCGTAACGGTGTAGGTATAAGGCGCTTCGGCGTTGACGCGTGCCGCCAGCGGAGCCGCAACGAATGCAGCCAGGAGTTGCCTGCGGGAAATTGTGATAGCCATATTCCTTTCGCAAAGCTACAAAAGGGGATCGCGGGGTGGTTCTCCTGCTACTCGATGATAATAAACGGCGTGGGGCTGAACGAAATCACGAAGATGACCAGCGCCACCACGCCAAGGATCATTCGCGGTGTGTCAAGCGGAGTATTGTCTTCCGTATCGGGGTGGCGAATGCCGAGGAAACGGCCCAGTATCAGCACGAACGGCAGCAGATTTACAGACCCGTCCCAATCCGGGCGGAAGTAGCAGACGGCAAACTGTCCCACGACGATCAGCAGGCTGGTCATGAGTGCCGTGGACGGATTGTCGAACGCGCGTTTGAAACAGATATAAAGGAAATAAATGTAAATGGCCAGATAAAGCAGTCGCTCATAAAACACGGCGTCGTTACCGGTCGCGAAGGATTCGGTGCGGAAAACGCCCAAACCTGCATAGAAAGCGAAAATGCCGAATAATACCGGTGCTACGATGTTAAACCGCTTTTTGCCGATCATCCCGTAAAGAATGTGCCCGCCATCAAGCTGGCCGATGGGAATGAGGTTCAGCGAGGTGAAAAACAATGCCAGGTAACCCGCAAAAATGTACGGATAATGAATGAGCTCGTACGCATGCGGCAGGCGGGCGGGGTCGGCCACGTAGTTTTTGAAAAACCAGAACAGGATATTGTCCCCAAGCATGAGGTTACCAGCCGGATTTTCGTAGGCGAATTGCGGATAATTCAGTCCGAAGCGCTCGTATTCGGGGTGGATTTTGAAAATATAATCTGGCGGCGGCAAATGTGTGAAGCCGTACCAAAGCACGACCAGCGCTGCAATAAATCCTGCCAGCGGCCCCGCGATGCCGATATCGAAGAATTTAACCCGCGATTTAACCACTTCCTTGATGCGGATAAATGCGCCGAGCGTACCGATGCTCTGCGAAATACCAAACCACAACGGAATGTAAAAAGGCAGTGTTACCTTCACCTTATGCGCCTTCGCCACAAAGTAATGCCCGAATTCGTGGATGGTTAGGATCAGCAGGAAGGGGATCGAAAAATGGAAACCCTGCACAAATTCCGCCCAGCCCATCGGCTTGTTCGGCATAGGGATTTCCTTGCCGTCGGGCTGGCCGATGAGGAAGAAAATCATGTCGTATACAAACCCGAATATGTTCCCGAACATCCATTCGGCACCGGCCATCGTGGTGGTGATGATGGTGATGATGAATAATGCTGCTTGGATAATGTGGGTTCGTGTGTTAGACTGCATAGTCTTGGAGGTATTCCAGAATAGTGACCGGCTTTTGGACGTGAATAGTTTCGATCCCGAGCTGCGCCGCGCCGCGGATATTGTCCGCATTGTCGTCGAGGAAAAGCGTTTCTTCCGCTTTCAGGCCGGCTTTGTCGAGCACTTGCTGGTAAATACGGGTGTCGGGCTTCATGAGGCCCATTTCGTAGGAAAGAAAAACAATTTCGAACAGGTCTTCCAGCCTTTCCACGCCCGTGGAGGCTTTCAGTATTTTGTTGACCTGCGTAATGTGGATCGAACTGGTGTTGCTGAGCAGGAACAGCCGGTATTTGGTCGCCAGCTTTTTGAGCAGCTCCACGCGCTCGGGCGGGAGGTCGAGCAGCAGACTGTTCCAGGCGGTATCGATGGCTTCGTCCGACAGATCGGGGAATTTCAGGATTTCACGCACATAGTTCCGGAATGAGGGTTCGTCCATCGTCCCGGTTTCAAACTGGCGGAAAATCTCGCTTTCCTTGAAAATAGTGAGTATTTCGGCCTGCTCGCGTCCGCTCAGGTCGGCGAAAGACTTGGAAGCAATGGGCACGTCAATGTTGAGAATGACGTCGCCGAGGTCGAAAATGATATTCTTGATCTGGTCGTTTTTCATGGATACGGTTATGCTTCAACTACCACGCCCATTGAGCAGAACTTCTCGATCCGCTGATCAATGCGGTCTTGGTCTTCAATCGACGACAGTTCGGCGATGTTTTCGAGGATTACCCTTTTCAGCTCGTCGGCCATCCATTTGTGGTCGAGGTGGGCACCGCCGAGCGGTTCGGAGATAATGCCGTCCACGAGTTTGTAATTGGTCATATCCTTGGCGGTGATTTTCATCGCTTCGGCAGCCTGCTCCTTGAAATCCCAGCTTCTCCAGAGGATCGCCGAGCAGTTCTCAGGGGAAATTACAGAATACCAGGTGTTTTCGAGCATCAGCACGCGGTCGCCGATCGCGATTCCCAATGCACCACCGGAAGCGCCTTCGCCGATCACGATACAGATCACGGGCACTTTCAGCATAAACATTTCTTTCAGGTTACGAGCGATTGCCTCGCCCTGGCCGCGTTCTTCCGCTTCCAT
This sequence comes from Dyadobacter fermentans DSM 18053, assembly GCF_000023125.1. Taxonomy (NCBI): domain Bacteria; kingdom Pseudomonadati; phylum Bacteroidota; class Cytophagia; order Cytophagales; family Spirosomataceae; genus Dyadobacter; species Dyadobacter fermentans. The sequence goes on from NC_013037.1 coordinate 6,756,530, forward strand.
GCCCGGGAATGCCCCCGGCGTGTCGATCAGCGTCACGATCGGCTTGTTAAACTTCTCGGCGAGCTTCATCAGGCGCAATGCCTTGCGGTAACCTTCGGGGTTGGGCATACCGAAGTTCCGGTGCTGGCGCTGCTTGGTGTTGCGGCCTTTTTGCTGGCCAATGAGCATGAACGACTGTCCGCCGACATTCACCAGGCCACCGATAATAGCCGGATCATCGCGCACCTGGCGGTCGCCGTGCAGTTCAATGAACTCGTCGCAGATCAGCTCGATGTAGTCGAGCGTGTAAGGGCGGTCCGGGTGACGGGAAAGCTGCACACGCTGCCAGCGCGTGAGGTTTTCAAATATTTCTTTTCGAAGGTTGGTGATGTTGCCTTCCAGCAACGCAATGGCGTCCGAAAAATCCACATTGTTTTCATTCGCCAATGTTTTCATTTCTTCGAGCTTTCGTTCGAGCTCGGCCATAGGCTTTTCAAAATCCAGGTATGTTCTCATAATTCAGGTTCTGATGATTAGTGGGGCGAAATCAGAGGCGGTCAGAGTTCGTAGGTAGTGCCTCTTAACGGCGTTTCCACCGAATGATAGCCGATTTCTTGAATTTTACTTTGGAATTCAGCCATGCTTTGCTGCTCTCCGTGGACGAGGAAAATGCCTTTCAGTTTTTCCGGATCCTGCATTTTTACAAAATTGATTAAGTCGTTTTGGTCTCCGTGGCCGCTAAATACGTCAATTTTTTCAACATTAGCCAAGACCGGGTGCTGCTTTCCGCGAATCGAGATTGTGTCCTGCCCGTTCAAAAGCCGCCATCCGAGCGTACCTTCCGAGGCGTAACCGATCATCAGAATGGTCGCATACGGATTGCCGATATTCGCCTCCACGTGCGCCTCCACGCGTCCTCCCTGCACCATGCCCGACGACGAGATGATGATGCACGGCTCGTTGTAGTTCGATACCGCCCGGCTCGCGTCGGAGCTTTCGAGGTAGATAAGGTTTTCGAAATCAAAAAGCATATCATTGTCCTCCTTGAACTCCCGCGCTTCCTTGTTCAGCATTCTCGCATGTTTCTGATAAACCTTCGTGCTGCTATGTGCCAAAGGGCTGTCCGAGAACACTTTAATGAACGGGAATGAGCGGTCGAGATAGAGCTGGTTGAGCGTGTAGAGCAATGCCTGCGTGCGTCCTACGGAGAACGAGGGAATGATGAGCCTGCCCGGAATGTCGATGCAAGTGCGCTTGATCACGTCGGCAAGCGTTTCTACCGGCCCGCGCTGGTCTTCGTGCAGGCGGTTACCGTACGTCGATTCGCAGATCAGATAGTCCACCTGCGGCACTTCCTGGGGATCGATCAGCAGCGGATAGTTTTTGCGCCCGATGTCGCCCGAAAAGCACAGCCGTTTTTTCTCCCCGTTTTCATACACTTCCAGCACAATATGCGCCGCGCCAAGCAAGTGGCCGGCGGCGTAATAGGTGACGGTCACATTATCGGCAATGCGGTAGCGCTGTCCGAATGCGACGGGCACAAAGTTGTCCAACGCCTCGATCACATGTTTTTCGACATAGTAATCCATCGGCACCTCGCGTTTCTTCTTGCCGCTCCGTTTTTTGGAATTGATCCGCGAATTGAGCCTTTTCTGATGCAGGTTGGCCGCGTCTTTCAGCAAAAGCGACGTGAGGGCCATGGTAGGCTCGGTGCATACCACCCGGCCTTCGAAACCTTCCTTGTAGAGGTTCGGGATGTTGCCGGAATGGTCAATGTGGGCGTGTGTGAGCAGTACAGTGTTGATCAGGCTCGGTTCAAACGGAAAAACGCTCTTCTGCTGTTCGTACCTGGTTTTTTTGCCGATCTCATCGAGATCAAAATCGGAGCCGCAATCGATCAGGATGCGGTAGTCGTCCGATTCGAGGAGGAACATACTACCCGTGACCTGCTGCGTTGCCCCCCAAAATGTCAATTTCATATAAATAGTATGGGGTGAAAGCTATATTGATATTTTTCGCCTGATGGAAAAATCAATATCACTATTGTATCATTTCTTTGTAAACTACTAACCGTTCGTCTAATATCTTACAAAAGTACCAAAAATCAGCCTGAGATACGGACATTAGTTACTAGATTAGACAAAGCGGCACAAATTTTGTGTCCGGCGAATATTTAATATGATGAGAACGACCCTTCTATTGTTTTGCATTTTCTTAGGAATTCGCGCAGCACAGGCGCAGGTGATCGACAGCGCCGGTCTGGTCCGTTTTTCCGACGCCGTCCTCGAATTACAAAACAGCGAATTCATGCGAAGCGGCTCACTGGCGGTGAGTATTAAGGCCGTAAAGGAGAATAAGAATGTATTTTCACTCAACCACGAGCGTTCGCTTCCCTCGGCGTCCACCCTGAAACTCGTTTCCACAGCCACCGTCCTTGCGCTGTTTGGCGGTGATTTCAAATTCCAAACATTCCTCGAACACGACGGCATCATTCGCGGCGACACGCTCGCGGGTAACCTCTACATTCACGGAACCGGCGATCCATCCCTGGGCAGCGACCGGTTCAAAGGCTATCCGACGGCCCAGGAAATCATCACCCGCTGGGTGGCCGCCGTGAAGCGCGCGGGAATCAGGTATATTAAAGGCAAAGTGCTTGCCGACGCATCGTTTTTCGATAAAGAGGCCGTGGCCAGCACGTGGATCTGGGGCGATATGGGCAACTATTACGGCGCAGGCGTACAGGGACTGAATTTTAATGAGAATCTCTATCGCGTAAAGTTCAAGCCGGGCGGGGATGTCGGCGACCCCACAAGCGTACTCGGTACCGATCCGGCGATTCCCTATCTATCATTCACCAACCAGGTAACCACCGGCGAGCGCGGTTCGGGCGATAAAACGGTCATTTACAGTAGTCCGCTGGGCAATAATGTGGTGCTGACGGGCACAGTACCGGCGGGAAATGCGACTTTCACCGTCAAAGGCTCCATCCCCGACCCGGCGTGGTATGCGGCATATGCATTGAAAAACGCCTTGTCGGGCAATGGAGTAGTAGTAGCGGAAGCCGCGCAGCCATCGGGCAATGCGGCAAGCACTACTCAGAATCCGAAAAGAATAATAGACGAATACAAATCCCCGCCATTACGCGAATTATGCCAGCAGACCAACTTTTGGAGCATAAACCTGTTTGCGGATGCCTTTTTCAAACAATCGGGCAAGCGGCTTTCGGGCAGTTCGGGGTTCGACGATGCGGCCACGGCCATTACGGGCTATTGGTCGGGCAGGGGAGCGGATCTGAGGGGTTTTTATATCAAAGACGGCAGCGGCCTGTCACCCTCCGGCTCGATCACAGCAAGCAGCCTGACAGACATTCTGAACCTGGCAAACAAGGATGTCAGTTTCAAAGATTTTTACCAAAGCATCGCCATTCTCGGGCAAAACGGAACGGTGCGAAACCTTGGAAAAGGCTCGCGTGCCGCAGGTAACATGCACGCAAAGAGCGGTTCCATTGAAGGCACGCGGGCATTTGCGGGGTATGTGAATGCGAAATCGGGCGCCTTGCTGAGTTTTACGATTATCGCGCACAAATACGTGCCGGGGAGTAACCGCGTGATTTCCGATTCGCTGGTGAAGCTGATGACGCTGATGGCGGAGTTGTGAGGGACTGTAGTTGTTGTTACATCCCTCACGGGATTCACATTGAACCCGCGTTGCCCCGTTTGCTACCAATATTACGTCGCTAACGCGACTTTTCATATGGGAGAACAAATGCCGTGAGGCATGTAACATTTGAAGGTACGCGGACATTTGCGGGGTATATGAATGCGAAATCGGGTGCGTTGCTGAGTTTTACAATCATTGCACACAAATACGTGCCGGGGAGCAACCGCGTGATTTCTGATTCGCTGGTGAAGCTGGTGACGCTGATGGCGGAAATGTGACGGATTGAAATTGTTGTTACATCCCTGACGGGATTCACATTGAACCCGCATTGCACCGTTTGCTACCAATATTACGTCGCTAACGCGACTTTTCATATGGGAGAACTAGTGCCGTCAGGCACGTAACATTTGAAGGCACGCGGACATTTGCGGGGTATATGAATGCGAAATCGGGTGCGTTGCTGAGTTTTACAATCATTGCACACAAATACGTGCCGGGGAGCAACCGCGTGATCTCCGATTCGCTGGTGAAGCTGACGACGCTGATGGCGGAGTTGTGAGGGACTGTAATTGTTGTTACATCCCTGACGGGATTCACATTGAACCCGCACTGCCCCGTTTGCTACCAATATTACGTCGCTAACGCGACTTTTCATATGGGAGAACAAGTGCCGTCAGGCACGTAACATTGGTAGCAAAGAGTTTGTGTACGGATCGAATGGAAATGCCGTAGGCATGTAACAACAACAAAAATGAACTACTGAACGACTTTCTCGATCACCAGGTTATGATTGGTATAAATGCAAAGATCTGCCGCAATGGTCAGCCCTTCCCGCACCATCTCCTCTGCCGAAAGATGCGTAGCATGCTTTTTCAATGCCTGCGCTGCCGATAATGCAAAATTTCCGCCCGAGCCGATGGAGGCAATGCCATTTTCAGGTTCCAATACATCACCAGTGCCCGAAATGACGAGGATTTCATCCTTGTTGGCCGTGATCATCATCGCTTCCAGCTTACGCAGGTAGCGGTCGGTGCGCCAGTCTTTGGCGAGTTCGATGGCGGCGCGTTTCATATTGCCGCCGTATCCATTCAGTTTTTCTTCAAAACGATCCAGTAAAGTGAATGCGTCGGCCGTGGAGCCTGCGAATCCTACGAGGATTTTGCCGCCTTGCAACGTGCGGATCTTTTTAACATTACTCTTGGCAACTGTATTGCCCATTGTAGCCTGACCGTCCGCGCCCAATGCGACAGTTCCGTTGTGAAGTACTCCCAGGACGGTAGTAGCGTGTATCTTCTCCATATTGATATTTTAATGCAAATGTTAGTCGCGTTTGAAACAAAATCCCTCAGAAAACAAAAGTGCCAGACCTTGCGGGCCTGACACTTTTTCATGCATTTGTTTTTTACTTAAACCAGCATGCTCATTGGCTCTTCCAACAGTTTTTTCACTGTCAAAAGGAACTGGGCAGCAGTTGCGCCATCTACCACGCGGTGGTCGGCGGAAAGCGTCACTTTCATGATGTTGGTCGGGTAAACCGTTCCATCTTCCTTGAAAGCAGCCACTTTCTTGATCGCACCGATCGCCAGGATACAGGAATCCGGCGGGTTGATGATCGCTGTAAATTCGTCTACACCGAACATTCCGAGGTTCGACACCGAGAATGTGTTGCCTTCCCAGTCTTTCGGTTGCAGTTTTTTATCTTTCGCTTTGCCGGCCAGGTCTTTTACTTCGCCTGAAATGGCAGAAAGCGTTTTCTTGTCAGCCTCGCGGATTACCGGCACGAGCAAACCTTCGTCCACTGCCACGGCTACACCGATGTTGACATAATTGTATTTCCGGATTTTGTCACCCAGCCACGCGGAGTTTACGGCAGGATGTTTTTTCAATGCCACGGCGCATGCTTTGATCACCATGTCGTTGAATGAGATCTTCGCGGTAGCCACTTCGTTCAGCTGCGGGCGGAGTGCCATTGCCTTGTCCATGTTGATTTCCATGGTCACGTAGAAGTGAGGCGCAGTGAACAAGCTTTCGCTCAGGCGGCGTGCAATGGTTTTACGCATTTGCGAGATTGGCGTATCGGTAAAGTCGCCTGATGCAGGGGCAGCCGCAGCGGGAGCAGCCTCGGCTTTGGCAGCCGGAGCAGTTTGTGCGGGGGCAGCAGCAGGAGCCGATGCCTGTGCGGCAGGCTTAAATTCGTCAACATCGCGTTTTACGATGCGTCCGTTGTCGCCGCTTCCTGACACTTCGCTCAGGTTAATGCCTTTTTCGTCGGCCAGGCGTTTCGCCAGGGGCGATGCTTTCACACGGTCACCGGAGTCAGCTACTGAAACGGCTTTATCGGAGCCATTTACAGTCGGTGCCGAAGTGGCTGCTTGTGCCGGAGCTGCTTCCGCTTCCGCAGGCGCTTCGCCGTTTTCGCGGGCCAGCAATGCTTCTACATTCGCACCTTCTTCACCGATTACGGCGATGATCGCGTCCACAGGAACTGCTTCGCCTTCTTTAATGCCTACGAAAAGCAATGTGCCGTCCTCGTATGCTTCGAGCTCCATCGTAGCCTTGTCGGTTTCGACTTCGGCCAGGATATCGCCTGATTTTACTTTATCACCTACTTTTTTCTGCCATGAAACCAGCGTACCTTCTTCCATGGTATCGCTCATTTTCGGCATACGCACTACCGCAGCATTAATTTTCTCGGTAGATGCAGGAGCGGGTGCAGGTTTCGCTGCCGGCGCGCTTTGTGCGTCAATGGTTTCCACAGCGGGAGCTTCTTCCTTAGGAGCGGGTGCCGACTCTTCTTTGGCAGGTGCGGTAGCAGCGCCGTTGCCATTGCTGGCACCGTCGAGCAGCGACTGGTAGTCTTCGCCTTCGTTGCCTACGATCGCCATGATACCGTCGATAGGTACTGCATCGCCTTTTTTCACGCCGATGTAAAGAAGGGTACCGTCCCAGTAAGATTCCAGGTCCATAGTCGCCTTGTCGGTTTCCACCTCAGCAATCACTTCACCGGATTTAATTTTATCGCCTACTTTTTTGTGCCATTCCGCGATAACACCTTCTTCCATGGTGTCGCTCATTTTGGGCATACGAATTACTTCTGCCATATCGCTTGTTAAGGTATTTTTTGTTCTTAGTCGAAATTCAGATTTCAGTCAAAATTACAATAAAAGGTGAATAGGAGAGATTTTTCATATCATAAAATTCCCCCCTCCGTGTGCCGCTTGCGATTTTGTGAAAAATATCGTCCGGGTACCGCTTGATAATCAGTGGTATAACCTGCGGTAATGGCTTTGAGGCAATTAATGCTACGTGAATGCCGGAATTCAGCCTGTTGTTTATTGTTTTTCGGCAATATAGGAATGATCTGCCAAAAGATGTGAATTAAGCCATTCCCGGGCCGATTCTTCCGCCTGGGAATGATCCAGCCGCATGGTCCTGAAAAAACTCGCCGCAACACGCATCCGTTTTCGGAACGTATAGGAAGTCTCCTGCTGCGCATTTCTCGGGCGTTCCACACCCACGCTGGCGCATCGCAGGCCGGTTTTTGCGATGAGGCCGATGAGGTAGGGCTGCCGGCTCAGATAGGGAAGAAACCGCGATGCAGCCTCCCGCCGGATTACCATAAAAAGCCCGGCGTTCATCGGAATGCGCCTGCGCGATACCAAATGGACCATTCCTTTGAAGAGAAATGAGGTGAAGAGCCTGCCCGGCGATTCGTATTGCCCCTGCCGTTGGGCAAAAACAACATCGGTATCCGGTCGCATGGCGCTCATGAGCAGGGAAAGGTTTTCGGGCTCGTCCTGCAAATCGGCATCCATCGTGGCGATCATTTCCCCACGTGCGAACGCCATGCCTGCAATCAGCGCGGCGCTCTGCCCGGCATTGGTTTTCAGGTTTACGATATGGAAGGGCACGGCAGGCGGCAGCGACCGCAGGATTGAAAGCGAATGGTCGGGAGAGGCGTCATTGACATACACCACCTCGCAGGGCATATTTGCCGCCATTTGGCTGATGCGCTCGTGAAGTGCTTCGAGTGTGGAGGCGCTTTTATATACGGGAACGACGATGCTGAGCATTAATAACCTTTATCATAATTAACGACATTCAACAGCGGTTCTCCGCGGAGATATCTCGCGAGATTTTGCTCAAAAAGGGGCTGCCATTTGTAAACCGGGCCTTCGAGACTCCGGCCTACGTGCGGGCTGACCATGATATTCGGCTCCCGCCAGATCGGATGGGTTGCAGGAAGCGGCTCCTGTTCGAACACGTCGAGCGCGGCACCTGCCAGGCGTCCCGCATGCACCATTTCCCACAACGCATCGTCGTCGAGCGTGCCGCCGCGGCCGATGTTGACGACAAATGCGGACGCTGGAAGCTGTTCGAGGACGGATTTGTTTACGAAATGGTGGGTGTCGGCAGTTTTGGGAAGGCAAATGATCAATGCGTCGGTTTCGGCGAGCGCGCGTTGCCATGTTTTGCTGCCAAACACGTGTATGGAATCGTCTTGCGAGTCATCCGGCTGGTTCCGCACGGCCGAAACCTGCGCACCCATTGCCGAAGCGAGCCGCGCTATCTCTTTTCCGAGACTGCCCCAGCCGAGGATCAGGCAGCGGCTTCCGTGGAGTGTGCGCAGCCGGTGGCGCTGCCAGCGGGTGTCGTGTTGCTCATCCCTCAGCCGGTGTATTTGGCGGAAAAGTGTGAGTAAAAGGGTGATGGTGTGCTCTGCAAGTTCGGCGTCGTATATGCCCCGGGAGCAGGTTAATGTGATGTTTTGATCAATCAGTCGCTGTTTTTCGGTGAGGATGATGTCTACGCCTACGGAATTGGATTGCATCCACCGAAGTTGGCGGGCGAATGGCAGGCTTTGGATGAAATACCGGTTGCCTAACACGATTTCCGCGTCCGTAATCAGCGCTTTCGCCTCTTCTTCCGAATGTGCGATCACAATGTCATGCCCCGTCGCGATTTGTTTCAGTCGTTCCAAATGTGCCTCGATGGGCTCGTACATCAAAAGGATCATATGTACGCGGGATTGGTCGTCCAGCTGTCCACGAGCTGCCGGAACTTCTGGAAGTCTGCGGCAACCTCTTCGCCGGACCGGCTGGCTGCTATTTGGTAGGATTGGCGGATTTGCTGCACCATGTGTTCCATCGAATGCAGGGCATGGTCCCTGATGAATGTGCGCCTGAGGAAACTGAAATCGATGCCGAGTCGCGCGTACTCATTAATCAGGTATTGGCTGGCAATGGGCATGCCGCTGGGCGGATAGGTAACGCCGCCCGCACCGAGGGGAATCTGGAAATTCCGCCGGATGTTCGCGACGGTATCATTCATGAGCGGCACAAAAATGTTTTTGCTGTTTTGCTGGATATGCAGGTCGTTCAGGCCTACGTAGGCGCGGCGAAGCGGCAGGCTGCTGAGTTCATTCATGCATTCGAGGGCGGAGGCGGTTTCGATGAGGATGCTGAAACCGGTGCGGCCGGCGATCATGTCGCAGGTTTGGCGTGCTTCGCGGATATTGCGGACCATGGGAAGGAAAATCTCGTCGGCGCCCGCGCGCAGGGCCATATCCACTTCCACGGGTGTATGCTCTTCCGAAAAGCCGTTGATCCTGCATATCAGCCTGCCCGACGGCGTTACTTCCCTCACCCGGCAGAGGTCGTCGTAAGTATCATAGTTGATCTGCGTGTCGAAGTTTTCCTGCCGGAGTTTTTTACCCTGGTTTTCCCAGTCTACGATAATGCCGTCCACCCCGGCCGATATTGCCTTCCTGACCATCGCAGGGTCGGTGGTGAACAGGAATAGCTGAAAATGGTCTGTTTGGCGTAAAAGTTGGCTCACAAATCTTTTGTTTTACGTGCTACGATCAGACAACTGGTACCGAACGGTATCCTGCGTTTATTCCTAATGGCCTTGGCCTCCCAGCTCAGCAACTTCCGCAGCAGGTTCGCTGTGGCCGGACGGCCCGCCATATGCTCATTTCGCTTCTTCTCGGGCGTATTGTTCTTTTTAATCCCAAACTTCTCCGGCAGCACGCGTGCCAGCCACATCGGTGCCCACACGAGCGAGAAGAAGTAGGTTCGATAGGTTACTTCAAATCCCGCTTTGGCCAGCAAACCGGTGAGCCGGGGCAGGGTATATCTTCTGTAATGCCCCAGCTGGACATCGTTTTCGGACCAAAGGCTGCTGAATGCCGGCACCGTGAGCATGATCTGGCCCCCGGGAGCGAGCAGCAGATTGATATTTTTCAGGAAAGCCGCATCGTCCTCAATGTGTTCCATGACATCGAAAAAGCCGGCCGCCGGGGCCTCTCCCGAAGCTTGTTTGACATAATCTTCGAGCGTGCTTTGCATGGTTGACCGTATTCCGCGCTTCCGGGCGTTTTCGATGCCGGTTGCGTATGGTTCCACCAAGGTGACGTCGTAGCCCGCATTCTGCATGGCGAGGGCTGTGATGCCGTTGCCGCCGCCAATGTCCAGAAAGTCTTTGGGGAACTGGCAGGCCTTCATCGCTTCTACGAGGCATTCGTTCCGGTGCTGGTACCAGAACGAGATGTCTTCCATATCAAAACAGACCGAATTGCCATCGTCGGGGTACGAAACGATCCAGTTTTCCCTGCTGTTTCCCATTATCGTTTTTCTGCCGTGATAATCTGAAATGGCAAAAAGCTGTTCAGCCCCGGAATTTTTTCCAGCACCGGCTCGCTTTTTTGCCCAAACCCGCTGTTGGCCAGGAACGGCGGGTAAAACCCGAAGCGTTTGATCTTCGGATTGCTCCAACCGGCGTAAGCCATAGCGTCGAACAGTTTCTTTTTGGTCATGTCCGCCACACCTTTGTCGCCTTCCCACGACATGCCCGGTGTAAATGCGATTTGCAGATAATAGAGGGGGTTGTATGCATTTGGTTCGAGGAATACCAGCTTGGCACCCGGCCTTGCGATCCGGTGCATGGCCTGGAAGCATGCATGCAGGCTGTGAAAATGGTGCAAAGCCATAAAACCCATTACCACATCGAACTGCTCGTTCAGCTCCTCGGGCGCGTCCAGAATGTCGGCAGCGTGCAGTTTTACCGGAAATTTATTATCGTTGTACACCAGCAACTGCTGCAAGAGAAACGGCGAAAGATCGAGGCCTTCCACCTTGTAGCCCTGCGCCAGAAAGCTGAGTGTGTATTTACCCATCCCGCAAGCCACGTCGATGATCCGGTCCGACTTTTTGATCCCGGCGAAATCGATCACTTCCTTCACATGCCTGCGCACGTACGGGGACGAAACAGGGATCATGGTTTGCTTGATCTTATGCCCGAAATAATCGAGTTGCTGGTTGTTGTGAAACTTGATGGTGGAAACGACAATGCTCATAGGAAAGGCGCTGGTTCATATCGCATTGAATATAAAGGAAAATACGGGCAAGCGCAATAAATTTTAGCGATGTCTTCGTAACCGTCAGAAAATAGTGTGCGATCAGTATACGTCACTCACCCTTAGCGACTTCGTAGAGATGGACGCGCCACAGCGGGGAGTTAAAAATAGCCAGTTTGCTCAACCCCGATTTTTCGGGAGTCCGGATGTTTTCAGCAGACAAAATGTAGTCGCAATGCAGACCTCTCAAAGCCGCGTGCGAAAGGACGATGTCGCGGCTGGCTGGCGCTTTCGAGCGGGTCATGTAAGGCTCGTAGTAGGAGAGTCCCTGGTCGTAAAGGATTGTGCACATGCTGCCCCAAAAGTCGAAGAAGCCTCGGTTGCCTTCACTTTTTTCAAGTTCTGCCGCGATAATTTTCCTGAATTTCTTTTTGTAGGAAAGAGGATAATTGCTGGAATAACCATCAATGGTCCACAGCTGATTGTACTGAGCAATTGCAGGAGGGATTCCGATGCTCGCCACGCGGTAAGTTTGCACCGGCTTTTTAATGTAAGACCTGATATCCCCGAACATGCGCTCGGCATAATAATCTTCGTAGGTGAAGATGTAATGGTAGGGGACAATCCTTATGAATGACTTTACAATCCGCTCGTAATAGGTAGGTTGGTACGCAAAGCAGATGAGAAGTTGAGCCATTGCGACGGCGGCGACGATGCGATTGCGGTAAGCAGTCGAAATTAAAAGAATAGCCTGTGCTGCCGCGACATGCCATAACAATTGCAGGAAAATATGAAACCTGTCCATACTGAACATGCGCAGCAGGTCCGACTGATTACGCAGGTTAACCATAAATTCCCATTGTAATACGGCTATATACAGGCAAATCGATGTGATGATGAGTAACGTCGCAGTGAGGCCTTTGGGAAGACGCTTTTCACGAAAAGCAAAAACTACATATACTGTGCAGATCAGCGGCAGCAGTATAAATGTGTGCAGGGATAACGCTACGTCTATGTTGCCCAGCAGGAAATACCTCGCAAATACTTTCAGCCGCGAAGCCGGAAAACGACGCATTTCCATTCGGTGCGACTCAAAACCTTCGCCTCCCAGCAGATTTTGGATCAAATCTATTTTCGTAACAATGTAAACTGCCAGCAAAACGACGAATGCAAGCAGCAGGCGGCGATATGGCAATTTCATTACGATGTCGTGCGCGATGAGCACGCCTAATGCGAAAAGCATAAAAACACCTGCGGACTGAAAATTAGACGCAAACGGGAAAGCACCCACGATGAGCCAGTCCCATTTGCCGGGTTTGCCATTGCGGATATTGAGAATGGCAAAAAGTAGGAGCGGTTGCCCGGCGATGCTAAGGCCCCAGGTTGGCAGGAATGGGGTGAATGCAAACGAAAGCGCCAGAAAGGCGGATGTCCATTCATTTAACCCGAGGTGGCGCCGGCAAAGGAGCCACATGCCCAGCAGGGCAAAAGCACTAATGAATATAATGTAGAAACGGTAAGCCTCGAAGGTCGGCAAAACGAGGTTTAGCCAATAATAAATGTTGTAAGTGGTTACCAGCGTGAATTTCGGTACTCCGCCCAGAAAAGGTTCTATGATTGCGTAGGGAGGTGCCCAGGCATAACCTTGCTGGGTAACAACCCGGTACCATACGACGAAGGAGTCGAGCGAATCGAATGCATTGAAATATGCGCGCTGACCAAGAAGAATATAGGGCGCATGATAAAGAAAAAATACCGACAACATCGCTGAGAGACAATATTGCCGGTATTTTGCGCTCATAAAGTGACGATTAGTTGATTTTCAAAACAGCCATAAATGCTTCCTGAGGAATTTCTACGCTACCAACCTGCCGCATTCTTTTCTTTCCTTTCTTCTGTTTTTCAAGAAGCTTGCGTTTCCGCGAAATATCACCGCCATAACATTTGGCCAAAACGTCCTTCCGCATTGCCTTCACAGTCTCGCGGGCGATGATTTTCTGGCCGATGGCCGCTTGAATGGCGATCTCGAACATCTGGCGCGGGATCAGCTCGCGCAGTTTTTCGCAGAGTTTCTTGCCCCATTCATAGGATTTGGACCGGTGAACAATGGCCGACAACGCATCCACAGCTTCGCCGTTGAGCATCACGTCCAGCTTCACCATGTCGGATTCCTGGTAGCCTGCCAGCTCGTAGTCGAGTGAAGCGTAGCCACGCGAAATGGTTTTGAGTTTATCAAAAAAGTCGAAAACCACTTCCGCCAGCGGGATCAGGAATTGCAGTTCCACACGTTCGGCGGTGAGGTAAATCTGGTTTTTGAGAATACCCCGCTTATCCATACACAAATTCAGGATCGGTCCGATGTAGTCCGATTTTGTGATGATCTGTGCATTAATATAGGGTTCTTCAATGTATTTAATGAAATTCGGCTCCGGCATTTCCGACGGCGCGCTGATATTCAGTAACTTTTCTTTGGTCGTAAGTACGCGGAACTGTACCGACGGTACGGTCGTGATCACGGTCATGTCGAACTCGCGTTCCAGGCGCTCCTGCACGATTTCCATGTGCAGCATTCCGAGGAAGCCGCAACGGAACCCGAAGCCCAATGCTGCGGATGTTTCCGGTTCCCAAACCAACGCCGCGTCGTTCAGCTGCAATTTCTCCATCGCCTCGCGGAGTTCCTCGAACTCGCTGGTATCCACGGGGTAAATGCCCGCAAAAACCATCGGCTTCACTTCCGAGAAGCCAACAATGGCCTCGCTGGCAGGGCGGTCGATGTGCGTGAACGTGTCGCCCACTTTTACTTCTTTGGCAACTTTAATTCCCGAAATCAGGTAGCCTACGTCGCCGCATTCCACCACTTGCTTCGGGATCTGCTGCAAACCGAGCGTGCCGATTTCGTCGGCGATATATTCCTTGCCGGTCGCCATAAACTTTACTTTGTCGCCTTTGCGGATGCTTCCGTTTTTCACCCGGAAGATAACCTCGATACCCCGGTAGGAATTGAAAACCGAATCGAAGATCAAAGCCTGCAATGGGCCATCGGGATTGCCCACCGGCGCGGGAATGCGTTCTACGATTGCGTTGAGGATGTCCTCGATGCCGATTCCTTCCTTTCCGCTGGCCGGGATAATGTCGCCGCGGTCGCAGCCGAGCAGGTCCACCATCTCGTCCTTGATTTCCTCCGGCATAGCGCCCGGAAGGTCTATTTTGTTCAGTACCGGGATGATCACCAGGTCGTGGTTGATCGCCAGGTAGAGGTTAGAGATCGTTTGCGCCTCGGTGCCTTGCGAAGCATCCACGAGCAGCAATGCGCCTTCGCAGGCAGCAATGGAACGGGAAACTTCGTACGAAAAGTCGACGTGCCCCGGGGTGTCGATCAGGTTCAGTATGTACTCTTCTCCTTTATAAACATAGTTCATCTGGATCGCGTGGCTCTTGATGGTGATGCCTCTTTCGCGTTCCAGGTCCATATTGTCCAGGAGCTGCGCCTGCATTTCGCGCTGGGATACTGTTTTGGTAAATTCCAGCAAACGGTCCGCCAGGGTACTTTTCCCGTGATCAATATGGGCAATAATGCAAAAATTACGGATTTTCTTCATGAAAGTTGTTCCTATTCCAATGCTTTGAAGAGTAGTTAAGCTCAAAGCAACCACAAAATTAAGAGGGTAATTAATATTTCAACAGGTTTTCGGAGAGAACTTCAAACTAAAAATTAACGGACGAGGATCGTTCCGCAGCCGACGGCTTTGCCGGTGCCCGTCCGCGCTGAGGCCACGCGTAGATACACGCCGCCGCAATCACCAAAACCGACAGCAGCACAAGCTGCCCGTAACGTATCAGTAGTACCACCAGCAGCATGGCCAGGAAGAGCACGACGGGATGCGAAATAAAATCAATCCCCGTTCGCACCCAGCGGATAAACAAATCCCGGCCGGCAGCCGGGCAATCGGCCAGCTGGTCATTGAAATCCAGTTTTTTCAGTAACCGCACCACCGCCGGACTGTGCAGGCGATCGTCGCAGGCCAGCCGCGCGGGCCAGGTAAATTGCGAGCCGTAAGCCGTCACGAGCGCAAACACGAACGGCCCGAATGTAATGTGCATCAGGACGACCATCGGCAAATGCAGCAACAGCGCTAAAAACACGGCATAGGCAACCCTTTCCCGTTTTAAAAGCAATATCGCAATGCCCAGTTGCAGAAGGATCACGCTGATACCCGTGATCTGCGACATAAAGCCCGGCGGGAAGAGCGCTGCCACGGCCATGTAGGGGGGAATCTGATGCTTCGTGACGAGCAGTGTTTCCATGCTTGCGCCCGTCCACCAGTCGGCGTCGAAGATTTTGTTGAGATCGGCGCCGAGGTAGAGCACCACCAGCTGGAACCGCACGATGTCGGTGCCCGTCACCCGGTTGCTCAATGCCGTGCAGAGGAACATGCAGCCCGTAAACAGGTGAGCCACCGAAATGCAGGTTTGGCAAGACAGCAGGCCGGTAGCAAAGCTCAGTCCGACCAGCAATGCCCCCAGGCGCACCCAGTGCGAACACAAAACGATGGCAATGCCGATAAGAAACACCAGCCTGATGCCCGCATTGAACTGCGCATCGCTACCGAAGTCGCCAAGGAAGCCGACCAGCGGATAAAAGCGCCCGGTACCCTGACTGCCATTGAACGGCACTTCACCCGTGAGCAGCAGGTAACACGCCAGCAGCCGCACCGCCAGGACAAGCTCCGGCACCACCGCTTTTTCTTTGATATAAAATGGGTTCCAATGTGGGTGCATGAGGCTTACAGGCTTGCTTTCCAAACAAAAACACGCTCGGGCGCTCCGTTGCGGCGGTAAAAGATCCTGACGCTGTCGGGATTACCGGCGGTTTGCTTTTCGACCGTCTCTACCAGTCGGCGCAGATTGCCCTCCGCGTGCGCTTCCCATTGCGATTGCGCGATGCCGTACCGGGCCTCCACGGCCTCTTTTTGCCAGGGAATGCCGTGGCGAAACGCTTCGAGGCGGTAAAAAACCTGCGTGGTGTGCGGCGCCCAGGAGACAGTGCGGGTGTCCTGGGTGAGCTCGTAAACCGTGTTGATGAGCTGCGCCGATAGGAATAATATGCCGGGCAGCCATTTCCGGGCCAGGGAAGTGGTCATGGGATGTGATCGATTAAAGCAAGCTTAGGTTATGTTGGCAAAAGTTAAGAAAAAATGCAATGCTATGACAGCGAGCTTTTTGATATGCTGACCAGTGGGTTTATTGACTTTTAACCAAAATATTTAATCATTTGTTTAAATATTTTGGTTAAATCAAAAACGGCTTGTACATTTGACACATCAATGGAAAACTGAAATGGCGAAAGCGAAGAAAGAGGCACTGGACCTGAGTACCGAAGAGAAGATCAAGGAAGCGGCGGGCGTGGTATTTACCAAGAAAGGTTACGGCAATGCGCGTACGAGGGATATCGCCGAGGAGGCGGGCATTAACCTGGCGCTGCTCAACTACTATTTCCGGAGCAAGGAAAAGCTTTTCCAGATCGTGATGGCGGAGCGGATCGATAAGCTCTTCGGCGTACTGGTGCCGATCCTGAATGACGCCTCGACGACGCTGGAAGAGAAGCTTGAAAAGATCACGGAGAACTACATTAATATGCTCCTCGAACATCCCGACCTGCCGATTTTCGTGCTGAGCGAGATCCGCAACAATCCCGATCAGCTTTCGAACCGCTTGCAAGCCCAAAAGCTGCTGCGGGAATCGGTTTTCGTGAAGCAGCTGAGCGAACGCAAAACCGATATTAATCCGATCCATTTCTTGATGAACCTTCTGGGGATGAACCTGTTCCCATTTGTAGCGAAGCCGGTTTTACAGCCGATCCTCGGTAGCGAAGAAAACTACCGCCAGCTGATGGAGCAGCGGAAAAAGCTGATCCCGGCGTGGATGAAGCTGATGCTCGACCATTCCTGACGGACATCTGGAGAGCGACAGAATCTCCATTTTTTTACCCAATAATTAATCAAATGATTAAATAAAACGAATAAATAAAATGATTAATGTATGTAAAATAATGATCATTGCAGGTGGTTTGGTGCTCTGGGTGAGCCACTTGAAAGCGCAGGATGCCCCGCTGAATATCCGGGAGGCGTACCGGCTGGCCCGGAACAATTACCCGATGATCCGCCAGCAGGGGTTGATCGACAAAACGCGTGACTATTCGGTCAGCAATGCTTCGAAGGGCTTCTTACCGCAGCTGACGGTGCAGGGCCAGGCTACTTACCAGTCGGCCGTGACGGAGTTCGGGCTGCCCGTCGCGATTCCGGGCGTGGAATTTCCGCGGATCAGTAAGGACCAGTATAAGGTGTTCGGCGAAGTGAACCAGACGATTTATGACGGCGGTAATGTCCGTACGCAGGTGCGCTCACACGAGGCTGGTGCGCTGGTGGAGGCCCGGAAGCTGGAAGTTGAACTCTACAAGCTGAACGACCGGGTGAACCAGCTGTTTTTTGGCATACTCATGCTGGACGAGCAGCTGAAACAGAACGAGTTGCTGAAAAAGGACATTCACCTCGGCATACGCAAAGTGCAGGCATTGATCGACAATGGGACGGCATTTAAAAGCAACGCCAACACATTGAAAGCGGAACTATTGAAAGCCGACCAGCGCGCCATCGACCTGAATGCGAGCCGGAAGGCTTACCTGGAAATGCTCGGGCTGCTGACCGGACAGCCGCTGGGAAATTCGGCGGTACTCGAAAAGCCGGTGGAACTCGCCGGAACTGGTGAGGTCAACCGCCCCGAGCTGGAACTGTACGATGCGCAGAACCGGAGCCTGGATATTCAGTCGCAGCTGATTGACGTGCGCAACCGTCCGAAGCTTAACTTCTTCTTTCAGGGCGGTTACGGCCGGCCGGCGTTGAACATCCTCAGCAATGGGTTTGATCCCTATTATATTACCGGCGTACGTTTGAACTGGTCATTATCAGGCCTATATACAATCAAGAAAGACCGGGAGCTGGTACGCAACAACCGGGACGCCATTCTGCTCCAAAAAGAGACATTCCTTTTCAACACCCATCTTAATGCAAAGCAGTACCACGCGGAGCTCGACCGGTTTCGCCAGCTGCTCACCACCGACGACGAGCTCATTACCCTCCGCGAAAGCATTAAAACAACAGCGGCTGCGCAGCTTGAAAACGGCGTGATCAACACCAATGATTTCCTGCGCGAGGTGAATGCGGAAGACCAGGCGCGGCAGAACAAAATCTTGCACGGCATTCAGCTGCTGATGGCGCAGTACAATCTGGACAATACCCTGGGAACAACAATCGAATAAGCATTTAAACAACAATCATGAAAGCATATCCTTATCTGCTCATATTGGCTGCCGCCGCGGCCGCCTGTAATGGAAAAGAGAACCCTTACGACGCTTCGGGCACGTTTGAAGCCGTGGAAACGATCGTGTCGGCAGAGGCGACGGGGCGCATTATGGCGCTTAGCCTGGAAGAAGGACAGGCATTGAAGGCCGGCGAAACGGTGGGTTACATTGATAGCCTGCAATTGTATTTACGCAAAAAGCAGCTCGAAGCGCAAATCAGGGCGACCGGCAGCCGTCTGCCCGACATTGTAGCGCAAACCAATGTGTACAAGCAGCAAATCGCCGTTTCGCAGGTGCGCCTGGACAATCTCCTGCACGAGCAAAAACGCATTCAAAACCTGGTGAAAGCCGACGCCGCCACGCCCAAGCAGCTGGACGACGTGAATGCACAAGTGGAAGAGTTGCAAAAGCAGCTGGAAGTTATCCGCAAACAGGATGCCGCGCAAACGTCTGTTTTGAAAACGCAAACCTCCGGCCTGCGCGCCGACGTGCAGCCATTGGTGGTTCAGATCGAGCAGATCAACGACCAACTGGCGAAGTCCAGGATCGTTAACGAAGTGAATGGGACGGTGCTCACCAAATATGCCGAGGCCAATGAAGTAGCGGCGGCAGGGAAGCCTTTGTACAAAATCGCCGACCTCTCGACGATTATCCTGCGGGCCTATGTAACCGGCGACCAGCTGACGGGCATTCAGCTCAATCAGCAGGTGAAAGTGCTGGTAGATAGCGCCGGTGGCCATTACCGCGAGCTGCCGGGCACCATCGAGTGGATCAGCAGCAAGGCAGAATTCACCCCGAAAACCATCCAGACGAAAGACGAGCGCGCCAACCTGGTGTACGCGGTGAAAATCCGCGTGAAAAATGACGGTTACCTGAAAATAGGCATGTACGGAGAAGTAGCATTGAAATAATGGAAGCGGTTGTTGTCAAAAATCTGGTCAAAACATACGGCAAGGAGCAAACCGTGGCCGTGGACGATGTGTCGTTTTCCGTAAACCAGGGCGAGCTGTTCGGGCTGATAGGGCCGGACGGGGCCGGCAAGACGAGCATTTTCCGGATGCTGACCACGCTATTGCTGCCGGATGGCGGCTCTGCGAGCGTGGATGGCCGTGATATCGTGGAGGATTTCAGGCAGATACGCAGTTCAGTGGGTTATATGCCAGGCAAATTTTCGCTCTACCAGGACCTTACCATTGAGGAAAACCTGCAATTCTTTGCCACCGTTTTCGGCACTACGATCGAGGAGAACTACCATTTGATCAAAGACATTTACGTCCAGATCGAGCCTTTCAAAAACCGGCGTGCGGGAAAGCTGTCTGGTGGGATGAAGCAGAAGCTCGCATTATGCTGCGCATTGATACATAAACCCACGACACTGTTTCTGGATGAACCCACGACGGGCGTTGACCCGGTATCGCGGAAGGAGTTCTGGGAAATGCTCAGGCGGCTGAGAGAACAGCAGATTACCATCCTCGTTTCGACGCCTTACATGGACGAGGCTTCGCTTTGCGACCGCATTGCGCTGATCCAGGGTGGCAAAATCCTGTCGATCGACACGCCGCAAAACATCGTGAATGCCTATCCCGACCGGTTGCTGGCCATTAAAGCAAATGAAATGTACCAATTGCTGAAAGTGCTGGAAGGCCATCCTGATACTATCAATAGCTACGCATTCGGCGAGTACGCACACGCTACGTTTCGCGACGCGGATACGCACGCATTGCAGGCATACCTGGGCGCGCAAGGCCTCACGGGCGTGGAAGTGATAGACGCGGAGGTCACGATCGAGGATTCATTTATCAAATTATTACATTAAAAACGTCACAGTCATGATGCAGGACGACAAAGTGATTGTTTGCGAGAAGCTCACCAAGCGCTTCGGCGACTTTATCGCCACCAATGAAATCACATTCGAAGTACATAAAGGGGAGATTTTTGGCTTCCTCGGCGCGAACGGGGCCGGCAAAACCACCGCCATGCGAATGCTATGCGGGCTATCTTCGCCCAGCTCGGGGCAGGCGACCATTGCGGGGTACGATGTGTACACGCAAACCGAGCAGATCAAGAAAAATATCGGCTACATGAGCCAGAAGTTTTCACTCTACGAAAACCTGACCGTGCGGGAAAACATCGAGTTTTTCGGCGGCATTTACGGACTTTCCGACAAACGCATTCAAACTAAAACCGAAGAACTGCTCGAACGGCTCGGATTAAAAAGCGAGGCAAACAAACTGGTGGCCTCGCTGCCGCTCGGCTGGAAACAGAAGCTCTCTTTTTCGGTGGCGGTGCTGCACGAGCCGAAAATCGTGTTCCTCGATGAGCCCACCGGCGGCGTGGACCCGGTGACGCGGCGGCAGTTCTGGGACATGATCTACGAGGCAGCCAATAGCGGCATTACCGTTTTCGTGACTACACATTATATGGATGAGGCCGAGTATTGCAACCGTATATCCATTATGGTGGATGGTAAAATGGAAGTGCTCGATACGCCGGCGAACCTGAAAAACAGCTTTCACGCGCGCTCGATGGACGAAGTGTTTTACCAACTCGCCCGCGGCGCCAAAAGAGGGGATTAGCCATGAAACAGTTTCTCGCATTCGTCAGAAAAGAATTTTACCACGTGCTGCGCGATCGCCGCACGTTACTGATTTTGTTTGGAATGCCCATTGCACAGATATTGATCTTCGGCTTCGCATTGACCAACGAGGTAAAGGATTCGGAAATCCTCGTCGTGGATTATGCCAGGGACGATGCCTCGCAGGCATTGCTGACAAGGATCGGCGCGAGCCGGTATTTCGATATCCGGCAGGCTGCATTAAGCCATAAGGAGATACTAGGCACCTTTCAGAAGGGCAAGATCAAGGCGGTGGTGGTGTTCCCGGCCAATTTTAATGCGGATTTGCTGCATACCAATAAGGCTCAGGTTCAGATCGTTACCGATGCCAGCGATGTGAATACGGCCAACATGATCACCAATTACCTGTCGTCTATCATCCTCGATTACCAGAACCAGCTCAATGAAAACCTGCAAATGCCCTACCGGATCACGCCGGAGGTGCGGATGCTCTATAACCCGCAGCTGAAAGGCGCGCACGGTTTTGTGCCGGGCGTAATGGCGCTGGTGCTGCTGCTGGTTTCGGTGATGATGACCGCCATTTCGATCGTCCGCGAAAAGGAGACGGGTACGATGGAAATCCTGCTTGTTTCGCCGTTCAAGCCGGTTTTGGTCATTTTTGCCAAGGCATTTCCGTACCTCGCATTATCGCTCGTGAATGTGACGGCGATCCTGCTGCTCAGCGTTTTTGTGCTCGATTTGCCGGTGAAAGGGAGTGTAGGGCTGCTGTTCGCCGAAAGCACGCTGTTTATCATCACCTGCCTGGCGCTGGGTATTTTTATTTCTATCAAAACTGATTCCCAGCAGATTGCGATGCTTATTTCGCTGATGGGCATGCTGCTGCCAACGATGATGTTCAGCGGTTTCCTGTTTCCGATCGAGAATGTGCCGGTGCCGTTGCAGATCATTTCCAATATCGTCCCGTCCAAATGGTTTTACATCATCGTTAAGTCGATCATGATCAAAGGTTTAGGCCTTTCGGCACTTTGGAAAGAGACGCTGATATTGTTGGGTATGACCGTGTTTCTGCTGCTGGTGAGTTTGAAGAGTTTTAAAATCCGTTTGCAATGAGGACATTACGATTTTTGTTACGCAAAGAATTCAGGCAGATTTTCAGGGACAAGTCCATTGTGGCGATGATCTTTTTCATGCCGATGGTGCAGCTGATACTCATGCCGCTGGCCGCTGATTACGAGGTGAGGAACATTAACCTATCCGTTGTCGACCGCGACAAGTCGCCCTATTCCCAAAAACTGATTTCCAAAATCGTCGCATCGGGCTACTTCCGGCTTACGGGCTACAATGCGTCATTCCGCGAAGCATTCGGGCTTATCGAGTCCGATGAGGCCGATCTGATCCTTGAAATTCCGAGTGATTTTGAGAGAAACCTCATTCGTGAGGATCACGAGAAGCTATTTGTGGCCGTGAATGCGATCAACGGCACCAAGGCCAGCCTGGGCGGTTCCTACCTGGGCAGCATTATCGGCGATTTCAATGCGGATATCCGGATGCAGCTCGTCACACCGCCGCGTTTCAGCCAGTTTCCGATGATCGACGTGGTGGCTTCCAACTGGTTCAACCCGGTTTTAAATTACAAGGTCTTTATCGTCCCCGGCATCCTCGCCATCCTCGTCACGATGGTCGGCGGGTTCTTATCTGCATTGAACATCGTGAAGGAAAAAGAGATAGGCACGATTGAACAGATCAACGTCACGCCGATTAAGAAGCACATTTTTATATTGGGTAAACTGATTCCCTTCTGGGTTTTGGCCAATATCGTATTCACGATAGGATTGCTGGTGGCGCGGTTCGTATATGGGATCGTGCCGGTGGGAAGTTTACTGACGCTCTATGCGTTTATTTCGGTGTATCTGCTGGCCGTTCTGGGTTTCGGCTTGCTGGTGTCCACGTTTTGCGACACCCAGCAGCAGGCCATGTTCATCATGTTCTTTTTCATGATGCTGTTTATACTGCTGGGCGGTCTGTTTACTTCTATTGATAGTATGCCGGAATGGGCGAAGGCGATAACGCGCATTAATCCGGTGCGCTACATGATCGAGGTCATGCGGATGGTCATTCTCAAAGGCAGCAGTTTCAAAGATGTGCTGCCGCATGTGGGAATAGTATCATTAATGGCCGCGATTCTGAACAGCTGGGCGATTTTGAACTACAAAAAAACCAACTAACCACGCCCAACAACACCCGACCAAACCTGACAACATTTGACAAAACCTGACAAAAAACCGACTAACCCAGCTCCACCATCGCCTTAATCACCCCATTCGCCGGATCGAGCCAGCTTTCGAATTCATCCTTCACCTGCCCGAAGGCTACGCGGTGGGTAATGTAGGTTTTTGGGTCTACCAGCCCGTTTTTCATGCTGTGGATCACATGCTCGAAATCGGCGCGGGTGGCGTTGCGGCTGCTCATTAGGGTAGCTTCCCGTTTATGAAATTCGGGGTGGCTAAATGCGATTTCACCTTTTTGAAGGCCTACGAGCACATATCTGCCGCCATGAGCGAGGTAGGCGAATGCGGAGTTAATGGCGCGCAGGTTGCCCGTCGCGTCAATCACGACCGTCGGCATGTCGCCATTTGTGATTTCGGCCAGGCGCTGGGCCACGTCTTCGGTGAGGCCGTTAACGGTATGTTCCACACCGATCCGCTCACGGCAGAATGCCAGGCGCTGATCGTTGATATCCAGCGCAATAACCTTCCCGCCGGCAATTCGTGCGAATTCCATCGCACCCAGGCCAATGGGGCCGGCGCCTACCACGAGCACAAATTCGTCCTTGTGCACGTCGGCGCGGCGCACGCCATGCGCGCCTATCGCGAGTGGTTCTACAAGCGCAAGTTCGTCGAAGCTTAGCCCGTCGCCGTGCACAAGCGAGTAGGAGGGGACGGACAGATATTCGGCCATCCCGCCGTCGATATGAACGCCGGACACTTTCAGGCTCGTGCAGCAATTGGGTTTGCCGTTTCTGCAGGCCACGCATTTCCCGCAATTGAAATAGGGCACAAAAGTTACCGCTTCACCGCGCACAAAGCCCGGCGCATCCGTTTCAACAATTTCGCCGGACAACTCGTGGCCGAGGATGCGCGGATAGTTGAAAAACGGCTGCGTTCCTTCGAAAGCGTGCAGGTCGGTGCCGCAGATGCCTATCCGCTTGATTTTCAATAGGGTGTGCCCCGGCTTTGCCACCGGTGTTTCGGCTTGTTCGTAGGAAAACGAGCCGGGTGTGTTGCAAACTAATATTTCCATTGTCGAAAAATCAGGAATTGGCGAGTGCGCGGTCGAGGTGGACGTAGCCGCCGTCGACGTAAATGAGCTGGCCGGTTGTGTGGCTGGACCTTTCCGAAAGCAGGAAAACCGACATATTGGCGATTTCCTCGGCGGTTGTCATACGGTTTTCCAATGGAATGTTGGCCGTGATGGACGCCAGTTTTTCTTTCGGATTAGGCAATGTTTCGATCCACTTTTCGTAGAGCGGCGTCCAGCATTCAGCCACGATCACCGAGTTCACGCGGATGCCGTATTTCAGCAATTCAACCGCCCATTCACGGGTGAGCGCATTGCGACCGCCGTTGGAAGCGGCATAGGCCGACGTCCCGCCCTGGCCGGTGTCGGCTGTTTTAGAACTGATGTTCACGATCGATCCTTTCGAGGCCTTCAATGCAGGCAATGCATAATGCGCCATCAGGTAATAATGCACCACGTTTTTATGCAAAGAGGCGATAAAGCCTTCGTAAGTGCCATTTTCGAGCCCAACGCCGTCGTTCGCGCCGGCATTGTTCACCAGGCCGTCGATCCGGCCGTATTTTTCGAGGACGGCATTCACTGCTTTCTCCGCATCTTCGGGGCGTGTGAGTTCCGCGGCTACCTGAAACGACTCTTTGCCCTCCGCCGCCAGCGCGTCGACCACCTTTTGGTTATCTTCCGCATTTCTTCCAACGATCACGGGGATCGCGCCTTCGGATGCCAGCACCTGTACGATGCCCTCGCCGATGCCTTTGGCGCCGCCGGTCACGATAACGACCTTATTTTGAAGTTTTAAATCCATTTTATTAATATAAAAACTTATAAATCAATTATTTGGGTGTTAATGTGAAGTGCCCAGCGTCACGTTCTTTACTGAGCCGTTGCGGATCGCGAAGTATAGTACTACGAGGAAACACACCGCAGGGACTATGTAAGCCGTTTGAATGGACGAAATATCTGATACCTGACCCATAATGACAGGGAAAAATGCACCGCCGACGATCGACATGATTACCAGTGAAGAACCGATTTTGGTCTTCTCGCCCAAGCCGCGAATGCTCAATGCAAAAATCGTCGGGAACATGATCGACATGAAGAATTCCACGCCTACCAATGCGTAAACCGAGAACATACCGTCGGTCAATACGGCTATAATCAGGAGCACGATGTTCGCAACGCTATAAATGGCGAGCAGCCTGGGAGGTGCCACGAAGCGCATCAGATATGTGCCGATAAACCGGCCGATCATAAATGCAAGCAATGCTCCCGAAAGCAGGTATGCAGCCGTTTTTTCATCAATGCCAGCCACATGATCAGCGAAACGGATAAAAAAGCTGCTGATGCAAACCTGCGCGCCCACGTAAAAGAACTGTGCTATGGTGCCGAGGATGAGGTTCTTTTCACCCCAGATGGAGCCGGTCGGTTTTTGTTCCGTTTCTTCCTCGTCCTTGATTTCCGGAAGCGATGTCCGCCAGATCAGCACGGCTACGAGCAATACCACCAATCCAATGAGAATGAAAGGAACCTGCACCGACGATGCTTCTTCGTTCAGGTAAGCATTGAGCTGGTCGGACGACATAGCCTGCTGCTCAGCGTCGGTGAGTGTTTTACCGGAAAGAATGAATTTTCCGCCCATCAACGGCGCCAGAAATGCCGCCAGGCCGTTGAACGACTGTGCAAAGTTGAGCCGTTGCGTGGCCGAATCCGGGTCGCCCAGGACGGTAATGTAGGGATTTGCGGCGGTTTCGAGCATGGTGAGCCCGCTGGCAATCACAAACAATGCGAACAGGAAGAAGCCGAAGTGCCGCATTTCAGCCGCCGGGTAAAAAAGAAATGAGCCAGTGGCAAAAAGCAATAATCCAAAGGCGATACCAGCCTTATATCCATACTTCTTCATAAAAAGGCCGGCGGGCAATGCGATGAGGAAGTAGGCAATGTAGGAAGCGGAGTCGATCAGGGCCGACTGGAAGTCGCTGAGCTGACAGGCTTTTTTTAAATGCGGAATCAGGATGGGGTTGAGATTGAGGGCAAAACCCCAGAGAAAGAACAGTGAAGTGATGAGGATGACAGCCAGCCGCGTCTTACGATCGGTCATAAATTAGATTATTAATAATGCAGGAACGGCTGTAAAGTAAAACAAAACAATGCAAAGGAATTATATTTTTTTAGGGGGAAATATTTCTTCCTCCCATAATTTTTCCAATACATTGTTTTGCAAACGCTGGCTGTCAGATGTTCAGCTGCCGCTGCACTTCATCCTTTTTCCGCCGCGACACCTCGATCCGCGAGCCGTCGGAGAGGATGATGAATTCGTTGTTGTTGCTGATCCGGATAATGTGGTCGAGGTTGACCAAATGCGATTTGTGGGTTCTTATAAACCGGAATTTTGAGAGCATATCCTCAAAATGTTTCAGCGTTTTGCTCGCGATGAACGGCCTCTTGTTGATCAGATGGATGATGGTGTAGTTGCGATCGGCTTCGAGGCGGAGTATTTCGTGGATCATGAAGAAGAAAACACCTTCGCTGGACGGCACCGCAAGCCTGAAATCCTTCACGTCGCGCTTGTCGATGTTGGCGGCGAGGTTGTCAAGAAGCAGTTTTCGCTGCCGGAAGCTTTCTCCCTTTGTGAAATGCCGCTTCACGGCCGCCCGCAGGTCTTCCGGGCTGATGGGTTTGAGCAGGTAGTCGAGCGCACTGAAGCGGATCGCCTGGATGGCGTACTGGTTGTAGGCCGTGGTGAAGATCACGTCGAATTCGGGCATGTTCGGGATCTGCAAGAAATCGAAGCCGTTTTTGTAAGGCATCTCCACATCCAGAAAAACGAGGTCCGGCTTGTAGTATTCCATTACCCCCTGAGCTTCTTCAACAGATGATGCCGTTCGCACCTCGATGATCTCGGGCACGAAACTCACGATAAACTGGTGCAAAACGTTACGTGCCCTGGGCTCGTCGTCGATGATCAGCGCTTTTATCATAGTGGGATATAGTGTTAATATACTGCTCAATCCCAGCGCCTCCCGCTGAGATTTTTCCCACAAAGTATGATATAGGGCACAAGCGAGCCTAGTCCGATGTCCGAATGGTATTAAATGATTATTGAAAGGAATTGGGCCTTATCTGTTGAGCAGGTCAATGCCCCTCGCCGCCATAGGCCAGCGGTTTCTTTTGAAAGCTGTAAATCAGGTAGAAAAGCGCCGGTAAGATCAATATGCTGCCCAAAAGCAATGCCCAGCCGAGGGCTTCGACGGTTTTTTCGTGGCCCGCGTGCTCGGTGAGCGACAGGTAACCGCCGCCTTTCAGGACCACGATGTTGGGAAAATGCCTGAAAGTGGTCGTTAGCAGGATCATCGTCACCTGGAAACCGGCCAGCGGGCGAAGCAGACGTATTTTGCCTTGATAGAGCAACGTCCACATCCAGATCAGCGACAGCGTGGCGGAAAGGATCGCAATCCGTCCGATCCAGTTGCCGAACACCCAGTCGATCAACGGAATATGCTCAAACCACGCTGCCACAAACACCAGCGCGCCGCATACCACCGCCGCGATATTGAAAAATTGCGCCTTATGGGCAAAACGCAGGCGCTCGTGCTCCACCTTGGTCTCGCCGATGAGGTAAACCGACGCCAGAAACCCGCAGATCGAAACGGTGAACAGCCCCACCGTAATGGCGAACCAATGCAACCAGCTGAAAATGTAGGCATCGGCAAAGGACCTGGCGGAAGGATCGATGTGCCCCGAAACGGCGCTTCCGGCGATAATGCCCAGGAAAAGCGGCGTAATGAAGCTCGAAACGGCGAAAATGGTGTTATAAAGATGCTGCATATCGTCCACCACGGCATCGTAATGCCGGAACGTGAACGCCGTCCCGCGCGCGATGATGCCGATGAGCATGACCGTGAGCGGAATATGCAGGTTGACAGACATGGTAGAATAGATGACCGGAAACCCAACGAACAAAATCACGATGGCAATGATGAGCCACATGTGGTTAGCCTCCCAAATCGGCCCGATGGCTGAATAGAGCGTTTTGCGGGTAACCTGCTTGTTTTTTTGCGAAGTAAAGAGCTCAATAATGCCCGCGCCAAAATCCGCTCCACCCAGCAGCAGGTAAAGCAAAATCGACGCCCAGAGGTATGTGATGACGATGTAGAGCATGGGAATGGGTGAATGATTGAATGATTGAATGATTGAATTAATGAATGAGTGAATGAGTGAATAGTATTTCTAAATATTCGGTCATTCAATCATTCGGTCATTCAATCATTCATAATTAACTATGATCATAAAGCTTCCCAACCATCTTAATCTGCCGGTAGAGCATGAAGACTACGAATGCGGCCAGGGAGACGTAAATGGCTGTGAATAAATAAAATGAATAGGCGATGCCGGGCATTGGGGTGACGGCGTCGGCGGTGCGCATAATGCCGTAGATGATCCACGGCTGGCGACCTACTTCGGTGACCGTCCAGCCGGCTTCCACCGCAATGAATCCCAGCGGCGTTGCCAATGCGAACAGTTTCAGGAGCCACGGTTGCTGCAACCAGTTCCGTTTCTTCCATAATGCCGTGAAATAGAGCACCGAAATCAGCATCATTGCCATACCCATTCCTACCATAATTTGAAACGCATAATGCGTGATAGCTACCGGCGGGTGGTTTTCTTCGGGTATGCGGTCGAGGCCGGTTACCTCGGCTTCGAAGTTGCCGTGGGCCAGAAAGCTCAGGAAACCGGGGAGTTTGATGGCATAGTCGACCCGCTTCTCATCTTCATTCGGAATGCCGCCGACGATGAGCGGTGCCGATTTTTCGGTATGGAAATGCGCTTCCATCGCCGCCAGTTTGGCAGGCTGCCGGATGGCCACATCCTTCGCCGAAATGTCCCCGCTCAGCGGCTGCACCAGCGCGGCCACGCAGCCGAACACCGCCGCGATCGTGAATGATTTGGTATGAAAAAGCACATGGCTTCCACGCAGGATCATGAACGCATGCACCCCCGCCACCGCAAAACCCGTTGCGGCAAAGGCGGCAATGGTCATATGCAGCGCCTGCGAAAACCAGGCTTCGTTGAACATCGCCGCAAGCGGGTCGATATTAAGGTATTGTCCATTGATGTATTCAAAACCGGCCGGACTGTTCATCCACGCATTGGCTGCCACCACGAGTATCCCCGACGCTAGCCCGCTCACACCCACGACCACGCCCGTGAACCAGTGGAACCAGGGATTGAACCGCCCCCAGCCGTAAAGGAAGAAACCAAGTGCGATCGCCTCAATAAAAAATGCCGTTCCTTCGAGGGAAAACGGCATTCCGAAAATCGGCCCGGCGTGTTTCATAAATTCCGGCCATAAAAGTCCGAGCTCAAACGAGAGTACCGTGCCCGACACCGCGCCGGTTGCGAAAAAGATCGCCACGCCTTTGCTCCAAGCTTTGGTAACGTTTTTATAGACAGGCTGTCCGGTTTTGAGATAATAATAGTGGGCAACGGCCATAAAGAACGGCATGACCATTCCGATGCAGGAAAATATGATATGAAACCCCAGTGAAAGGGCCATTTGGGATCTGGCGGCTATGAAGTCGTTCATGGGAACAGATTTACTAAAAAAATATCGTTTTCCGGTTTAGGAACAGCCTGCCAACAGCTGTGTCAAAACTAGTCAAGACTTTTTAGAAGAACCACCATTTTCGCCAAAATGATCGCGCTTTCGCGGTTTTTTACTCAAAAATATTTGTGTGTTGAAACTTCAATCAATTGTATGAAAATAGTTAGGGCTTCGCTTGGTGTTGATATTGATTTTTCTGTGTCATTTTGCTAATTTTATTTTGCAAAAGCACCAATGATATGCTCGGAATCATCGAAGACTATAAGGAACTGAGGCAAAATCTGGGACTGCTTATTGATAAGTCAGGATACCGGAATGCCTACATCGCGGATAAAGTCGGAATCCCGGCTTCCAATTTTTCGCAAAAAAAGAAACGTGGTAACTGGACGCTCGAAGAAATGGAACGGGTGCTGCAGGTGATCGAAAATCAGGAGCTCGAAGACCTGTTTCTACTCGAAATTACCAAGGAGCGTGACAAAGGCGACACCATTACTTATGACGAGTTCCGTAAAGAAATGGGATGGAGCTGATCTTGGAAAAAACGTTTTTGAAAGAGTTGAAACGTTGTCCTGCGTTTGTTCAAAAACAGGTGGAAAGCGTACTGGAAAGCATTTTCCGGGCAACCGACATCATGCATGTTCCTAACTGCTCTGTGATGCAGGGCAAGGAAAACAAAGCGTATTACAGGATCAGGGTAGGAGGTTATCGCATCGGGTTGAAGTATGAAAATGGTGTGGTTAAAATCGTTACCATTATCACCATTCAGTCACGAGGCGATATTTACAAGAAATTCCCTCCCAAATAATTCTTACACCTCATCGCCATTCTCCGCCTGTCGCTTCTCCGCCAGCCGCTGTTTTACGATATCGCCTGGATATTTCAGCGCCAGCTCGCGAATGTCGTAGGTGAATTCCTTGAAAGTTTCTTCCCAAACCTCCGCTTCGCCGGGCTCGTATTCGTAAAATCCGTGTGAATTGAGCACGCCTTTGCCGCCCTCGCGCACGACTTTGTCGATCAGCTCGGGTACTTCGGTGCTGTTATTGAGCGTGGGGAGCAGGTTTTTCATCACATTATGGTACGCCGGCACACCGGTGAGGTCCATCCAGCGGAAAACGCCCACGAGCGTCATGAAATATCCCGCATTGTTGCGGCAGGACCGGTCCACGTCCTCGATCGTCGCGTAGCCGTTTTCAACCAGACTGATCGCCTCGCGGTACATGGCGTACATGAGGCGGTTGGTGATGAAGCCGGCAATGTCCTTCCGGACCAGGATCGGCTCTTTGCCCCACAAATGCGAAAGCTCGTAGAGGTATTCGCCGTTTTTAATGTCGGATTCGTCGCCGCAAATGATTTCCAAGAACCGGGTCGTGTGCGCGGGTTCCGTCCAATGCAGGCCGAGGAAGCGGGAGGGGTGCTGTGTGAGTTTTTGAAGCTGGCTGATCGGAATGGCGGAAGTATTGCTCGTCAGCAATGCGTCGGGCGCAATTTCCTTTTCGATTTTCTGATAAACGGCGTTCTTGATGTCGATGTTCTCGATCGTGCATTCGTTTACCAGCTTGCAAGGGTATAGCACCGAGTAGTCCTCCGTGATGATCAGTTTTCGCAGATAAAATTCCGGTTCGTTATCGACGATGCCATTTTGCCAGGCATTTTGTAAATGTTCGCGGATGCGGCGCTCGGCGTGGTCGAGGTCGGCGGGGACGGGCGCCACCGCTGCTACCGGATGGCCGGCGATGAGCAGGCACGCCACAATGCTGCATCCCATCAGGCCCAGGCCCACGATGCCGACAGGTATTTCGTTTGGATTCATTTCAGAAAATCGGATTTAGGATTTTGGTAACCGGAATATAGGTAAAAAAGCATTGCCGGGCGGCGGGTTACTACAAAAAAAGCCCCGAAACCATCGGTTCCGGGGCTTTATATCGACCTGCGTCAGGATCTAGCGTGACCAGCTTTCAACTTCACTTTCTACCTCCGCTCTGGTTTTGCCGATCCTTTTCT
Source organism: Dyadobacter fermentans DSM 18053 (assembly GCF_000023125.1). Lineage (NCBI taxonomy): Bacteria > Pseudomonadati > Bacteroidota > Cytophagia > Cytophagales > Spirosomataceae > Dyadobacter > Dyadobacter fermentans. The sequence goes on from NC_013037.1 coordinate 6,788,355, forward strand.
GAATTTTTCCAAGAAGTTCATCTTCTTTTCCTTCTTCATATAGCAGATCGTCGTCGGTCAAGTCAGCGTATTGTTGCTTGAACTTTCCTTTGAGTTCGTTCCAGTTACCTTTTACTTGTTGTGTGAATGAGCTCATGATTGTGTGGTTTTGAGTTTGGTAATGGCGCCTTTGTGACGCTTTTGAATTACCAGGTTCAAGAACCGTTCCAATGCCGAAAAATGCGTTTTCGGGCGATTTCAGGCAGTTTTGATGAGCAAATTTTTACACGAAACGTCCAAATTCTTACTACTTATTTCCAATCAGTTTGTTCAAACGGACAATTCCCTGCACCATCGAGCGCACCGAATGGTAATTGACCTTCCACGAATGGCTCATATGCTTCCATATCGGCTCGCCCTGGCGTGTGAGGAGCGGGAGCCATTCGCCTACCGAATGGTGGATCATTTTATCAAAAACAAAACGATGGGTGGCGTCGTAGGCTTTCAAATACTTCTCATCGCCATACACCCGGTAGGCGTCGAGCATACCGATAATGACTTCCGCTTGCTGCCAGAACTCCTTCTCGCGATCGTACACTTCGCCGGCGTGAGAGCCCTCCACATACACACCGCCAAACTCCCAATCGATGCCATACTCGACCGCGTGGTCGTAGGAAGCTTTGAGCTGGTCGTGGTATTCGTCGTACGGAATGCCGGCAATGTCGAGCGCGTGCATGAGCAGCCACGCAAATTCTACGTTGTGGCCGTAGCTGGTATTATCCTCCGCCGAGCTCTTTACACCGTCCTCGGTAAAGCGGTCCCAGCCCCAGATAATGTCAAATTTGATCTGCGGCGCCACCGACCAATCTTCCCAGAACTGCGGAATGCCGGTCCGGTATTGCGGATGCATGATTTTATTAATGAGCAAACGGATTATCTCAACCAGCTTGCGGCGGTGAACCTGCTTGCCCGAGGCTTCGTAGAGCGTCGTGAATGCTTCCATGAGGTGCATATGAGCGTCGAGCGTCTTGCGGTCGCCTCCCGCCGCGCCGGGGCCTTTGAGGTCCCAGTTGCGGTGGAACATCTCGAAATAGCCGCCGTAGTAGGTGTCTGCGCCATGTTTTTGTAACAGGTCAAAAACCTTTTCCGCATATTCCAAACCGCGGGGGTCTCCGGTAGCGAGCGTATATTCCGCAAGGCTGTAAATCGCGAAGCTGTGGCCGTACACGATTTTTTCGTCGATGTTGACATTGCCCTTGCGGTCCATGAGCCAGTAAAACCCGCCATATTCATTGTCCCACATCTTGTTGATCAGAAAATCGACACCGTGCCGGGCAATGTCGGCATACCGGCCTTCGCCATAGCCCGCGCGGTGTGCGGAGGAGAAGGTGTACACCGTGCGTGTTTGCGCGATGAGCGACTTTTCGTCCTCGCCCGAATCGTTGCCTGCGTTGTCGAAATGCGTTATAAAGCCGCCGTTTTCCCGGTCCACAGCCCGGTTTTCCCAGAATGGAAGCAGCTCCGAAGTCAGATGCTGGCGGATTTCCTCGCGGTAACTTTTCAATTGATCTACATTCATTGGATTAAAATATGGTCAGAGTTTTGAAATGGTTGTTGGATATACTGGAATGTCGGCGGCGCTGGCTATCCGGCCGCGGTGAATTATCACTATAAATATTTTTTTATGGAATATTTACTCTACCAGGGCTTACGCGGCGGCGCGTGCGCTTGCAAATGCTGATTCATACTTCGTAATTCGCATAGAATTCATCAATCCCCATCCCCATGAGTAATCCGGAAATCGTAGAGGTCCTCGAACTAACTGCCAAGCTGCTGGAACTGCATAATGCCGATCCTTTCAAGATCAAAGGCTATTCCGTAGCTGCTTTTTACCTGGATAAATACAAGGAAAGCGAACTGCAATACATGACCGAGCAGGAGCTGACCAAATTGCAGGGGGTGGGGAAAAGCACGGCCACGAAAATTGCTCAGATCGCCCGCACAGGCACCTTCCCTGAACTCGAAGAGCTGATCGCCAACACGCCGCTCGGAGTGATGGAAATGTTCAATATCAAGGGAATAGGTCCTAAGAAGATCGCGGTTCTGTGGCAGGAACTTGGCATAGATAACCTCCATGAGCTCGAACTGGCCTGTCTGAACGGCACCGTCGCGAAGGTGAAAGGCTTCGGTGCGAACACCCAGCAGAAAATCCTCGATTCGCTCGCATTCCTCAAAGACCAGGCCGGAAAGCTGCGGATGGACAAAGCCGAGGCTGTGGCCGGAATAATCGTCAATGAATTAAAAAAGACCTTTGACCTCGTGGAAGCGGCAGGAGAGGTGCGGAGAAAATCCGAGGTGGTGGAAACGATACGCATCCTCGCCGGCACCGATTCGCCTGCGCTTTTGCAGCATACGATCGGCGAAATTGACCTGCTGGTGCAGGACGTAAAATCGTCGTCGCCGTTTGTCTGGCGCGGGAACATCCAGGATGTGGCCGTGGGGGTGGAAATCGTGGCGGTGAAGCCGGAGCGATGGGTGAACGAGCTCTTTCTCGAAACCTCGGGCGCCGACCACCTCGGGCTCGCCGGCACATCAGGCAGTACCATCTGGCGCCACGCGCACTACGAATCCGCCGACAATGAACAAGCCATTTATGAAAAAGCGGGCTTGCCCTACATCGTACCCGAAATGCGCGAAGGCGCAGGCGAGCTTGCCTGGGCCGAAACCCGCACGCCCGATCAGCTCGTGACCTGGGACGACCTCAAAGGTATCCTCCACAACCATAGCACCTATTCCGACGGCCAGCATACCCTCGAACAAATGGCGCTTCGTTGCCGCGACCTTGGTTTCGAATACCTGGGCATCGCCGACCATTCGCAAACGGCCACGTACGCGCAGGGACTGAAAGTGGAAGAAGTGATCCGGCAGCACGAGGAAATCGCCCGGCTGAATGCCCGTTTTGCCTCGGAAAACCCTGAAAAGCCATTCAAAATCCTGAAAGGAATAGAATCCGACATTCTCGGCGACGGCTCACTCGATTATCCGTCGGACGTGCTGGCGACATTCGATTACATTGTCGCATCCGTCCACAGCAACCTTTCCATGACGCTCGAAAAGGCGACGACCCGGCTGTTGAAAGCCATCGAAAATCCTTATACCACGATATTAGGGCACCCAACCGGCCGTCTGCTCCTTTCCCGTGAAGGTTACCCGATAGACCATCAGGTAATCATCGACGCCTGCGCCGCCAACGGCGTAGTGATCGAAATCAACGCCTCTCCCTGGCGCCTCGACCTCGATTGGCGCTGGATATCTTACTGCATGGAAAAAGGCGTAATGCTCAGCATTAATCCCGACGCACACGCGATGGAAGGCTATCTGGATATGCACTACGGCGTAGCCAATGCCAGAAAAGGCGGCCTGACGAAGGATATGACGTTCAATGCGCTTAGTTTGGGGCAGATAGCGGAGTATTTGAAAGGCCGCGTGGTACGAGTGAATTGACTATTGTGAAAGTGTGGTTGTAAAATAGTTATACTATTTTAAGAGTATACTTGTAAAATAGTATAACTATATTTGCAGTGCACTTTGAAAATAGTAAACTATGTTCGTCGCACGCTACATTTATCCTGCCCTTCTGGCGCATTCAACCAAGAGGCAGATCACGGTCCTAACCGGCATGCGACGGACTGGGAAGACCACGCTTTTGAAACAATTGATGGCGCAATGTGACATCCCGCAAAAGCACTATTTTGATTTGGAGAGAATCGACGTTAGAACGCTCTTTTCCGAACCGAACTACGAAACCATCGTGCAGGCATTAAGTCGGCAAGGGACGGATTTTTCCAAAAAAGTGCTGATTTGCATAGATGAAATCCAGCTCGCTCCGAATTTGCCCAGTGTGCTCAAATACCTGTATGACAGCTACGATATCAAATTTATCGTCACGGGTTCGAGTGCATATTACATGAAGAACCAGTTCTCCGAATCGCTTGCAGGCCGCAAAAAAATCTTCGAAATATTTCCCCTGACTTTTGGCGAGTTGCTGGCATTTAAAGGAATACAAGGCGGTAGACCGGAAATCAAAAGCGCGGCAAAATTTGTCACTTCCGAATACGAACGTCTGAAAGCCTATTATGATGAGTACGTCGATTTCGGCGGGTTTCCCGAGGTGGTTCTGGCAGAATCGGCAGAAGATAAGCGTGATTTGATCAGCGATATTCTGAGCTCATATATCAACTTCGATCTCACATTGCTTTCCGACATCCGCAACCCGACCAATTTGTTCAAGCTGATCAAGTTGCTTTCTGTTCGTATAGGCACGAAACTGGATATATCAAAACTGACGAGTCTGACCGGAATGGCCCGGCAAACGGTTGAGAATTACCTCGATTTGCTGGAAAAAAGCTACCTCATCAAGACAATTCCGGTACTCGCCAAAAGTCCCGACCGGGAGATCGTGAAGGCGAGAAAGGTCTATTTCCTCGACAATGGCATCGCATCCTTAGCCGGCGAGCTTAGCAGCGGTTCAAAGTTTGAAAATGCAGTTTTTAACCAACTCGCGCATCGTGGAGAAATTGCTTATTATCAACTCAAAACCGGCCGGGAGATCGACTTTATCCTTGATCAGAAACAGTGTTTTGAAGTGAAGGAAACGGCAACGGAAGCTGATTTGAAGCATACTGAATCGCTTGCAAGGAACCTGGATATTACGGAATCTTACGTGATAGGCAGGCATCCGGTGCGGGTATTCGAAGGATTTATTTGGGGAGGCTTTCTTCAATAAGCTTCCCTGATTTACTTGATATATTGCTACAACACCCTCACTTCCAGTTCTTTATTCGAAAGCTCTTCGGGCAAATGCGCCATGATCCCTTGCTGCAATGCGCCGATGAGCCGGGCTTTCATTTGTTCGCGGTTAACGACCAGGCATACCTCGCGGGCGGGCTCGGGGAAGCGGAAGTGCCGGATATGTTTCCGGCGCTCATCGGAAAGCTCCATGACAGCCATTTCGGGAAGAATGGTGATCCCGCCATTCCGCTCGACCATACGGATGAGCGTTTCGATGCTGCCCGACCGGTAGCTGAAACTGTTTCCGAACTGGCTACTGCGGCTCAGTTCGCATAGGCGCTGGATTTGCGTGCGGAAGCAATGCCCTTCTTCGAGCAGCCATAGTTCGTTTGGCTCGATGTCGGTGGGGAGGATGTATTGTTTGGCATACAAATCTGTTTTTTCAGAAACATAGGCGTAAAAGCGCTCCTTGTACAGCGGTATTTCCTGTAAGCTGTTTTCCTCCGACACCGACGCAATGATGCCCACATCAAGATTGCCCGTTTTCAGTGCGGTGATGATCCGATCGGTAATCATTTCGGAAACGTGCAGTTTGATATCCGGGTAATTTGAAATAAATGGATTCACGAAATGGGGTAGCAGGTACGGAGCGATGGTCGGGATAACGCCCACGTGCAGTTCGCCGGAGAGGTCGCCATTAAAATGTTTCGCGATTTCATTGATCCGCGCTGTTTCCCGTAAAATTGTCCTGGCCTGGTCGATGATTTCGCGCCCGACGCTGGTAGGCACAATGGGCTGCTTCGTGCGGTCGAAAATCTTTACCGATAATTCCTCTTCCAGCTTCCGGATCATCATCGAAAGTGTGGGCTGCGTAACATTACAATGCTCGGCGGCCTGTATAAAATGGCGGTGATTGTCGACAGCGACGATATATTCCAGTTGCTGGATGTTCATGTTAAATGCATTATCAATTTCATTTATGTAAAGATAATACTTATCATTTTGGTTGATTTAATAGTAGCGGAGCTTTTTGCAATGAAAGGTTATTGAGCAGCGATTTCATCTGGACGATCGCAATCCGGTTCAGTTCCATGGTCCTTTCTGCCGCCGGTCGGCCCTGGCCGATTAGCATGGCATTGATACTTTCCAGATTTGAGAGAACGACGAGTTGTTCCAGGGTCGCCGAATCGCGCAGATGGCCGCTAGCCGGGTTATTCCTGGCCCAGTCGCGTGCCGTAATTCCAAACAACGCCAGATTGAGAATGTCGGCCTCTTCGGCGTAAACCTTACTGATCGCGATGGGGTCCAGTTCCTTGGGAATCAGGTTTTCCTTGATGGCGTCGGTTTGAATGGTGTAATTGATTTTCGCCAGACTGCGCCGCAGATCCCAGTCAAGTTCCAGTCGCTTGTTCTCTTCATCCTTCAACCGCTGGAATTCTTTGATCAAATAGAGCTTGAACGACGGAGAAATCCAGGAAGCGAACTCAAATGCAATGTCCTTATGAGCGAATGTGCCTCCGTTGTATCGGCCTGGCTTTGAGACAAGCCCGATTGCATTGGTTTTTTCTACCCATCGTTTCGAGGTCAGCACATAGCTGTTGCTCCCCGTTTCATTTTTAATGTTACCGAATTCGGTAACATTAAAATCAGGGTTGTAAAGCAGCTCCCACAGGCCCATAAATTCGACTGTGAAGCGGGTACTCAACCAGTGGGAAATGACCAGCCCCGTGGCTGCATTCTTTTGCCGTGCGATGTCAGTCAGGGAAATAAAGTCTCCGCCTTCGAAGCTCAGTACGCTAATCTCATGATCATTAACCCTCAGTCTTTGATTTTTCATTGTGAAGAATGTTTTAGTTTAACATTCTTCTTGATACGTTCACTGCTTTAAAAGGTAACAGCGTGTAGTAGTATTAAATCCCGGTTAAACTTTCCCGGTTCCGGCATCGCTTTTGCTTGCATTTCCCTCAGGAATTGTAACTTAGCCTTACTTAAACTATCACTCACATTAATATTGCCGACTATGAAAAACCTCAAAGCATGGATGCTGCTGGCATTGATGGCCGTGGCGACACCGATTTTTGCGCAAACATCTGCAGAAAAACAGAAAACAGAAGCAAAACTGAAAAAGGACGGCACGCCCGACAAGCGCTATAAGGAAAACAAACACCTTAAAAAAGACGGTACGCCCGATAAACGCTACAAAGTGAACAAGGCCGATACCACGAAGGCGGCGAAAAAGAAGTAGTTGGAAGCAATATTATCCCGAATATTTTAAAGGGAAAATTAGGGTAAGCGCCCGACCGGTTGTCAATGCATTGTACAACCCGAGTCGGGCGCTATTTTTTTACATAAATCAGTCGGTGCAATGAATGCAGCCTTAGCGGATGACCACGTAACGGTTTTGAGCAGGGACAGGGAATCGGAGTTCGAGCGTGTTTTTAAAAAACATTTCAAAGGACTGCATGCCTATGCCTGCACCATTTTGAAGGACGATATCATGGCCGAAGAGATGGTCCAGAATGTGTTTTGCAGGTTATGGGAAAAGACAGACCATATCGATATCCGTGAGTCGGTGAGCGGGTATCTGTACCGGTCGGTGTACCACGAGAGTTTGAATTACCTCAAACACCTGAAAGTGCGGGAAGCGCACCGCGATTATACGCTGCACCAGGAGCAACAGAGCGTGAGCGCGTCACACGCCCTCGAACTGTCGGAACTGGAATCCCGGCTGGACATTGCATTGCGGGAGCTGCCCGAGAAATGCCGTACGATTTTCCAGATGAGCCGGTTCGAGGAGTTGAAATACCAGGAAATCGCCGACCGCCTCCAGTTGCCGGTCAAGACGGTCGAGAACCAGATGGGCAAGGCGCTGCGGCTGCTGCGCGTCAAGCTCGCCGATTTTCTCCCGGCTTCCTTTTTACTTTTTTTCCTCAGCTGATCAGTCATGAAAACAGAACAAAACCCAAACATAGATGAATTGCTGGTGAAGTCGATGCTCGACGAAGCCAGTGTGGCAGAGCAGATCGAGATCAAGCAATGGCTGCTCGACGACGACGATAACCAGCGGTATTACGAGCACTTCGAACTGATCTGGAATGAAAGTAAACGCCTCGCACGCCAGAGCAATGTCGATGAAAATGCGGCCTGGGAGCGTTTCAAGGTGCGTACAGCAGCGATGGAGCAGGAGCCTAAGGTAATTCCAATGCATCCGAAGCCCGTCTTCCGCATTCTGAGAATGGTAGCAATGGTACTCATGGCAGCCTGTGCGGGCTGGCTGAGTTACCTCGCGGCAACGCAGAATGCAGCTCCGGAAGTGCTGACCATTAGTTCGGGAATGGAAACACGCATTGCCACGCTACCCGACGGGTCGATCGTAACACTCAACAAAAAGTCGAGCATCAGTTATCCAAAAGCATTTGAAGGTAAAACAAGGCAGGTAGCGCTTGCCGGCGAAGCGTTTTTTGATGTAAAACCCGATAAAACAAAGCCATTCATCATCGAGGTCAATGATGTGACGGTGAAAGTGCTGGGCACTTCTTTCAATGTGAAGGACAATGCCGAAAAGACCGAAGTGATCGTGGAAACGGGCATAGTGGAAGTTTCGCGGGCCAACCGGAAAGTGCGCATTACGCCGCGGGAAGAGGCAACGGTGGTGAAGGCAAGCGCCGAAATGCAGAAAGGCACGACCGAAGACGAGTTCCACAATTACTACCGGACGCGCCGGCTGTATTGCGACAATACACCGCTCTGGCGACTGGTTGAAATTCTGAACGAGGCTTATGACGCTGATATCGTAGTCGGAAATCCAGCATTGCGGGACATGCCGATCAACACTACGTTTGATCAAAATTCCCTCGAAAGTATTCTGGGAGTCGTTAGCGAAACCCTTTCACTCAAAGTTGAACATCACCACGGCCAGATCATTTTGAAATAGCCTTATCTTTCGGAATGAATCCAAACTCAATGTTCCGTGACATACCAAGGCTTGCTGTTCTGTTGCTAATGTTGCCCTGCGGGTGTTTCGCGCAGCAAATCCTGCAAAAACCGGTTGAAATCTCTGTGAAGGGACAACCGGTTTCCGCTGTTTTAAAGTCGGTGAGCGAGCAGGGGAAGTTCTATTTTTCGTACAACAGCAACCTCATCGCCGGCGACAGCCTGGTGACATTGCACGCGGCGAGGCAAACGGTGAAACAGGTGCTTGACCAGCTTTTCCAAAACCGCTTTCAATACAAAGAAAAAGGCGATTACCTGATCATCCTTCCGGCGGCGAAGGACAAATCATTCCACATCAGCGGGCTCATTCTGGACGGCGAAACCGGCCAGCCTGTTGACTATGCGAGCGTTTACTCGCGCCAGTTGCTCGTATCGACACTCTCAGAGGATGACGGTGGTTTCAGGTTGCGGATCAGGGAGCGCGCATTCCCCGTTTACCTGACGGTGAGCAAAGTAGGTTACGGCGACACGACGATGGTGATCAACAACGCCGACGAATCGGCCCGGACTTTGCATATTCACCCCAAAGCCGTCGACCTCGACCCATTGATAGTTCGCTATTCCGAGGGCGAATCGACCTGGCTCGGCAGATTGTTCCTATCTCAGCGCCTGCGCGCCCAGAGCCGCAATATCGGCCGGTTTTTTGTGGCATTACCTTATCAGGCATCCCTCACGCCCGGCCTGGGTACGCATGGACGCATGAGCGGGCAGGTGGTGAACAAGTTTTCATTAAACCTAGCTGGCGGTTACACGGCGGGGGTAAATGGCGTGGAAATAGCAGGGGGCTTTAATATTTCGAAAGAAGATGTCCGCTATGTGCAATTGGCGGGCGCATTCAATGTGGTATCGGGCCATGTTCATGGGGTTCAGATGGCCGGTTTCAGTAACAATGTACTGGATTCACTGAGCGGCGTGCAGATTTCCGGTGTCAGCTCGATGGTCAGGAAGCGGGTGGATGGTGTGCAAATGAGCGGTTTCCTGAGCAGAACGGGTGGCGGAATGCATGGCACGCAGATATCGGGAGCCATTAACCTGATCCGTAACGGCGGCAGCGGCGCGCAGATCGCGGGCGGCTACAACCAGGTCCGGGGCAGCTATCGCGGCGTTCAGATCGCCGGAGCAGCCAATTATGCCGGCGATTCGGTGTTTGTGACTCAGATTTCGGCAGGACTGAATATCGCGAAGAATATCCGTGGCGTGCAGATCGCGCCCGTCAACTATGCCAAACGAATGCGCGGCGTGCAAATAGGCATTGTGAATATCGCCGACAGTTCGTCCGGCGCGAGTATCGGTTTCCTCAACATTGTGAAGAAAAGCACTTCCAATATCTCGGTGTATGCCACCGATGTGGCACCGCTTAATGTGGCCTGGAAAATGGGCACACATCAGTTTTACAGCGTCCTCATGGCGGGAACCGGTGGCAGTTCCAACAGCCGGGTGCGGACATTCGGGGCGGGTTTTGGAAAAGAGTTTTTCCCATTTAAAAAGACCGGCTTCTTTGTCGAAATCCTCAGTCAGAACCTCTACCAGGGCGACTGGGACGCCATGTCTTCGGTATACCGGCTGCAAATCGCGGCTACTTACAAACTGGCAAAGCGCTTCCTGATTTTCGCCGGGCCTGCCTACACGATCTACGATCACGCCGGAGCTGAGCCTAAGAAAGGTTATAAGTCGTTTCCAGTGGCCGGTTATCCCAAAATCGGCCTTGGAAGCGAAAAAGTAACGTCCTGGATTGGCTGGCAGGCAGGGATTAGCTGGCGATACGGGAGATTATAAAGTTTGGTAAAATGCGAAAAGAGGATGCCTCACACGAGACATCCTCTTTTTTTACTGATAGTGAATAACTTATCACAGCTTTCTCACAGACCAAACGATACCGTTCGTAGTGCCTGTACCTCCCAGATTCACGTTTACAGTAAGCCCATTCGCTACGTATTGAAGATCCAGTACATCGCCGGCACTCAACGGAAGGTCTCCCGCGACCACAACCGTACCGCTTCCCAGGATAACCCGCAATGTAAGTACCAGTGCTACGTTAACGTTCAGGATCGGAAAAAGTCCTGATAATGTTTCAGCACTGTTAACCCGCAATGCTACTCTGGGGTTAACGCCGGCTCCTAAACTCACCGTCAACGCCGCAAGTGTGGAATAGTTAACAGTCGCAGATACACGGTACCTACCGGTGGTTGGCACTGTGTAAGTACCGGCTGCGCTATTAAAGCCCGTTCCGTCAGCATATAGCTCATTGTATCCGGAAATAGTGCTGTTTCCCGTCACGGATAGCGAAGCCAAAGTAGCGGAAAAACCGGCAGGTGCCGAGGATACACCGTACATGAATGGCTGCCAGGTAACACCGTCGAAATAGTAGAAGCCGGCTGCGCCATTGGTTTGATAAACGAGCAAACCCGTTGCGGGAGCGGCAATGCCTGTACGTTCGGTATCGGTCATACGCGGCACTAATAGACCTTTAGATGTTGATTGAACATCCAATTGGGCGCTGGCTTCGGGGCTGGTTGTTCCTACACCCACCTGCGCTTTCGCGGTAACCGAGAAAAGCAAAAGCAGACCTGCCAGTAAGGATAGATATCTTTTTTTCATTTTAGTAGAGATTTAATGTTGTCAATAGTTCAGCTAGTTAATACCAACACCCGCACTCGCATAGCCGGCGATGGTTGATGCGATAAAGGAGCCAGGAGCCGATGCCGAATAGACCAGTAGCAACCGGGTGCCTGCGGTAACAGGTATGCTAAGGCCTGACGTCACGCCGGAGCTCACAGTACCGATTGCGATTATGCCCGTCAACGCCGGCGCCAGTGTTACGATGGCTCCCGGAACAGGTGTGAATGTATTACTGTTTGCAGGCGCGGAGTAAAGCTGGGCCTGAATGGTCGCTGCGGCTCCTATGAGGGACAATGCTACCGTGTTGCTGAAAAAGCCGGACATGGATGTAATGGTCCCATCGCGCGGTACCGAGAATGCCATGTTCGCAAGCAAAGTAGCGTCAATCGCGCCGCCAACCAGGGACACGTCCGTAGCGCTATTGCCGAATCCTACCACTGATGCTGTTCCCACGAGCCCACCGAGAAGGACGGTCATCACAACCGGCGTACCAGATGCGTAGGGGATAATGGTCGGATTTGCAACAGCCGGAGCGGTTTTTAATGGAACCCATTCAGAACCGGTGTAATACCAGAAGCCTGCATCGCCGTTGGTTTGATAAACCAGCAAGCCGGTAGCTGGGCTGGCAATACCTGCACGTTCGGTGTCGAGCATTCGCGGAATCAGGAGCCCCTTGTTAGTGGATTCAATATCCAGCTGGGCGCTGGTATTGGGGGTGGTGGTCCCGATCCCGACCTGTGCGTTGGCCGTGAATGCAAACAATGCGAGAAATGCAAACAATAGTGTGCCCTTCAGTTTCAGCCCGGAGAGACGAACGTTGAAAATAGATTTTCTTCTCATGAGCGTGCGGCGCTATTGTTTAATGACTTTAATAACCTGGGTCTTGCCGCTGGCCGTCTCAACCTTCACCAGATAGGTGCCCGCCGGATAGTTTTTCAAACTAACCTCCTGGCCTGGTTGTGGTTTCGACAATTCCAGAAACTGGCGACCGGTCAAATCGGTCATTTTTACGCTTGCGAGCACTTCTTTGGAGCCGATCGTAATCTTGTCAACCGCAGGGTTCGGGTAGGCGCTGATCAGCCCGCCGGACGCCAGCCGGATCGACTGGATTTTACTGTAAGCAAAGCTGCCGTCGGTATCCACCATTCTCAGCCGGTAATACTGCATTCCAAACCGTTCCATCTTGTCGTCGAACGAGTAGTCCTTTTTGGAATTGCTCGTGTTTGCGGCATTCACAGTGCCCAGTACGCTCCATTTTTTCGCGTCCTCACTTTGCAGAATCTCGAAGAAATCACTGTTTTTCTCTTCGGAAGTCTGCCACGACAGTACGGTCGAATTTTCAACCCGTCTCACCTGGAAGTCTACAAGCGTAACAGGCAATGCACCTTCCTGGCCGGCAGTGACGGACGTAAAGTTCGTCGGGCTGCCCAGCGTGTTCGAGATGTAGTGCGAGCCGGTTAGCACGGTACTACCGCTGGTGGTCACGAAATCTTCGTTGCCATATGCCAGCTGCAATGTGGTTTCACTGTTACCGTTCAACTCACTTGCCCGGTAGAAGAACCCAACAGTGCCCGCAAAGTCAAACGGCGTACTGAAGCTGTACACGCGTGCAATCCCCGGCGGAGTTCCGGGTATAGGCGTGGAAGTGATGGATAGTGTCTGCGATGTAAGCGTAAAGTCGGAGCTCGGCAACAAGGTCAGGCTGTCAATAAAGACTTGTGTGCCCGACTCAATGTGAAAACCGCTAGCTCCGGCAGTGAATTGCGCGTGTGCAGCCGTAGTAGAAAGTAGTGCCAATTGGCAGAACAGCAGATAACGTTTCATCATAATGAATTTGGTTTGGTAATAAAGGAATGTACAATCCGTATAAATGTATATAAATATTTTAAGACCCGGCAAATTTTAGTAAAATTATTTCTATAAAAATCTGCTCCCAAAGAAACATGGCTTGTAGATATACATTGTAAATGATGATTAATACTAGTTTTATAAATAATTTATTCTACAAAAATTAGGGTAAAGCGCATTCCGGTTGTCGGTTCAATGCATACAGACACCGGCAGGGATTGAAGGCCTGCAATCGCAACTGGTGGTGTATGCATTTCAACAATCCTATTAAATGCATTACCATGAAAAATTTGCTTTTCAATCCTTTCCGGATTTGCTTCATCATCCTATTAATGTCCGGCACGTCATTGCCGTCCATCGCGCAGAGTGATAGTTCTTCGAGAATTCACGTAGGGTTTATATATCCGATCAGTTCGAATGGTAAACAGGCTGCTTCCATTACCAACCGGTTTTCTCTGCATGTGATCGCCGGTCTTTCGAAAGCTGAAACAGGCGCGTCCATTTCCAGCATAGCGAACATTGTAAAGCAGGATGCGGCGGGCGCGCAGATTGCCGGTGCGGCGAACGTGATCGGCGGATCGGCCAGCGGCACCCAAATGGCCGGCGTGGCCAACGTGATTGGTGGCGGGGCCAAAGGCGCGCAGCTGGCGGGCTTTGGCAATATCATCGGCGGCGAAGCGCAGGGCGCTCAGATAGCCGGCGTGATCAATCTGTCCGAATCTTCGGGTGCGGCACAGGTGGCCGGCTTTGCGAACATCACCAAAAAACATGCAAAAGGCTTGCAGCTCGCCGGCTTCTTCAACCGGGGCGAGGAGGTGAATGCCCAGATGGCCGGTTTTGCCAACGTCGCCAAAAAAGTGAAAGGCATTCAGCTGGCGGGGCTCATCAACATCGCCGACAGCAGCGACTATCCGATCGCGATTTTTAACTTCATCAAAAATGGCGAGAAATCGGTAGCCCTTACCTTCGACGAAACCATGACCGGCGTCGTTTCCTTCCGCTCGGGCGGCCACGTGCTCTACGGGATTGCGGGTATCGGATATAATTTTAAAGACAATGCAAAAGCCATGTACGCCGCGGAAGGTGGCTTGGGTGCGCATATCCCGCTCAGCAGCAAGGCCCTCGGCGGACGCCTCCGCCTGAACCTGGAAGCGGTCAGCCATACGCTCACCGATTTCGACGGCGGACATTATAATAAGAATTCACTCCGCGTGTTACCGGCGCTCAAATGGGGCAACCACTTCGAGGCTTTCGCCGGGCCCACGCTCAACTACGTGTCCTACGACCGCGAGGATAACTACGATTTTATTAAAAAGTACATCTGGAAGAACAACAGCTCCGACGACTTCCAGGGCTTGTTCGTAGGCTTTAACGTAGGCGTGCAGTACGTATTCTAATGCATACGCTTCGATCCAGGCTGGCCCTATGGGGCTGGCGCTCGCTGGCAAACCTGATTTTTTGGGTGCTGCTCAAACTATGGCCCTACCGGCGCAACCTCGTGCTGGTGAATATGGCCCGCTGCTTCCCGACGCGCTCCGAAAAGGAGATCAGGCAAATGGTAACCGCCTATTTCCGCCACCTGGCCGACCTCGTCGTGGAGCCGTTCATGATCCGGAAAATGCCTCATGGCGGTCTCGGACGGTTTGTTCATTACGAAAACACGGCGCTTATCGACCGGTTGATCGGCGAGAAGAAGAGCATTGTGCTGATGGCTTCGCATTATGGTAGTTGGGAATACCTGTTGTCGCTTCCACTCCAGACCGCTTGCGACGTGCTGGCGGCCTACTCGCCGGTGTCGAACAAATGGCTCAATGCCTGGCTGCTGAAATTGCGCGGCCGGTTCGGGGTGACGATGATCCCAAAGTCGGAATGGTACCGGCGGACGCTGGGCTGGAATGCGGAGTCGTCGGCGATTTTTGTGACCATTGCCGACCAGCGCCCACCGGAATCAGGCAAATACTACCTTGATTTCATGAACCGCAAAACGTTTATTCAGTCGGGTGCGGCGCGCATTGCCGTGCAGCGCGATTGCGCGGTGGTGTATCTCGATGTGACGAAGACGGAGCGCAACACGTATCATTTCCGGTTCCGGCTCATTACGGCGGAAGCGCGGCAGCTGGGTGAGGCCGGTATTATGGAACATTATTATAAGGCACTGGAAAACACCATTGAACGCCAGCCGGAGCTCTGGCTGTGGTCGCACAACCGCTGGAAGTTCCATTCGAGGCAGGGCCAGAAGCCGGTGAACGCATTAAAATTGTTGTAATATTCAGCAAAGGGTAGGTCTTTTCCCCAAATTTGGATCCAGGTAGAGTTATAGTAAGTTATTGGTAGTTAGTGTTTTGTGCAAAAATGTTTTGAAAAGGAACCATAATTTTACCATGCGGCGGTCAAACCAATTTATTTACTAAAACAAAGCATTATGAGAAAATTAGCATTCATGGGTGTGTTGGTGATCGCCGGGATGATGGCAGCGTGTAACGACGACGACGAGACGACAGACCCAACCCCCGTGTTGCCCGAGCTGAAAGTGTCCGCATCACTTTCCGGTGCTAACCAGGTGCCCGCTAATCCATCAACAGCTACCGGTTCAGTAGATGGTACATTGGATCAGGAATCACGGATTTTGAGTATCAATATCCTTTATAGCGATTCCACGGCCTCCGATTCCGCCGCAGTGGATTCGGCTTTTACCCCCACCGCCTGGTACATTTCCAAAGCATCGGCCGATTCGACCGGCTCGCTGGTAATCGACCTTGGCAACGATTTCAAAACTCCCTTCGCATTTAAAGACACTTTGACGGAAGCGCAAGTGGCCGATCTTAAAGCCGGCTTGTACTACGTGAATATCGAAACGGCCCGGTTCCCGCAAGGAGAGATCCGCGGCCAGCTCAAAACAACTGAGTGACCCATTAATGGAGGTGCCTGAGGGCACGAAATAGAAAGAGCGGCTCCGCAAGGACGCCGCACTTCTTTTATGAGTGTATTAGTAATGCTGCTTAGAACAAGCCTTTCGCTTTTTCGAGCGCCACATCCAGTCCGCTGGCATCCGAGCCGCCGGCTGTGGCGAAGAAAGGCTGCCCGCCACCGCCGCCGCGGATTTCCCTCGCGAGGTCTTTCACGATCTTTCCTGCATTAAGGCCGGTTTCGGCAACGATATTCTCGGCAATGAATACCGAAAGTTGCGGTTTGCCGCCGATTTCAGCGCCGAAAACGGCGATCAGGTTCTCCACCTGGTCGCGCAGCTCGTAGGAGAGCTGTTTCAGCGAATCTGCCGACGGGACGTCCACTTTCTGCACGATCAGGTTGAAGGTGCTATGGGTTTCCATATTCTCAACCAGCGTGGTTTTCAATGCCTGGATCTTCTCGTTTTCCAACGCGGAGATCTTTTTCTGCAATGCCGAACGCTCTTCGATCAGGTTTTCGACGGCTTTGATAAGATCGGTCGGGCCTTTGAGCAGGTCTTTGATTTTGTTCAGAGTTTCCTCCTGCTGGCGCATCAGTTCCAATGCTTTTTCTCCGGTCACAGCCTCCACGCGGCGAACACCAGCTGACACCGAACCTTCGGAAATGAATTTAAACACACCGATCTCCCCGGTAGAAGGCACGTGTGTCCCCCCGCAAAGCTCGAAAGAGAACTTCGGATCGAAGATGATCAGGCGCACAAAATCGCCGTATTTTTCACCGAAAGTCGCGGTAGCGCCCGCATCCAGCGCCTGCTGAATGGGCACGTTCCTTCTTTCTTCCAATGCAATATTCTCGCGGATCTTCTCATTCACGCGGTCTTCGATCTTTCTGAGTTCCTCGTCGGTCACCTTAGAGAAATGCGCAAAGTCGAAACGGAGTACTTCATCATTTAAATAGGAACCTTTCTGGCTCACATGCGTACCCAGCACCTCGCGCATAGACGAGAGCATGAGGTGCGTAGCCGTGTGGTTCGATTTGATTTTGTTGCGGCGCTCCACATTGATTTGAGCAGTCACAATGCCCGCGCCGGACAATGCCTCATCGAGGTTCTTGTCTCGCGAAATATGTACAAAAAGGTCGTTCTCCTTTTTTGTATCTACAATACTAATGCTCCTTGCTCCATCCTCCTTACTCCCTGAATTCAATAGCAATGCTCCGGTATCTCCAACCTGTCCGCCCATTTCAGCATAAAAAGGCGTGCGGTCGAGCACGATATGGTACTCCTCGCCAGCCTTGGTTTTCACCTTGCGGTATTTCACAATATGGCTGTGGGTTTCTTCAAAATCATAGCCCAGGAATTCCACGCCATCGGATTCGCGTAGCTCGATCCAGTCGGTAGCTTCTTTGGCGGCATCCTGGCGGGAGCGTTTTTTCTGCTCTGCCAATGCATCCTGGTAACCGGCTTCGTCAATCCGGAAATTCTTTTCACGGGCGATCAACGCGGTAAGGTCCACCGGGAAGCCGAAGGTATCGCTCAGTTCGAAAACCTCGTCGCCGGGGATCGTGTTGAGGCCAGTTTCTTTCAGTCCGCCGATAATGCTGTCCAGCCTTTTTAAACCCGATTCCAGCGTGCGCAAGAAGCTTTTTTCCTCTTCCAGGATCACGCGCGTTACAAATTCTTCCTGGTCTTTCAGCTCCGTAAACACATCCTTGAACTGCTCAGCCAGTACCGGCACCAGCTTGTGGAAGAATGGCTCCTGAAAGCCCAGGTAGGAGTAGCCATACCGCACCGCGCGGCGGAGAATGCGGCGGATCACATAGCCCGCTTTCACATTGGAAGGCAACTGACCATCCGTGATCGCGAACGACACGGCCCGAATGTGATCGGAGATGACGCGCATCGCGATGTCGGCAAACGGCTCGTCATTCTGCCCGTATTTCTTGCCCGAAAGCGTTTCAAGTACATTAATAGTGTTTTGGAAAACGTCGGTGTCATAGTTCGATGTTTTTTGCTGGATGGCCATGCAAAGGCGCTCAAAGCCCATTCCGGTATCAACGTGCGTCGACGGGAGGGGGATCAGCGAGCCGTCGGCCTTGCGCTCAAACTGCATGAATACCAGGTTCCATATCTCCACCACCTGCGGATGGTCGTTGTTCACGAGCGATTTGCCCGAAACTTCCGCCACCTCGGCCGGCGAGCGCAAATCTATATGGATTTCGGAGCAGGGGCCGCACGGACCGGTATCGCCCATTTCCCAGAAATTGTCCTTCTTATTGCCCAGGATAATGCGTTCTTCGCCTACAATGCCTTTCCAAAGATCCCACGCTTCCTGGTCGAACGGCACGCCGTCGGCCTCATTCCCTTCGAATACAGACACGTACAGCCGGTCTTTCGGAAGTTTGTAAACGTCCGTCAGCAGTTCCCACGCCCAGGCAATCGCTTCTTTTTTGAAATAATCACCAAACGACCAGTTGCCGAGCATTTCGAACATGGTGTGGTGATAGGTGTCAAAACCAACATCTTCGAGGTCATTATGCTTTCCCGAAACGCGCAGGCATTTCTGTGTATCCGCGATCCTGCGCGACGGCGGGGTGCCGTTGCCGAGGAAAAAGTCCTTGAACTGCGCCATTCCGGAGTTGTTGAACATCAGAGTGGGGTCGTTCTTGGCTACCAGCGGCGCCGAGGGTACAATTAAATGCTCTTTACTGCGGAAAAAATCAAGAAAAGCCTGACGTATTTGATGCGAGGTCATTGTGTCTGTTTTGATACTGCTTAATCCAATATAAAATTGGGCGCAAAGGTAACAAAAATCCCGATCATTCAGGCCGATAGATGAGCTTTCCGGCAGTATATGCACCAAAACAACCCAAGCCGCCGTCGATGTTGCTGTAAATCTGCGAAGGTTCGCTCAAAGGATTTTCGGTGTCCATGCGCTGCTGTACGGAGCGGTGGTATTTGTAATAGTTTACGTCCGAGTTATACACCATCATCGTCAACGCAATTAACCGGAATTGTGAATCATGCTGCTTAGGAGGACTGCCGGAGCTCGGTGCCGGTGTGATGAACGTCGGTATAAATAATCTTCCTGTGGGCGAAGAAAAGAGTGAGCCGTCCAGGTTGCGGTCCGATTGCCATTCGCTATGTCCGGACGATTCTTGCCAGGAGAAATCGAGCTCGCTTCGCGTCCTTTTACCTGCGGGACCGGCATCGGGCACACTGTACTCCATTTCTCCCTGCGCCCGGACACGGTAGTAATTTGTATCGTTCGGGATATCCTGCCAGCTCATTTTGAGGACGAGAGCTGTGTCTTCGCGACTGAAATGGCTACCTGTCGTAGTATCCAGTGAATAGGATTGAATGACGGGAGTATTACCCGGAACCTGGCAGTGCGCAGTTACGACTCTTTCGCCTTCCGATACATGAAGTGTATAGGTTTTGGATGCAACAATCGGAAATTTACTTTGGTCGATGCTGTATAGCCCGGTCTTTGGATCAAATGGGATCGTAATTTCATTCATCTCATCGGAAATTTTAACTAATGCAGTTTCGATCACATCTTCTTTCCCGTCCATGTCGGAGAACAATGGCGTGGATTCGGTGACGGCCACGTTGATCTGCGTGTTTTGCGGAGAAATAAAGGAATGAACCACCAGTTTAGAAGCAGTTTTTGGTAATCTGGTTTCCGGAATGTTGTCTACTACTGTTTCACAGGAAACCAGAAAAAGCAGGACGAACGCAATCAATCTAGTTTTCATAGGTGGGTAATTTAGAATTTGAAGTTGTAGCTAAGAGACGGCAGAATAGGGAAGAGCGAATATTTTTTCATCTCGCGATGATTGGCCTGGTCGGTGTCGATGTCGTAAAAAAACGGGTTCTTTCTGCTGTAAACATTGTAGATCGCAAATTCCCAGGTCCGATCGTATCGCTTTTTCCGCTTGTGAAACTGAATGGCCAGGTCCATCCGGTGAAACGGCTCGGCGCGGAAATTGCCTCTTCCGGAATATTCGGTCATCGAGGTGCTGAGCAAATGTGCGTCGTTGGAAATGCTCGCACCCGAGAACCGCTCCGTCACAGCGTTGTAGGTCGAAACGGGCAAAGTGAGTGCATTACCTGTGCCGTATACCCAGGTGCCGGACAGGGTGATCCGCTTGTTAATTTCATATATTCCTACAATGCAAATGTCGTGGCGACGATCATGCCTGGGAAAAAATGTGCGTCCGAAATTGATTTGCGGAAAATTCCAACGCGTCCACGATAATGTGTACCCTGCCCAGCCCGACAGCTTCCCCGATTTCTTCTGAACGAGTAACTCGGCTCCATAAGACCAGCCGCGTCCGGCCGTAACATTGTCCTGCCAGCTTACCTCATTAAAATCTTCCCCATCAATATTTACAAACGAGGCCCCCTCTTTGTAGGAAAGTATATGGTCCATTTTCTTGTAATAGCCTTCCATCGTTACTGTCAATGCCGGCCGTTCGAGATAGCCGGCAAAACCGCCGGCAAATTGTTCCGAGTGCTGCGGCACGATCTTCTTGGTAGCAGGTACCCACAAATCGGTGGGCAGACCAACGCCGGTGTTCGACAACAAATGGACATACTGGTTCATCATCGCATAGGATAATTTCATCGAGAGATTCTTTGCCAGCCGGAGTGCCGCTGACGCTCTGGGCTCCGGGCGGACGTATGTCTTGCCTTGCGTTACAAATGTGCTTAGCCTGATACCCATGTTCAGCTTGAATGCATCTGACAGTTGCCAGGTATCTTCCAGATACGCTCCCGACTCAGTAGAATATAAGTTCTGGGCTGGCTTGTTGACCTCGGGATTAATGTCCGCCCCGGTAATGTCAAGTGCGGAAGGCGTCGATTTGTGGAAAACAGCCTGAATGCCGAACCTCACACTGTGTTGTGGGTGGGGATAATAGTCAAAATCTGTTTTCAGACTAACATCCCTGATACTGGATTGATAACAGGAGCTGCTAAATCCGATTTCAGCACCTTTATCGTCTAAGTTGGTAAATTCGCTGACGACGCCGAAGTTAAAATTGCTGAATATCAGTGAAGAGTTGGCAAATAATTTTTGTGTAAAAAGGTGGTTCCAGCGCAGCGTAGCGGTCGCATTACCCCAGTACAAATTTACATTCGACCGGTAGAACCGACTCTTATCGCGCATATAAAACTTATCCCGGCCGAAGTAGCTGCTCAGGTATAGCTTATCCTTTTGGCTGATATCAAAATTTACTTTTGCATTGAGATCGTAAAAGTAGTAACCTGGCTTAGAGCGTTCATCCTGGCCTTTTTGCGCGTTGGCAATGATTGGCGCCGCCAGTACATCGAGATACGTTCTTCTGGCTGACAGCAGAAACGACGACTTTTCCTTCCTGATCGGTCCTTCCAGCGTCAGGCGCGACGATAGCAAGCCAATGCCGCCCTCGCCATGAAGCCGGTCCTTGCTGCCTTCTTTCATATTCATGTCGACGACCGATGAAAGCCGCCCGCCGTAGCGTGCCGGGAATCCGCCCTTGGTAAGCTCCACACTCTTGATCGCGTCACTATTGAAAACCGAAAAGAAACCGAACAGGTGATTGGCATTGTAAACCAGGGCATCGTCCAGAATGATGAGGTTTTGATCAGGTCCGCCGCCACGTACATACAAGCCGGTTTGACCCTCCGTTCCTTTCTGCACCCCAGGCATGAGTTGTAGTACTTTCAACACATCTTTTTCACCAAAAAATGCGGGTATTTTCTTGATCTGCTGAACGGAGACGTTGATTTGGCTCATTTGCACATCGCTCACCGGATCGTCGCGCTGCGTTTTTATGACTACTTCATCAAGCTGGTTATCGGGGATTAGCCAGACATTAAGCTGCTTATTTTCTCTAAGACTGATTTTATGTTCGTGACGCCGGTAACCGATGCATGAGAATACAAGCACCGCCGAATCGGCGAGCGGGACGGTGAGGGAATAAAATCCGTAGGAATTGGTTGCTGTCCCGAACGAAGTCCCCTCGATGTAGACATTAGCGCCCGGCAATTGCTCCTGGCTGGTAGCTTCTTTAACAAACCCGCTTATGGTTATACGTTGAGCGAACGCTTGGAGCGAAATGCATATTAGTGCAATTGAAAGAATGTGTTTCATGATCTTATGTTTTAGTGTGTTAGGAGAATAGTAAATGAAGCCGGCTCCACGTCGGGCACGGCTTCATTCCAATAGCAGACTAATCAGCCAAAACGAAAGCAACCTTTTCCCTGAGTTCCTTTCCGTCATCGAGTATAGCTTTGATCTCTAAAAGCACGTCTGAGGTTTTACCCACGTCGTACATGAAGGATTGCTTCACTATGACTTCGCTCTGACCTTTGCAGTCGCAGCCGCGTTGTGCGCTGAATATCACCTTGTCTTGTTTGGTTTGGACAGTGATCGTGTAGCTGGTAACCGATCTGTCGTTCGGCGTGATCGTGGCCTCGATGCGGACACTGTCTTTGTCGTTTATGACCTCATGGGATTTGGGAGACAGGACCGAAATTTCGGGTGAATCTATTTCCTTTTCCTTGCATCCGGCAATGGCCATCGCCGCCAAAATGCATAGCATAACAACACGTTTCTTTTCCATAATCAAAAGAGTTTTTTAGTAATGAATGGCAGAAAACCGCTCAAAACACATGCGAGAAATCGGGTGGAAATCGGCTTGGGCGCCGGCAGGAGATTAAAGGTTACTATCGGATATTTAACGGTTTACGTGAACCATCGCCCGCTATTAAGGTCGCACCCCACAGTACAGGATGGCTTTTGTTGAAATAATCTTTTAAGGGCATTCAAAGTGAGTATAAACCCGGAAACGCCGACTTTTTTACCCAGAAAGCTTAACAAACTCATAATGCCCGCGATGTTTTCAATCCGGAATTATGTTCGATAGGCCGCTAAAATCAATCTCTTATTATCAATGAAACCGTTTTCAGAGTTATCGGCTGAGGAGTTGGCAATGGAAAACCTCTTCATAAGATGGGTACGGTTTCCCGACGATCCGCCCATCCGCTCTTTTTGGGAAAATTGGATCCTTAAATATCCCGCGCAGAAAGACACCGTGGCCAAAGCCCGCGAACTGGTGCTGATCGCTTCGGACTGGAAGCCCGACAGCCTGTCGAGCCAGGATGTAAACTCGATCTGGGGCAGGATCATGAACTCACTCGATATTATGGGTGACCGTGATTCGCGCAAAGCGCCCCACGACGGTCCGGCCAACGGCATGTCAGCTGGCAACATACTGCTGATTCTCACTTCGGTTACGTTCCTTCTTTTTATATTTTACGTGATTCTCGGGAATTCCTAAGTACCCTCCAACACTTCCAGACCTACTGCCAAAACGGGCTTGATGCCTGCGTATGATCGTGCGCGTCCGCTCGGTAAACTTTTACTTCATATTATTTAAGTACAATATTTTTCTTAGGCAATTCTGCGGATTAGGTCATTTTTGTATTCGTTTATGTAAATATTTTATAATAAAATATTGGCTGGGGACAATTCTGGCAACGTTCCCGATAACGATTGCATAAATAAACTTGGCAGATCATTTTCAATTCTCTCCCCGAATCTCTATCCTCAAACAGATTTCCAAAATTGTATTTTAAGTACAAATAATATGCTTATTGGAATTGTTCAAAAAGAGCGTGTTACCCGGTGATCAAAATTCATTTTATCCCTAAGCCTCTTTCCAAATAAAATGTTTCAACAGATTGGTTACAAATCTGCGCTAAGTAACTCTGTGCTTATTTGTAATTATTAATGGAAAAAATATAATTATTTGTAAGGGGGAATCTATCCTGTGATCGTCAGAATTGACAAGTTTATGGTGAACTATTAATGGTTAAACAATCAAATGCGTATGAAAAGAAACTTTACAAGTATTGGCCACTGTATGGTGCGTTGGGCAATGGCTGGTGCGGTGATGACGGGTTTTACAGGGCAGGTCTATGCAATGAGGCCTTCAAATCCGGCCATCAGGGTGATCGACAGAACGGTGTCGGGCAAGGTGACTTCCGTAGAGGATAACATCGGTATCCCGGGCGTTTCGGTTGTGTTGAAGGGAAGCAAAACAGGTACCAACACCGATGCCGACGGCAATTTCAAAATCAATGTGCCCGAGGACAATGCGGTGCTGGTGTTTTCAGCGGTAGGTTTTACAACGCAGGAAGTTGCCGTTGGTAATAAAAGTACAGTCGACATTGTGCTCGCGAGCGACCAGAAAATATTGACGGAAGTTGTGGTAGTGGGGTATGGTACCCAAAAGAAAAGTCAGCTTACCGGTGCTATTTCGTCGGTAGGTGCGAAGGAAATCAATGAAATGCCTATTACCAACCTCGGACAGGCCTTGCAGGGCCGCGCAGCAGGGGTGGACGTAACGCAGTCGGGTTCCAAGCCCGGTACCGTGCCGAGAATCCTCATCCGCGGCCGCCGTTCGTTCAATGCAGGTAACGATCCTTTATATGTAGTAGACGGTATCCCCCTGGCGGGCGGGTATGAAGATATGAACCCCAGCGATATCCAGTCGATGGAGGTACTGAAAGATGCGACGGCAACCGCCATTTACGGTTCCCGCGGGGCGAACGGCGTTGTGATCGTGACCACCAAGCGCGGCGGCCAGAAAGGCAAAACGACCGTGAGCTACGATGGTTACGTGGGTGTTTCCAAAGCATTGGATAAAGTAGACCTGTTTAATGGGCCCGAGTTCGCGGAATTCGTTCGCGAAGCCTACCGCGCCACTGGCGGTTATAAGGATGCAGCCGGCAATGCAATTCCTACGGGCGTGATCAATGCGGAAGCGGATGCGAAAGTAGCGGTACTCGGCGGCGACCCCAATGTGGCCAAAGGTATCGCCAACGGCACCAGCACCGACTGGCAGGACCTCGTGGTGGGCACCGGCATGATGCAAAACCACTCGATCGGCGTTCAGGGTGGAAGCGATCGTACGCAATTCTACATTTCGGGCGGCTATTTCCGGGACAAAGGGGTTATTAAAGAAGCGAACTTTACTCGTTTCTCTCTTCGCGCGAACATTGACCATAATGTGAACAAATGGTTGAAAGTGGGTCTCTCGTCCTACATGATGAACAGCATCCGCAACGGTGAAAACCTGAATACCTACGGCATGACCATTAACCAGAACCCGCTAGCGGTGCCTTATGACGAAAATGGTAAACTGATTTTCTCACCTACCAACGACGCCTTGCTCACCAACCCGCTCGCGGAGCTTGTGAAAGGAGCGCAGGTGGATCAGATGAAACGTTACCGCATTTTCAACAGCCTTTACACCGAATTCAACATTCTGCCGGGTTTGAAATACCGCGTGAATTTCGGTCCTGACTTCGTTATCAGCCGCTATGGACGCTTCATCGGCTCCATGACCAACGCCAGAAAAGGAGGGGACGCGCAAGCGAATACCGGTAATGCGATTCAGTTCAACTGGACTTTGGAGAACATTGTGAACTATACCAAAACATTCGGTGGAAAGCACAACCTGAACATTACTGCCCTGCACTCCATCCAGCGTGACCGCGCGGAGGTGTATTCTTCTTCGGTGCAAGGGGTGCCTGTCGAATCACAGTCCTTTTATAACATCGGGGCTGCTACCACCGTATTTTCTCCCGGAAGCGGTCTGGTTGAATGGACGATCAACTCGTTCATGGGTCGTTTGAATTACGATTACAATGATAAATACCTGCTCACGCTGACTATTCGCCGTGACGGTTCGAGCCGGTTCGGTGAAAACAGCAAGTACGGTAACTTCCCAGGTGTGGCGGTAGGGTGGAATATCGGTAATGAGGATTTCCTCAAAGGCGTAACCTGGGTGGACCTGCTGAAAGTGCGTGCTGGCTGGGGTAAAGTGGGTAACACCGGTTTGGCGCCGTACCAGACGCAAGCATTCCTCGGCCGCACCAGCTATGCATGGAACACGACACCGGCTTACGGATACCGCCCCGGAACAATCGGAAATGCGGATTTGCGGTGGGAATCTTCGGCTACTGCTAACGTAGGTCTCGATTTCAGTCTCGTTCGCGGACGTGTTCAGGGTTCATTGGAATTCTATCAAACCAATACCACTGCATTACTTTTGTCTGACCAGCTGCCTGGCTCCATCGGTTTCAATGCCGTTACCCGCAACGTGGGCGAAACGCGTAACCGCGGTATCGAGCTCGGTGTGACCACGACCAACGTTAATACCAACAGTGGTTTCAAATGGACAACCGACTTTACATTTACTAAAAACACCGAGGCGATCCTTTCACTTTACAATGGAAAAGTGGATGACCTGGGCAACGGCTGGTTCATCGGTCGTCCGCTGAGCACCGTGTACGACTACCGCAAAATCGGGATCTGGCAAACCAACGAAGCCGATGCAGCGAAAGCCGTGAACAGCGAAGTGGGACAAATCAAACTGAAAGACATCGACGGCGACGGCAAGATCAATGCGAACGACCGCGAGATCATCGGTTCCGATGTGCCTGATTTCAGTGGCGGTATTACCAACCGTTTCTCTTTCAAAGGCTTCGACCTCTCGTTCTTCTTCTTTGCACGTGTAGGTAACCTGATCCGCAGCGAGTTCCACCGTAACAATAATGCATTGGCAGGCCGCTATCAGCAAATGAAAGTAGATTACTGGACGCCGAATAACCCAACCAACGAGTTCCCTCGTCCGAAAAGTAACCAGGAGTTTCCGGTTTACGGCAGCACGCTTACTTACTTCGACGGAACATTCGTGAAGCTGAGAAACGTGAACGTAGGTTATACCTTTACGCCTGAATTGTCGAAAAAACTGGGAATGGAATCACTGCGCTTGTATTCGAGCATCCAGCAGCCGTTTATCTGGGCCAAATACCGCAACAAATACAACGGTGTTGACCCTGAAACAACCGGCCTCGCAGCAGGCGGTACCGGCATAACCCCCGCCACGATGGTGATCACATTCGGCTTGAACGCGAAATTCTAAGGGCCTGGTTTTGAAATTTTTAAAAGATACTGACAAATGAAAAATATAAGAAAATCGATTGCGGTGTGCGGTATGGCGGCATTGATGCTGGCAGGGCAGGGGTGTAAGGATGTGCTCGACGAGAACATTATCTCGGGCGTAGGCAACGATTACCTCAACACCGCCAAAGGTTTCGAGGACGGTGTGAAAGCAGCCTACTCGTCACTGCGCTTCTACTACGCTACCCAGCAAGGCCTGACCATGAGCGAATTCGGCACCGACATTTACGCAACCGGCGCGGATGGCGGCTACAAGGGTTTCCATTTTTATGATGGCCAGCTAAACCCGACCGTCGATTACCTGGCAACGACCTGGGATGAACTCTACAAAGGCATCAACACATGTAATGCAATCATCGAGCGTGCTCCGAATGTGACGGGCATTGCCGATAACGTGAAGAAGCTTCGCGTGGCGGAAGCCAAGTTTTTGCGCGGTCATTACTATTACATCCTGCACCAGCAATATGGCGGCGTGGACCTGCGGTTGACGGAAACACTGCTTCCGACCAAGGAAACCAAGCGCGCTACCGATGCGGAAATGTATGCGGCGATCATCAAGGACCTGAGCGAAGCCGTGACCGACCTGGAAGCCAAAGCGCAGTCCAGCGACTATGGCCGTGCCACCAAGCCGCACGCTCAGGCGATTTTGGCGAAAGTGTACCTGGCAAAAGCCTATTCCAGCGAAAAAGCGGCTGACGATTTTACCAAAGCAGCCGACCTTCTGAAAGAAGTTTCTACCAAATATGGCTACAAATTGCTCGACGATTTCGCAGCTGTATTTGATGAAAACAATCAGAACCATTCCGAGGTAGTATTTGCGGTACAGTACACAACCGACGCATTGACCAACGGAACGGGTAACAGCTTGCACCTCTACTTCGGGATGCAATATGACGTGCAGCCGGGCATGAAGCGCGACACCTACTGGGGCCGCCCTTTCAAACGCCTGAGACCGACGGAATACCTGCTGAACACCGTGTTCGCCGACCGTGTGAACGACTCGCGTTACAAAAAGACATTCCGCGACACCTGGCTGTCCAACAACCCGGGCACTTACAATGCGGCGTCATTCGATGATTCCAAAACAAAAGTGACATTCGCGGCGGGCGACACCACTATTTACATTCCTGGATACGAAATGACGAAGGAAGAGCGTGCGAAAAAGCCGTATCAGGTATTGGTTCCAAGCAAGTATTCGGAAGCGTTGTTCCCGACGTTGCAGAAATTCTTTGATTCGAAACGTCCCGACATGACCTACGAGCCGGGAAGCCGGGATTATTACGTGGTGCGTCTGGCGGACGTTTACCTGCTGCTTGCCGAGGCATTGCTGCAATCGGGTGATAAAGCGGGTGCCGCCGAAGCGCTGAACATGGTAAGATACCGCGCCGGATGGCCAGGCAAGAAGGATAAGATGGCGATTGCGGCCAAGGACATTACGATGGAGACGATTATTGAGGAGCGTGCACGGGAACTGGCCGGCGAACAAACCCGCTGGCTGGACCTGAAACGCTGGGGACTGCTCGTCGAAAGGGTGAAAAAATACAACCCGCAGGCGTCGGCTATCCAGGACTACCACGCCGTGAGACCGATCCCGCAAACGCAGATCGACCGGAGCGCCAAAACATCGGATGGCAAGTCGGTGTTCCCGCAGAACCCGGGATATTAACGGCTCTCAGAAGTATTGAATTCAATAGGACGGTTGCTTGTGCAGCCGTCCTTTTTTGTTTTCAAAAACTAAAAAATGAAAAAAAGTTTACCGTAGAATCAATGGTATTATCCGGTTGAAAATTAGGACTGTTTCCGGGCGACGGCGGGCTGGAAAGGGTGGCTTCAGGTTGGTATATTTCACCTCATGATCATCTAACTCCACTGACCTATGCACATCACAAAAGGATTTTTCACCTCTTTGCGGCGCATGAGCGGTGTATGCATATGGGCGATATGCATACACCCGCCAATGTCCGCCAGTGTCGTCGCGAGCCCGCTCGCAAGGGTTGACCAACGTGTCAGAACCGACCGTAGCATTACCGGTACCGTGCTTGCCAGAGAAGGAAATGTGCCCATTCCGGGTGTAACGGTTGTTGTAAAAGGTACCACACAGGGCACCACCACCAATGCCGAAGGAAAGTACACCATCGAAATTCCCGGCAACTCGGCCGTGCTGGTGTTTTCGGCCGTGGGTTATGTTACCTGGGAGCAGGAAACAGGGAATGCGGGCGTGGTGGACATTACGCTTGCCACCGACCAGAAAACGCTCAATGAAGTAGTGGTGGTGGGCTATGGCACGCAAAAGAAACGCGACCTCACCGGTGCCGTTTCCCAGGTGAGCGCCACCCGGCTTGAAAACGAGAACCCGCAGTCGGTGCAGGATGTGCTGCGCGGGAATGTGGCCGGTATGAATGTCGGCTTTTCTACTTCCGCAAAGGGCGGCGGAAGTGTTTCGGTACGCGGCCAGAATTCGATCAATGCAGGTTCTACGCCTTTGATCGTGCTCGACGGGACCATTTACTATGGTGGCCTGGAAGACATTAACCCGAACGATATCGAGACGGTGGATGTGCTGAAAGATGCCAGTTCTTCGGCTGTTTTCGGTGCGAAAGCCGCCAGCGGTGTCATTCTGATCACCACCAAAAAGGGGAAAGAAGGTAAGCCGGTGATCAATGTCAACACCAACTTCGGGTTCGCGGAAGTGGCCAGGAACCAGCCGGTGCTGAGTCCGCAGGGCTTTGTTACCTGGCGACAGGAGGTGATGCGGAACATCAATGCTACCGCCGAGCCGGCCCGCTTTGCCGATCCCAACCACCTTCCGGCGGGTGTCACCCTCGATCAATGGCTTGCTTTCGACGGTTCAAAGGGAGATCCTACCACTGTGTGGCTCCAACGCCTGGGCATGCAGCCGGCGGAAATCCAGAACTACAAGGATGGTAAAAGTGTGGATTGGTATTCCAAAGTATTTCAAAAAGGCTTCCGCCAGGACCATACCGTCAGTCTGTCAGGCCGCAACGACCGCATTACCTACTATATGTCGCTGGGCTACCTGAGCAACGAGGGTATCGTGGTGGGCGATAAGTACAGCACCGTTCGCGCACGCCTGAACATCGAAGGCAAAGTGAACAAGCATTTGTCGGTAGGGATGAACACGCAGTTCGCAAGGCGGGATGAAAGCCAGGTGCCTGTCAATTACGACCTGGCGCGCGTGCTTTCGCCATGGGGCTCGGAATTCGATGCGAATGGCAACTACTCCTGGCGGCCGAATGGCGAAGCGAGCGGCGGCAACCATCCCTATTATGCGCGAAGTTTCATCAAGCGCGATCAGGGAGCACAAACGCTCAACTCCGTAATTTTCGCCAAAGTGACGCTTCCGTTCGGGTTTACCTACCAACTCAATTTCACACCCCGTTTCGACTATACACATCGCTACAATGCAGAGTCCGCCAAGCACGCCGAATGGGCGGCCGAGGGCGGTCGCGCTTCCCGCAAAGACTCTACGGTGTTCAACTGGCAGGTCGATAATGTTCTGAAATGGACTAAAACCATCAACCAGAAACACAACATCGACCTCACTTTGCTGGCCAATGCGGAACGATTCAAAAGCTGGCGCGACAGTATTTCAAACAAGGGATTTGCACCGACGGATGTGCTCGGCTACCACAACATTCAGTCCGGCGGCCTTCCGGTAGTGTACACCGACGACCAGACGAGCACCGCCGACGCTTTAATGGCGCGCCTGTTCTATTCATTTAAGGATAAATACATGATCACGCTTTCGAGCCGCCGGGACGGCTATTCGGCTTTCGGGCAGAAAAACCCGCGGGCAGTGTTTTCGTCGGCAGCGTTTGGGTGGGTGTTTACGGACGAAGGTTTTCTGCATTCCAAATGGCTGAGTTACGGAAAACTGCGGATATCGTATGGAAACAATGGTAACCGCGACATCCCGCGTTACGACGCCCTCGCCGACCTGACTTCCGGCAAATACCTGCACGTGAAGCCCGACGGAACAGTGTACCAGGTAAGCCAGCTCTATGTAAGCCGCATGGCGAATCCGAATTTGAAGTGGGAGAAAACCAATGCATTGAACGTCGGCCTGGACTTCGCCTTATTCAACAACCTGGTCGATGGAAGTATCGAAGTCTACAAATCGACTACCAAAGACCTGCTCGTCAAACGTGCGCTGCCCAATGTGCTCGGCTTCGATAATGTGTGGGATAACCTCGGTGAAGTACAGAACAAAGGGATGGAAATCAGCCTGAACTCCAACAATATGCGCCGGGAGAACTTCACCTGGCGGAGCACATTCAATTTCCAGCTCAACCGGAACAAAATCGTTCATTTGTATGGAAATATGGTAGATATCAAAGACGCCGGCGGCAAGGTAACGGGCCGCAAGGAGGCCGACGACGTGACCAACCGCTGGTTTATCGGCCACGCCCTCGACGAAATCTGGAACTATCGCATCCTGGGCGTGTGGCAAAAAGAAGAGGAAGCCGAAGCTACCAAGTACGGTGTAAAGCCAGGTGATTTTAAATTAAAGGATGTGAATGGCGATGGCAAATTCACGAATGACGACAAGGAGTTTCTGGGTTACACCACGCCACGCTTCCGGTGGACGTTCCGCAACGAATTCAAGCTGTTCAAAAGCCTGGACGTTTCGTTCATGATCTATTCATACTGGGGACAGAAAGGCACATTCAACCAGATGAAAAACCGCGACGGCTTCGTGGACCGCACCAGTTCGTACGTATTCCCGTACTGGACCGCAGAAAACCGCTCGAACGAATGGGCCAGGCTCTATTCCAGCGAGGGCTCGGCCACCGGATACAGTGTTTACCGGAGCAAATCGTTCGTCCGGTTCGAAAACCTGTCGGTGGCTTACACGGTGCCCAAAAATGTTTCTCAAAAAGTGGCTGTACAAAACCTGCGCGTTTACGGCAACGTACGCAATATCGGCTTCTGGGCGCCGCAATGGAACTTCTGGGACCCTGAGAACGGCACCAACGGCGCCACGAACGCAAGCATTGCCACCTCGGTACCGAGCCCGCGCATTTACACCATCGGGCTGGATATTACCCTGTAATCTCAACCACACAAAACTTTATGGATCATGTTTAACCAAGCATCAAAATATATACTGGCATTGGGCCTCCTGAGCAGCGTAGTAGCCATTACTTCCTGCAAGGAGACCTGGCTGAAACCCGAGCCCCTTTCGTTTTACGAGCCAGACCTGACATTTAAGGACGTTGCCGGGCTAAGGGCAACGCTCGTTGCCTGCGAACGGAACCTCCGCCTCGAATGGTACGGCGACGCGATGCCGATGATCACGGAATCGGTATTTTCGGATATTGCCGTGGAGGGGACCACCGACAAATCGGGACCGGCACAGAACCTGAACCTGCTCATCACCCCCGATGCCCAGCTGAACCACATTGATTACAACCGCATCGGGTGGTATTGGCTGGAAGGGTATAAGGGGATCAAATACGCTAATACGGCCATTTCGCGCATTGATTTACCTGCTTATAAGAACGAGCAGGAGAAAAACGAGCTGCTCGGCGCCGCTTATTTTCACCGCGCGGCACGGTACTACCGGCTCACGCAGCAGTTCGGAGACGTGCCGCTGATCCTCAGTGAAATCAACGGCCCGAAACTCGATTTCCAGACCACGAAACGCGAGGTGATCCTTAAAAAGATGAAGGAAGACCTCGAATTCGCTGAAAAATGGGTGCCCGTCGTGACGGACAAAGGAACAGTGAACCGGGGCTCGGTAAGCCATTTGCTCACGAAAGTAAACCTCGCACTGGGGCTGTTCGACGATGCGATCAAATCTGCAAGTAATGTGATCGATGGCGGAACGCACAAGCTCATGACATCACGGTTTGGAGTGAATGCCAACGACGCGACCCGCAACGTGGTCTGGGACTTGCACCGGCCTCAGAACAAATCGCTGGCGGTAAACACGGAAGGGCTGATGCTGGTCATCGACCGGTTGAATATCGAGGGTAATGTGGATGGCGGCATGCTGATCATGCGGAACTGCGTGCCGCTTTGGTTCAACAACATTAACACGCCGAACGGGAACCGCGGGACAATTGACACCTACGGCATCGAGATCGACCAGGTGGTCAAGCTGGGGCGGGGGATCGGGCGCTTGCGGCCCACCGATTATTCGCAGAACCAGATTTGGGACGACAAGAACGACCTCCGCCACGCGCCGGGCAACTGGACACGCATGGAGGATATTTTATACAATAACCCGCAAATCAAAGAAACGGACAGTTTCTACGGCAAGCATTTGCAGCTCAAAAACGCGGAGGGGGTAGTGCTCTCCGTGGATACGATCCGCTGCTGGTTCGACTGGCCGAATTATAAGCTATTCGTAGAAGACCCGCAGCGGGTACAGCCCCAGGGCGGCAACTCCGACTGGTACGTGTTCCGCCTGGCCGAAACTTATCTGCTCCGCGCAGAGGCGTACGTGTGGAAGGGAGAGCTCGCCAAAGCAGCAGACGACCTCAATGCCGTCCGTGCCCGGGCCAACTGTGCGCCGATTGCCGCCGGTAAGATCAACATTGGCACCATTCTCGACGAGCGCGCACGGGAGCTCTATTTTGAAGAACCGCGCAAGACCGAGCTTACACGAATTGCCTACATTTTCGCCCAGACCGGAAAACCCGCTCCAAATGGCAAAACTTACAGCCTGGCGCAATTCTCGGACGAAAACTATTTCTATGACCGCGTGATGGAGAAAAGCGATTTCTATAACAAAGGAGTCCAAACACGGCATGCCGACGAATATACCATGAGCCCTTACCACGTGCTCTGGCCAATTCCGCAATCGGCCATCGATGGCAACACGCAGGGGCGGATCAATCAAAACAAAGGATATGCAGGACATGAGAAGAATGTGCCTCCGCTCACGGAGATCCCCAAATAAACTTAATGCAAGCAGGACAATGCTATATGCTGCGTAACTGGCTTGGGATCGACCAAAACTATCACATCGGGGTTTTGAAATATCTGGTGTAGTTGAAACTGGATTTGTAAGGGTATTCCTATTAATATTTCGTTATTATGATAATAACTGATATTAGATAGGATGCCCTTTTGCATTTTTCAGTTATTCATCACCATTAATCAATACAATGAAAAAATTCCGATTACCGCTGGCTGGTCTGGCAGCGTTCCTCCTGGTGTCTCCGTTACAGGCGCAAAAGTCGAAGGACGGCTGGCTGGATCTGTTTAATGGCAAGGACCTCACGGGCTGGAAACAACTCAACGGTCAGGCCAAATACGAAGTAAAAGATGGTGCGATCGTGGGCACGTCGGTCATGGGTACGCCCAACTCGTTCCTCACAACCGAAAAGGATTACGGCGATTTTATTCTCGAACTGGACGTCAAGGTCGATAGCAAACTGAACTCCGGCATTCAGATCCGCAGCTTGTCGAAGCCGGAATACCAGAATGGCCGCGTGCACGGCTACCAGGTGGAAATCGACCCGAGCGACCGCGCTTTTTCTGCGGGCATTTACGACGAGGCACGCCGGGGCTGGCTGTACCCGCTCGACCTGAACCCGGAAGGCAAAAAAGCATTCAAAAAGGACGCCTGGAACAAATACCGCATCGAGGCCATCGGCAGCTCGATCCGCACCTTCCTGAACGGCGTGCCCGTGGCGCACGTGGTGGATGATATGACGCCATCGGGCTTCATTTGCCTGCAGGTACATTCAATCGGCAATAAAGACCTGGAAGGCACGCAGGTAAGCTGGAAGAATGTCCGCATTAAAACATCTAACCTCAAACCGAGCCCCGCTTCAAAAGTTCGCATCGTAAACCTGATCCCGAACAACCTCGATGCCGCAGAAAAAGCGCAAGGATATTCCTTGCTGTACGACGGCAAGTCGGTGGACCAGTGGCGCTCCTACGGCGGTACTGATTTTCCAACCAAAAGATGGAATTATAACGATGGCGCAATCGTGATCTCAAAATCCGACGGCTCCGAAACGGGCAACGACATCGTGACGCGCAAGCTGTACGGCCCCGCATTCGAGTTCGAATTCGAGTTTAAACTGACCGAAGGCGCAAACAGCGGTGTGAAGTATTTTGTGGACCAAAAATTCAATTCCAATGGTAAATCGGGCATCGGCTGCGAATTCCAGGTGCTCGACGACGAACGCCACCCGGATGCGAAACTGGGTAAGAATGGTAACCGTACCATTGCTTCGTTCTACGACGTGATTCCGGCAGACCGCCCCAAAAATTCGGTGAAAAAGATCGGTGAATGGAACCAGGGCCGCATTGTGGTGCAAAAAGACGGCACCGTGCAGCACTTCCTGAACGGATATAAAGTGGTGGAATACGTGCGCGGCTCCCCGCAGTTCAAGGAGTTCGTGGCGGGCTCCAAGTTTGCCAAGTTCGAAGGGTTCGGCATGTCGCAGGAAGGGAATCTGCTGTTGCAGGACCATGGCGACAATGTATTGTTCCGCAGTTTGAAAGTGAAGGAAATCAAATAGCCCGAAACGCCGGAAAAAACGTAAAAAATTACAGTAGATAACCGGGCGGCGGGGATTTAGAAACGATTGCCCGCAAATAGGGCCCGTGACAATCAAAAATCAACTTTTATACAATCCAATATCATGACCAGTAGAAGGGATTTTCTTAAAAATGCAGCACTGGCTTCTGCGGGTGTCGCAGTAGGCGCCAATGCTTTCGGAGCGGCCAGCTACCGCCGTATCGTAGGTGCAAATGATCGCGTGCGGGTAGGTATTATCGGCTTTTCGGACCGTTTCCGCAGCTCGCTGGCACCTTCCTTCGGAGATCACGCCAAAGAACTGAACTTTGAGTTTATGGGCGTGTCCGACCTTTGGAACCGCCGTCGCGACGAAGCGGAGGCATTCATCAAAGGCAAACCCTATGCTGCAAGCGAATTTGTGAAAGCCCGCAATAACGAGGAACTCCTCGGACGCAAGGATGTGGACGCGGTGATCATCAGCACAGCCGATTTCCAGCATGCATTGCATTGCGCCGAGGCGGTGAAGTCCGGCCGCGATGTGTATGTCGAAAAACCGTTTGCTGAAACCCTGGAAGATGCGAAAGTAGCATTGAAAGCGGTAGACGCTTCGAAGCAAATTGTACAGGTAGGATCGCAGCGCCGGAGCGCGCCTAACTATTGGGCGGCTTACGAATATATCAAATCGGGCAAATTCGGGGATATCACCACGGTTGAAATGACCTGGAACGTGAACCAGCCCGGCCGTTGGAGACGCAAAGAACTCGTGTCACAGATCCGTAAGGAAGACACCGACTGGACACGCTTCCTCATGAACCGCCCGAAAGTAGAGTGGAACCCCCGTTACTACCTCGAATTCCGTTTGTTCTACCCATATTCATCGGGTATCCCGGGACAATGGATGGCGCACCAGATCGATACCGTGCACTGGTTCTCCGGCCTCGATGCGCCGCGTAATGTGGTGGCGAACGGCGGTATTTATACCTGGAAAGACGGTCGTACCAACGTCGATACATTCAGCGCCGCATTTGAATACGGTCCGTTTGACGATAAGAGCAAAGGCTTCCAGGTGATTTATTCTTCCCGTTTCAACAACGAGGCAGGCGGTGTGAAAGAGTATTATTATTCCAATGGCGGGATGATCAACCTCGATACGAACAAGATCACATCCGAAGGCGGCTTGAAAGAAAGAGATGCCAAGGGAATGGGCTTGCAGGCCAACCTGCTTCCGGAAATGTCGCTCAAAACCGGCGAGAAAATCGCGACGGACGCCAATACCGGTGCCGATCCGATGACCTCGCTGCACATGCGCAACTGGATGGAATGTATCCGCAGCCGCAAGGAAACGAATGCACCGGCGCGTGTCGGTTTCAACCACTCGGTGGCGAATATTATGGCTACCCAGGCGCTGCATACCGGAAAACGAGTGAATTGGGACCCGAAGAAAAAGGAAATCGTGCTTAGCTAACATTTTAAAAGATCGAACAGTGAATTTAAAACATACTGCTTTGGCACTCACCGCCGTGGCCCTGGCCGGAACCGGAAGCGCTTTTGCACAGAAGGTGGACCTCGTCCGTAATGACAAGGACAAAAAAGTGGAGGTGAAAATCGACGGGAAGCCATTTACGGCATACTATTATCCCGGCGAACAGAAGCTGAAAAAGGCCGTACTTTACCCCGTAATTACCCCGAAAGGAACAGTAATTACACGCGGCTGGCCGCTCGACCCGCGTGCCGGAGAGCGCGTAGACCACCCGCACCACGTGGGCATCTGGCTCAACTACGAGGATGTGAACGGTAACGACTACTGGAACAATTCCGACGCCGTGAACCACGAAAAACGCGCCTACGGAACCATCATCCACACCGGCATTACCTCCGTAAAAAGCGGTAAAGACAAAGGCGAGCTAACCGTAACCGCCGACTGGGTGGACAAAAACGGCACGTTGACGTTGAAGGAAGTAACCAAATACACTTTCAGCGGAAAAGGCGACAGCCGCATCATCGACCGGGCTACGACGCTCACCGCCGTGCTGCCCGAGGTGAATATGCCTGACGTGAAGGACGGTATGTACGCGATCCGTGTCGGACGTGAGCTCGAACTGCCATCCACAAAGCCGGAAATTTTCACCGACGCCAACGGTATCGCGACCAAAGTGCCCGTGATGAACAACGAAGGCGTAACCGGAAACTACCGCAACAGCAATGGCGTAGAAGGCGAGGCAGTATGGGGTAAGCGTGCGATCTGGTGTAACCTCACCGGCAAGATCAAGGACGAGAACATCAGCGTAGCGATGATCGACCATCCGAAAAATGTGGGTTATCCGGCCTACTGGCATGCACGCGGCTACGGATTGTTTGCCGTAAACCCGCTGGGCATGAAAGCGCTGAGCGATGGCAAGGAAACGCTCAATTTCAAATTAAAAAAAGGAGAATCGACTACTTTCCGTTACCGCATGGTAATTGCTTCGGAGCATTTGAAAGATGCTACGCTGAATGACTTGGCGGCAGCTTATGCTAAAACAGAATAGTGGCAGAACAAGATATGTGGTAAAAGCCGGCGATTTTCGCCGGCTTTTTTCGTTTTGTCCCAAAACCATTGCCGACTGCGGGCGCTGGCAGCAGCGGTATTCTATTTTGATAATGTTCAAATATGCATTATCCTTGAAAATTGTAATGCGGATTTCTCTGCTGTCAGTTTCACGCTCAATAATTCATGGAAGATCAATCGAGGAGACAATTCCTGCAAA
Organism: Dyadobacter fermentans DSM 18053; assembly: GCF_000023125.1. Taxonomy (NCBI): domain Bacteria; kingdom Pseudomonadati; phylum Bacteroidota; class Cytophagia; order Cytophagales; family Spirosomataceae; genus Dyadobacter; species Dyadobacter fermentans. The sequence continues at coordinate 6,826,760 of NC_013037.1, forward strand.
ATGCCGGCCTGGCTTCGCTCACCTCCGTCAGCGGCATCACCTCCGGCCCCGAAAGAAACAAGGAGCTTTTTGTCCAGCACATTTTCTTTTACCTGAAAGAACCCAATAATGCACAGCACGAGGCCCAACTGCTGGAAGGCCTGCACAAGCTCGCCAAAAGCTCCTACATTCAGTTTGCGCACATCGGAAAGCCGGCGCATACGACCGGCTCGGACATCGTCAGGGATTACTCCGTTTCGTGGATGTGTTTTTTTAAGAATATCATAGAAGAGGAGATTTTTAAATCGCATAAGATCTATCACGACTTTATCGCTGGATACGCCCACTTATGGGAGAGAATGGTGATCTACGATTCGGTAGGTCCCCGGAAGGTGGGTTGAGAGTTTTTTAATCCATTGTCCGTTAAAAAGATACGGCTAGCCATTCGCTAATGGTCACTGAAAATCCTGCCGCCGCCGCGCTAAGTTTGAGGATTTACTTTGGCAAACGATAGCAATGGAAAGGCGCAGGGATCATGTGCAGGGGATTAAGCAGCCGGCAGCAGCAGGGAAGGAGAGTCGGAAATTTGCTTTCCTGGTTCATTTACGAAGCTATCGGGAGGATTTGAAACACATCGCTCGGCCGCTCGGATGGCTTCCCGATCAATTCTATCATTATACTCTGGGCAAACGCCCGCTCCGCCCGTTTCTTTGGAGCAATGTCGCCATCGGGGCGGACGGGGACGAGGCAAGCGGCAGCATCATCATGGTGCCCTATTCGGGGCGGCAGCTGCTTGAACGGCCGCGGCAGATGCTGCCGATTGTTCAGGACGCGGTCGATCTCGCTGTTTCCAAAGGGGCAACGATGATCGGTTTAGGCGGATTGATATCGCCCGTAACGCTGGGCGGCAAGCTCGTAGCAGGCCGGGCAACTTATGGTGTGACCAATGGAAATGCTTTTACAGCCGTCACTATTTTCAGGCGGTTACAGCGTTTGCTGGATGAGTTCGGCGGTTTCAGACCGACCATTGCCGTGGTGGGTGCGACGGGAAGTGTGGGGTCGTTGCTTTGTAAGATGCTGGCTGCGCAGGAACGCGATGCGCGCTATTTGCTGGTTGCAAGAAACGCCCGAAAGCTGGACAGTTTCTGCCACGAGGTTTCCAGGCAATACACATCTGTAAGCATGTCGACTTCCGTTCGCATGGACGATGTCCGTCATGCCGATATTGTAGTCCTCGTAACAAGCGATGCCGGAAGCTTGCTGAACCCGTCGCACTTACGTGAAAATTGCATTGTACTCGACGCAACGCAGCCCCGGAACGCTTCACGACTGATCACCACGCTGCGGTCGGACATTCAATTGATTGATGGAGGCCTGGTGTCCGTTCCCTCATTACGGACCAACAAAATCGGCCGGCTGGGATTGCCGTCGGGCATATCCTTCGCGTGCATGGCCGAAACGATGCTGCTCTCATTGAGCGGTCACAATGCCGACTTTTCGATCGGAAACCCGGGATTAGAACACGCGGAAGCTATTGGGCAAATGGCGCGAAAGCATGATCACCTGGGTTTCAAAACTGCGGAGGACCATACTTTTGGCAAACCGCAAATGGTGCGACTACCCGAAATGGTTTGCTAACGGCGTGCTACCTCTCACATTTTAATGCTTCCGGCTCATGGAAGATCCGATTTTCCAACCGCTGCATTTCCGGAACCTTACTGTCCGCAACCGCATTTTCCGTTCAAGCATTTCGGGCAGGATCGACAATTACGATGGTTCCGGAACGCCCGCCCGCATTAGCTGGGAGACGCGCTTCGCGAAGGGCGGGGTAGGGGCGATCATCAGTTCGCACATTCCCGTAGACGCTGCGCAGCGCATTCTTCCCAACTATGCCATGATCGACCGCGACGACCGCATCCCATTCTGGTCCAGGCTGGTAGCGGCCGTGCATGCGTACGATTGCCGGTTTATCGGCCAGCTTTCGATGTCGGGACGGCAGCAGGATTCGTGGGGTGGAAAACAAATACCGGATTCCTCTTGCCCCTGTCAACGGCGTGGAGCGGTTTCACGGTTTACCGGGCAGGGCCATGACCTTGCGCGACATTCATGCGGCGATCGGCCGGTTCCGCGAGGCAGCAGGCCGGTCCAGAACGGCCGGAATGGATGGTATCGAGCTGCACGCGTCAAATGGCTATTTGTTTACCCAATTCCTTAGTTCGGCCATTAATAAGAGAAAAGACGAATACGGCGGCCCGCTTGCTAACCGTGCGCGTTTCCTGCTGGACGTCGTACGCGCAATCCGGGCGGAAGTGGGGGATGACTATCATTTGCAGGTCAAAATCAATGCCGCCGATCATCACGACGATTATTTCCTGAATTCAGGAAAGGGCAACACGCTCGCCGAGGGCATCCAGGTAGCCCAATGGCTGGAAGCGGCTGGCGTGGACGCGCTCCATATTTCTACCGGCAGCCAGTTTCCGCACCCGCGTAATCCCATCGGACCATTACCTGCGGAGAGCGCAGTCGACACCTACACAGCGATGATCCGCAGCGGAAGGTTATCATTTTTGAACTACCTTTCATTCCGGTTGTTACCCACGCGCGCATTGGCCAGGTGGCTGTGGGCGAGAAAGCAGCCACTCTTGCGCGAGGGCGTCAATCTGGCGGAATGCAGGGCGATCAAAGAGGCCGTTACAATTCCCGTCCTGTGCACCGGCGGCTTTCAGACGGCATCGGTGATCCGCCGGGCAATCAGCGATGGCGAATGCGACGGCGTAACGATAGCGCGGCCACTCATCGCGAACCCCGATTTACCCATTATATTTGCGTCCGGCGCCGACACGGCCAGCAGGCCTTGCACTTATTGCAACAAATGCCTGGCGCACGTCCTGACCGACCCGCTGGGATGCTACGACGAGAGCCGGTACGACACCTACGAGGCGATGATCGAAGAGATTATGCAAATTTTCAATGAAAGTTGATATGAAAGAAAATTTCAAAGAAAACCACCCGGAATGCCGGGAAATGATCCTCCCCGTGCGCGACGCGCTGGACGTGATCAGCGGCAAGTGGAAAATTTCCATCCTCATCGCCATGAGCCTCGGCAACAAGCGTTTTATGGAGTTGCAGAACGCCATTCCGAACATCACCCCGAGAATGCTGTCGAAAGAGTTGAAGGAGCTGGAAATGAACCAGCTGGTCGAGCGGAAGGTCTACGATTCGTTTCCGCCTGTGATCGAATACGAACGTACCGCGCATGCCCAGTCGCTGGAACCGCTCATTGAAGAGCTGCGCCGCTGGGGCGAGTATCACCGGCTGGTAATCACCGGTACAAATATTGAGCACCCGGTAAAAGAATTGCAGGATTGAGGTAAAGTTGCCGGTTCGCCTGCTTTTTGACATTAAAAAGAATTTCTTCTCCACGAATATGAAGTTTGTCCCGCATTTGGCCGCATTCCTGGCGGCCGTTGGTTTGTCATTGTCCTCCTCGCACGCACAGCAGCATTCGGATGCGATCCGGTTAAATCAGATCGGTTTTTACCCTGCGGCGCCCAAGGTCGCGGTCGTTGCCGGTGACGGTTTCGAGGCATTTGAGGTGAAGGATGCCAAATCCGGGAAAACAGTGCTGAAAGGCATGCTTGGACCAGTACGGACCAGCCAGCATTCTGGAAAACATACGCGCGTGGCCGATTTCAGCCAGCTTCGCAAACCGGGCAACTACACGATCGACGTGCCGGGTCTTGGGAAATCCGCGCCATTTAGCGTGGGTGCCCGCGTGCACCGCGAAGTGGCCGAGGCATCGCTTAAAGGGTTTTACTTCCAGCGGGCCTCCACCGAATTGCCCGAGAAATACGCCGGTAAATGGGCCCGCAAAGCAGGTCATCCCGACGATAAGGTGCTGATCCACGCCTCGGCTGTGTCCGACGGACGGCCCGAAAATACCTTAATATCCTCCACCCGGGGCTGGTATGATGCGGGCGATTACAACAAGTATATTGTGAATTCCGGCATTACTATGGGCACTTTGCTGTCGTTGTACGAAGACTTCCCACTCTTTTTCGAAGATTTTAATATCAATATCCCCGAAAGCAACAATGGCGTTCCCGATCTGCTCGATGAAGTGGCCTGGAACCTGCGCTGGATGCTCACCATGCAGGACCCGGCCGATGGCGGTGTGTACCACAAGCTGACCAACCCGCGCTTCGACGGCATGATTATGCCCGACGCCGCCAAAAATCCGCGGTACGTCGTCCAGAAGGGCACCGCGGCCACGCTTGACTTCGTGGCAGTAATGGCGCAGGCCTCGCGGGTATTTAAAAATTTCGACAACAAATTCCCCGGGCTCGCTGACTCGTGTACCACTGCGGCCGTGCGAGGCTGGCAATGGGCCGGGAAAAATCCCGCCGTGCTGTATGAGCAGGGCGAAATGAACAAGCAATTCGATCCCGATGTGGTGACTGGCGCTTACGGAGACCGTTCGGTAAAGGATGAATGGATATGGGCAGCCAGCGAAATGTACGCCATGACGGGCAAACCCGAATACATTGAAAAAGTCGATTTGGAGCTGAACCAGCCACTGGCACTGCCTACCTGGGGCAATGTGAAGACGCTCGGATATTACACACTGGTTCGCTTTGGCGACAAGCTGAAACTGCCGGCCGAGCTGGCCGCGCCGCTGCGGAAGAGCATTGTGACCTACGCGGATGGCCTTATTTCCGGACTGGAAAAGCAGCCTTACCACACCGTAATGGGCAAAGTGGCTCAGGATTATTCCTGGGGTAGCAGCTCGGTGGCCGCCAACCAGGGCATTGCACTCATGTACGCCTACCGGATCACGAAGGATCTGCATCACTTGCACGGCGCGCTGGGTAACCTAGATTACCTGCTTGGAAGAAACGCCACCGGCTATTGCTTCCTCACAGGCTTCGGCAGCAAGCGCGTTATGCACCCGCACCACCGCCTTTCCATTGCCGACGGCGTCGTCGATCCCTTGCCGGGGTTGCTTTCGGGCGGGCCAAATCCTGGTCAGCAGGACAAATGCGCTGGATATCCCAACAAGTTTCCCGACGAATCTTTCATAGACCATGATTGCTCGTACGCTTCCAACGAGATCGCCATCAACTGGAATGCACCGATGGTGTACCTGGCGGCCGCATTGGAAGCGTCGATGAAATAGCTGCCGCCCCGGTCAGGCGCTTTTCCCTTTCACCGGAACGGTTTCGGGTGTTTCGTTATAGCCCTTCTTTTTGGTCATATTTACCTTTTCGGATTTCCGTACAGATTCCTGTTCGAGAACTTCCGACGGTTTGCGGCTGTCATCTTCCTGTTTCGACTTGCTCTTCGGGCCTCCCTTGCTTGGGGAGCCGCCTTCCACATTTTTAGTTTGCGTTTTCATGATTTCTGAGGTTTAGATTCATCCTTGCAATTTTCATTCCCGTGTTGTTCTGGTTAGTTTTAAGGCTATTACCAGTAGAACGTCCGTCTGGGACGCCTCTTTACTACATCAAAATCCAACAAACGGTATGAACCTCTTCAAATCCTTTTCCCAGTTACGCAACCTCCTCAAATCCATCGACATCGAAGCAGTCAGCAAGTTGTCCCAAAAGGTAGACCTCAACCAGCTCATGGGCGTCGTGTCCAAAATGAGTGAGGAAGACCTCGGTAAAATGCTGAAATTCATGCAAGCCGGTTCGGGCAAAAAGAAAGCCCCGCCGGTGGTGAACGGCGATTTTTACGAACTGGCTTCCACACTGAGTCCCGAGGAACGGGAAATCCAGCTCAAAGTGCGGGATTTTATGGAAACGGAAATCCGCCCGATCGCCAACTATTACTGGAACAATGCCCAGTTTCCAATGCATATCATCGCGCTGATGGCCAGGCTGAACATCTGCGGGCTCACTTACCAGGGATATGGCTGCGCAGGCCGTTCCGCATTGCTCGAAGGCTTCATCGCCATGGAAATGGCCCGTGTCGATTCGTCCATTTCGACGTTTTTCGGTGTGCACAGCGGCCTGGCGATGGGCTCCATTTACCTTTGCGGCTCGGAGGAACAAAAGCAGCAATGGCTGCCGGTGATGCAGCGCATGGAGCTGATCGGCGCATTCGGGCTTACGGAGCCGGAGGTAGGCTCAGGCGCCGCGGGCGGGCTTACCACCACCTGCAAAAAGGAGGGCGACGAATGGGTGATCAACGGCCAGAAGAAATGGATCGGCAACGCCACATTCTCCGACATTACGATTATCTGGGCACGCGATCTGGGCGATAACCAGGTCAAAGGGTTTATCGTCAAAAAGGAAAACCCCGGATTTAAAGCCGAAAAAATGGAGGATAAAATGGCGCTTCGCACGGTGCAAAATGCATTAATCACGCTCACCGACTGCCGCGTGCCTGAAACCGACCGTCTTCAAAATGCCAATTCGTTTAAGGATACTGCCAATGTGCTGCGCATGACGCGTGCCGGGGTGGCGTGGCAGGCAGTAGGTTGCGGCCGCGGTGCCTACGAGCTGGCATTGAAGTACACCATGCAACGGAAGCAGTTCGGCCGCCCGATCGCTGGCTTCCAGCTCGTTCAGGACCTGCTCGTCACCATGTTGGGCGACCTTACGGCCATGCAAACGATGGTTTACCGGCTTTCGCAATTGCAGGATGCCGGCGACCTGGCCGATGAGCACGCCTCACTCGCCAAGGTATTCTGTACGCTTCGGATGCGGTCCATCGTGGATCACGCCCGCGAGCTCTTCGGCGGGAATGGCATTTTGCTCGAATACGACATTGCGCGCTTCGTGGCGGATGCCGAGGCCATTTATTCTTACGAGGGTACCAAGGAAATCAATTCGCTGATCGTCGGGCGGGCGATCACCGGCGAGAGTGCGTTTGTATAGTGCGAACCAGGCACATTGGGGCTACAATGTGCCTGTCTTCATTTTGTTGAGGCGTATTTCAAAGGATTGGTAGGCCATCCCGCTGATCTTCTGCGCTTCCATGGCTTTGGTTTGCCATTCGATGGCCTCGTCCCGTCTGTCCAGCCGGTAAAGAATGTGGGCGTAAGTATCCATCCAATTCGGGTCGCCCAGTTTGAAAGGCGTTTGTGCCCTTCTTCCTTTGCTATCGCCCAGTTCCATCGACTTTTTGGACCAGGCCAATGCTTTTTCCAGTAATGCCTTGTCGCGCGTGAGCTCGTAGAAGTGGTAGGCGTGTTCATTCAGGTCCTTGTAAATAAACTGCGAAGGCGGCATGATCGCCATCGACCGTACCACGATGCCTTGTTCGGGCTTGCCGCGTTTGGTGGTAAAGGCTGTATTTTGCTCATGGAAGGCCGCGTCGTCCATTTTATTGAGAGAGTCGACGGTCAATGGCATGTAATGGCTTTCCATCAGCTGTACGGCCTGCTCCAGATACCGCAGGGTGTCCCGGGTTTGGTAATAATACTGCACCATTGTTTTGGCATACTCCACCTGGCCTTTCGACGGGCTTTTTCGCTGTACGTCGCGGGCAAATTCGGCCGTGCGGACGGCCAGTGGTTCGTCCCGTTTCCAAACGGCAAGCCGGAACGTGTTGCCGATAATGCCTTCGCGCATCATCTTGCGGTTATCCGGCGAGCCAGCCTGGAAAATGCTATCCAGCAAAGAAGGCGGTGTTTTGGTGGTAATGGCTTTGTAGGCAGCAGAATTGAGTGCCGGAGCGAATGCAAGGATGGTTTGGACCGATTGAAAATTGGCCAGCGAATCAATAGGAAGAAACGCTACGTACTCGTCGAGTAACTGGTCTACGGGCATGGATGCCTCGCGTTTTTTGGTCATATACTCCCGCAGGAACACGAGCCCGCGCACGCCTGCTTTGTATTCCTTGTCGTAATCGGCCAGTTGCTTTTGGCCCTTGCGGCTGAGTGCCAGTTCCGCCCCTGACTCATATGCGCCCGAATTGCCCGTAGACCCATTGTTCACATGGAGGATATTGCCGTTGGCATCTACGAAAAGCGACATCAGTGAGCTTCTGATGGCAAATTTTCGTGCTAGGCTCAGGCCGTTGGGCGTGCTCACATTGCAACGAATGGAAATAAAATTGTCATCAAACAACTCTTTCAAATCTTTGCCGCTGAAACCCTGGGAGGCGACTTCGTTGCATTGCACGCATTCGCTGTTTTCGAAATGGATAAAAATCAGCTTGTCTTGCTCAGTGGCTTGTTTGGAAAGCTCGTTCCAGGGGGTATTGCTGTCGATGAATGTAATTTGACCGCGGCTTTGAAAGGAGATAATCAGCGCAAATGCGAGTATAATCTGCTTCATGGGTTGTCAGGTTAATGCTTTGTTCAAATGTAATTTAATTTTTGTAACCGCGTGTGAACCGAAAGTGAATAATTGCTGTGTAATTTGGCCCATTATCCAAGCTCCATTCCCGTGCATTCAGCCCTAACCATCCGCCGCGCCTCCATCGCCGACCGCGCAATCATTTACGACATGATATGCGGCCTCGAAAACACGGCCCTCGACCGCAAAGGCTTCGATGCGGCATTCGACCGGAATATAACCAGTCCGAACATTTCTTACTTTATCGCCGAGCTCGCCGGCTCTTCGGTGGGCGTGGTGAGCTGCCACATTCAGGCGCTGTTGCACCATGCCGCGCTGGTGGCCGAAATCCAGGAAATGTATGTGGAGCCCGAGCACCGCTCGCAGCACGTCGGTAAGGCATTGATGGACCATGTGGCTGCATTTGCCCAGGCGGAGGGCGCCATTCAAATGGAAGTGACCTCCCGCGCAACCCGGGAGCAGGCGCACCGTTTCTACCAGCGGGAGGGGTTTGAGAAATCGCACGTCAAGCTCGTGCGGTATTTCAAAATCCAATAAAAAAGCACCAGGCCAATGTCCCGGTGCTTTATGTATTACCCTAAACCTTCAACTATAACCTTCAATCTTGTCAGTATCTGCCTCTGTGGCGGTCGCGGGCCCAGCGGTCGCGGTCGCGGCTCATGCGGCGCGTGTCCGACATCAGCTCGTGCAGGTCGTTGCGTAGGATTCTCTCCTCGCGGTTCGACAGCCGGCCGCGGCGGGCGAAAAGCCGTTCTTTTTCCTGGATGCGCTCATAGCGGTTCATGAGCATGTTCGCTTCCCGTGAGGTAAGCGTGCCCCATTGCACACCGTTGGCGATATTTTGTCTTGCTTCTCTTTGTAGTCGGTTGATATCCGACATTCTTTCATGGCGGTAACCGTCGCGGTAGCCGTCACGATCGTAACGCGGACCATATTGGGCGGAAGCATTTGTGAATCCTAATGCGAGAACCACTGCGGCAAAAAGTATCTTTTTCATAACCCAAAAGTTTTAAAGTTTTGTGGGTTAGAGGGCCGACTGCCGCAGAAGTTTAAAGTGGGATTGTTAACGATTGTTAACCGGAAATGCAGTTTATTTAACCTTTTGAAAATCAGCCTGCGATAGCCACACGAATGGCTTCCTGGGCTTCATTTAAAATCTCTTCCGCCTTCCTTCCGGCCGGTTCGATACCCGGCAGCACAGTGAAACTGAGTTTGGAGAAAGATCTCAAAGGAAAAATTCCTTTCGGGTTGAATGCCCCCGTGCCGTTGATCGCCACCGGGACGATGAGCGCGTCCGGGGCGCGTTTGAGCAGCGTTGCCACGCCGCCGGGCTGGAAAGGTTTCATCTGGCCGCTTGCCGTGCGTGTACCTTCCGGGAAAATCATGGCGGAGGCTTTTTCGTCATGGATCAGCTTGCCCAGCCGCGCGATCTCGGTGATGGCCTGCTTCCCATCCTTGCGGTTGATCAGCGCCGCGCCGCTTTTGCGGAGGTTATAGGAAATGCTCGGAACGCCTTTTGCAAGTTCGATTTTGGAAACGAAGCGCGGGCTGTATTTCCGCATATACCAGTAAATGGCGGAAATGTCGTAGCTGCTCTGGTGGTTGGCTACAAATATAAGGGGCCTGTCGTCGGGAAGTTGGGCAAGGTTTTTGAGCTTGATACTAGCGCCGGTCAGATAGAGTCCGAAAGTGAGGAAAAAGTTAAGCCAGTCGACCGAAACCTTGTGCGCCTTCTTTCCGAAGACGTTGAATGCGATGACCTGGATAACATGGAAAACGATTAGCGTAATGCCGAAATGGATCAGGTATAGGGTACTTAGAACGTAATCGAGGATTTTTTTCATTCTTATTTTTTTCGCAAAAATAGTCTAAATCTGTTTTGATTACCCCAATTTCTAAAACGTGAAATGACAATAGTCATTCAAATCTTACGTATAATTCACGTTATTTGTAAAATAGTCAATAGTGTTTAAATCGAAATACCAATGGATATTACGCTTTCGGCCGAAAGGCTCGAAGTAATGAAGCATATAGGCAAAGATCTCGACGGGCTCATTGCGGAATACCTCAAACCGATCGATGAAAACTGGCAACCATCTGATTTTCTCCCCGAAGCAACAAGGGAGAATTTCCTGCATGAAGTGAAGCTGTTACAGGAAAGCTGCCGCGACCTGCCTTATGATTACATTGCCGTGCTGATCGGGGATACCATTACGGAAGAGGCATTGCCTACCTACGAATCCTGGCTGATGGACGTGATCGGTGTTAACCAGGTCGGCGAGCCGGAATCCGGCTGGGTGAGATGGGTGCGCGCATGGACGGCCGAGGAAAACCGCCACGGCGATCTGCTCAACAAATACCTTTACCTCTCCGGCCGCGTGAATATGCGCGCCATGGAGGTTTCGACGCAATATCTCATCGCCGACGGTTTTGATATCGGTACCGACCGCGATCCTTACCGCAACTTCATTTACACGTCGTTTCAGGAGCTGGCTACCAACCTGTCGCACCGGCGGACGGCTACGCTGGCCAAGAAATTCGGCAACCCGCATTTGTCTAAAATCTGCGGCGTGATCGCCTCCGACGAAATGCGCCATGCCAAAGCCTACAAGGCGTTCGTGACGCGCATTCTCGAAGTGGACGCGTCGGAACTGGTGCTGGCGCTGGAAGATATGATGAAGAAAAAGATCGTTATGCCTGCGCACTTCATGCGTGAAACCGGCGTGAAAATGGGTGACACATTCTCCCACTTCTCCGACGCCGCACAACGATTGGGCGTGTACACTACGCAGGATTACATTGATATTCTGGAAGATCTGCTCAAAGAATGGAACATCGGCGCTGTGAGGGATATTAATGAAAAGGCCGAAAAAGCCCGCGATTACCTGATGGCGCTCCCGGCACGTCTGAGACGCGTCGCCGATCGCACACGCGTTCCCGACCTCGAATACGAATTCAGCTGGATCAGCCGGTAAGCAAATTGCCGGAAAGCATAATAACAGGGGCGGTCAATGAAGTCTGTATTCGCATACAAGGACTCATTGGCCGCCCCTGCATTATTGGAATAGAACCACAGTACCCTTCTTGTTGATTACCTTCCCTTTTGTAGAAACACCTTCGATTTCCCACACATAAATGCCCGAAATGGCGGTGTCACCCTTGAATCTGCCATCCCACCCGGTATTGAGCTGATCGGTAAAAAACACCAGCTGCCCCCAGCGATTGTAAATGCGGAAATAGCGGATCGAACCGATGTCGTTCGTCACCGGCAGGAGTTGCTCGTTCCGGCCGTCGCCGTTGGGTGAGAATGCGGTTGGCAAAATAATGCTTTCCTGGCGTTTGATCGACAAATTGACCGTTCCCGAGCCGGTACAGCCGAGCTCCGACGTCACATTCACCGTGTAGGATTGATCTTCCCTCAAAACCGCAATAGGACTCTGGATATCGGGATTGTTCAATCCATCGGACGGGGACCAGGCGAACGTCGTCCCGGCATAGTTGGTGATCTGCGGCGAGGTTGCATTCAGCTGGAACGGCACGTTGTATTCGACAATAGCGTCGGGCGTTACATTCACCTCAATTTTGGGCGCAACCCGAATCTGAACCGTGTCGGTTTGGGTGCAAAAGCCTTTGGTAGCCGTAATGATATATTGGGTGGTCGCATCCGGCGTGGCAACCGGTTCCAGTGCTCCGGGATTGTCCAGCCCGGTTTGCGGTAACCATGAGAATGTTTGCCCGTTGCTTTCCGTCGCAAGCGTTATCGACTGTCCGACGCAAATGGCGGTGTCGGCCATCGCGCGCACGGTTATGTCGCTCGTGAATGTGACCGTCGCGTCCTGCCCAACCGTACAGCCATTGGCATCCTTTACAAACACGCGGTACCGGCCCGCGGCGGCCTGAAATACGTTGGAAGCCTGGTAATTTACCGAGTCGATCGAATACCGGTAAGGTGCTATGCCGTCCGTTGCGGTGAGGGTAATGGTCCGTTCGGTCCCTGTATCGCAGTTGCCCGATGCGGCTTCTGCGGTGAGGGTTGGGTTGCTGATGATGACCTGCTTGCGGTTGTCCAGCGTGTTGCCGCATGCCCGGTTTGTAACGGAAAGCGTCACGTGTTTGGTGCCGGCGGAGCCCCAGTTCACTACGTACGGCCCCATTCCGGAGCCTGAGATGACCTGCCCGCCGCCCCAGTCCCATTGAAAATCATAGCCGTCGCCGCGTGCGGGAATAGAGCCGGTATAACGAACTTCGATGTTCTGCACGCCGCAAATAGGGTTGGGTGAGATGGAAAAATCGGCGTAGGAGTTGATGCTGGCCTCGAAACAGATCTCGGACACCGATTTGTCGACTTCTGCTTTCGAAAAATGCCTTCCCTGAACGGACAAATAAGCAAAATTCGCTTCCCCCGACTCACAAGTGCCTACATTATCATCCCTGAAAATGTGAATCGGCGCGCCCGCTTTTCCTACATAGTTTTGAGCGGCGTCCGTAAAAGAAACGAACAGGTTGTTATCGACATAAATATCCATTTTCCCGGTCGAGCCGTCGCGGGTGAACGTGATCAGGTAATAAGTGGCATTATTAAAAAAAGGACAAGGGCCTGAAACGCCGCCCGGATGGATTTCCATACAGCGCTCATTTCCGCCATTCGGAGCCGTGAAGTAAATGCCCTGATCGGCCACGCCGTTGGAAAAATCGATGATTCGCGCGCGGGTTTTGCCCCAATCTGTCACTTTCAGGTAAAGCTGGATCGTGTAGGAATCGGAAACGAGTCCCTCGGTATTGGGGTATGTCAGTCCGAAATTCAGATTATTATGGTAAACAAACCGCCTTCCGCCGCAGGGGAGCACATCTTCCACGAACCGGCCCGGGACGCTGCCGGCAGCACAGGAGCCCGCCGCCCGCACGCCTGTGAGATCGGGGCCGCATTCGGGCTGCTCAATGACAAGGTTACTTTTGAAACGATAGGTGTGTTTGCCGGTCTGAGCCAGAGCAGAAGGCAGGAAACTGAGAAAAAATAAAAGGATATGTAAAGCACTCCACTTCATATCATTGCCTGCATACCGGACGTGAATCAAATTGGGAACCAAAATTACGCTAAATACAGCTAAAACGATGCCAGCCCACCACCTTTTTGATAGAACGGCCTGGAAACGGAATGGGGCTGTGATGCGGGTTGATCGCTTCGCGGAGAGGGATTGTGGCTGAGTGCGCAATGCTTGAAGCGAAATATTTACTAATTTGTTACTGAAACATCGTTACCTTTTGGAAGATGGAACGTAAGAAGAGTATGGGGATTCATGAACTTGTTACAATCGACCCGGAAATATTGAGCGGGCAGCCGGTTTTCAGCGGAACCAGGGTGCCTATCGATTCCCTTTTCGATCACCTCGAAGCCGGTGTGTCGCTTGATGATTATCTGGATGATTTCCCGTCTGTTACGAGAAACCAAGCGGTAGCGTTACTCGAAGCTGCGAACAGGCTACTGTCATCGAAGCATATCGAGCGGTTGTATGAAGCTGTTACTGGATGAAAACGTTCCGAAAAGATTAAAGCTTGACTTTCCGGAATATGAAGTTTCTACCGTGCGGGAATTGGGCTGGAACGGTATGCGGGATGGCGACTTGCTCAGGGAAGCGTCAAATGAGGGTTTCGCGGCGCTGCTCACGTTTGACAAGAATATCCGCTATCAACAAAACTTCTCTAAGTCATCAATCGCAGTCTTTATTTTAATCGCGAAAAACAATACTTATCTGGAACTCACAAAATTATCGCCACTGATCCGGAGGCTTTTGGAAAAAAGCTTGAACTCCGGGCCAGTGGCGGTTTATGAAGGGATGGGTGCTTAAATGCCTGTTAAACTTCTGAAAAAATTGCGGGCGATGATCGCGTATTCGAGCGGGTTTGCTTTGGCGGGGTCCTGTTCGGCTTCGAGGACGATCCAGCCGGCGTAGTCGCTTTCCCTGATGATCGCAAACAGCGAGGGGAAGTCGATGCACCCTTCCGGGTCACCTGGAACGGTGAACACGCCATTTTTGACAGCCGTGAGAAAGCTCAGCCGTTCGTCGTGCACGCGTTGAAGGATGGTCGGGCGGACGTCTTTCAAATGGATGTGCGCCGTGCGGCCGATGTATTTTTTCAATGCCGCCACCGGGTCCTCGCCTGCGAAATGGAAATGCCCACAGTCGTAGTTGAGGAACACATAATCGGGATTGGTTTCGTTGAGCAGCCGGTCGGTTTCTTCCATGGTTTGAACGCACGTGCCCATGTGATGGTGAAACGCGAGCTTCATGCCGCGGTCGCGGGCAATCTTGCCGAGCTCGTCCAGGCCGTAGGTGAAGCTGGCCCATTCTTCGCGGGTGCTCAGCATCCCTTTGCCTTCGAACACCGGCACATTCATTTGTCCCTGGCAGCTGTTGCCCGTCTCGCCGCCGCCAATCACGCGCGCGCCCATGACTTCAAGGAAATCGAGCAGTTTGGTGAAATTCTCGCGGTTCTCGGTGAACGATTTGGTCGTGAGCTCGTAGCTGTTCCACTGGTTGCAGATCTGCAATCCGCGGAGTTCCAATGCTTTTTTCAGCACATTCACATCGCGGGGGAACTTGTTGCCTACTTCACAGCCTGTGAAGCCCGCCAGCGCCATTTCGCTCACGCATTGCTCAAAAGTATTCTCGCCGCCGAGCTCCGGCATATCGTCGTTGGTCCAGTTAATAGGAGCAACGCCCAGTTGAATGTTTTCGAAATTCATTACAGAAATATTCGCTGCGTTTTTTTGTTCTCTTTGTAAGTCTCAAATGCCTTCTGCACGGTCGGGGAGGTCGATACTTCGGCTACCGGCACTTCCCACCACGCGTGGTAACCTTTTACGGTTCGGTAGAGGCTGGTTTCGATGTAAATCACCGTGGTGCGGTCGGCGGTTTTGGATTGTGCTAATGCATTTTCGAGCGATTGGCGGTCGGTTGCCCGGATAACGTTCGCGCCCAGGCTTTCGGCATTGGCTGCCAGGTCCACGGGAAGGAAGTTTCCGGCAAGCTGGCCGGTTGCATTGTCGCGGTATTTGTACATGGTTCCAAAGCGCTCGCTGCCAATGCTTTCGGAAAGCCCTCCAATGCTGGCATAGCCGTTGTTGTTCAAAAGCAGGATCGTGAAACGCACGCCTTCCTGGATCGCCGTGACGATCTCGTGGTTGTTCATCAGGTAGCCGCCATCGCCGCAGATCACGTATACCTCGCGGCTGGGATCGGCCATTTTGGCGCCCAGACCGGCGGCTATCTCGTAACCCATGCATGAGAAGCCGTATTCGAGGTGGAAGTTTTTCGGGTCGGTGGCGCGCCAGAGCTTGTGCAGGTCGCCCGGGGCACTGCCCGATGCATTGATCATCACATCGCGGTCGTCCATGAAGCTGTTTAACGTGCCGATCACAACTGCCTGATCGATAGGAGGAACCGTGCCATTGCCTTCCGCGTAAATCTGCGTTACTTCATCATCCCAGGCTTTGTTGATCTCCGCAATGTGCCGGCGATAGTCCGCCGCGACCTCGTGGTTACCCAACAGCCCGCCGAGTTCTTCCAGCACCGCTTTTGCATCGCCGATCACGGGCAATGCAGCATGCTTGAATGCATCGAACTCGCTGATATTGATATTGATAAAACGGACGTCCGGATTTTTGAAAATCGACTTGGAAGCCGTCGTAAAGTCACTGTAACGCGTGCCGATGCCGATCACAAGGTCGGCCTGGTTAGCCACGTCGATCGCGTATTTGGTACCGGTGGCGCCGAGGCCGCCGATGCTGTATGGCGCGTCGTAACGCACAGCCCCTTTTCCCGCGAACGTTTCGCCTACCGGAATGCCGGTTTTAGTCGCAAAATCATGCAGAACATCGGTGGCGCCGCTGTAAATAGCACCGCCGCCGGCTACAATCACCGGTTTTTGCGCCGTTTTGATCCACTCCGCCGCTTTTTGCAGGGTTACCAGATCGGGGCGCGGGCGGCCGACGTGCCACACGCGTTTTTGGAATAATGATTCGGGGAAATCGTAGGCGTGCGTCTGCACATCCTGCGGCATAGAGAGCGTTACCGCCCCCATTTCCGCCTGCGAGGTAAGGACGCGCATTACTTCGGGCAGCGAGTAAATGAGCTGCTCGGGCCGGTTAATGCGGTCCCAGTATTTGGAAACCGGTTTGAAACAATCATTCACCGAAATATCCTGCGATGCGGCGCTTTCGAGCTGCTGCAACACCGGGTTGGGCTCGCGGGTGGCGAAAATGTCTCCGGGCAGCAACAGCACTGGCAGCCGGTTGATGGTCGCCAAGGCGGCACCGGTGATCATATTGGTGGCACCCGGACCGATCGACGTCGTGCAGACGAATGCGCCCAGGCGGTTTTTTACCTTGGCATAAGCCACCGCGGTGTGCACCATCGACTGCTCATTGCGGCATTGGTAATACCGGAAATCCGGGTTTTCCTGCAATGCCTGCCCGAGCCCGGCCACGTTACCATGCCCGAAAATGCCGAAACAACCGCCGAAATAGGGTTCCTCGACGCCGTCGCGTTCGATATACTGGTTTTTTAGGAACATGATGGTAGCCTGCGCCACCGTGAGTCGTTTGGTCATGTCATTGGATTGTTTACTGTTCAAACAGAATCAGTGGGTCATTCGCCGAATTCGCCTGCCTTGCCCGTGCAACCGAACAGTTCGAACTTTTTCAGCATAAACTTTTTGTATTCTTCCATAAAAATCTTCCCTGGCGTGGTCGGCGCAAATTCGTCGGCGCGGTCGCGGAAAAACTCGCGGTTCACCATCGTCCACAGCAGCCTGGTGTCCGTGGCAATGTTGATCTTGCAGATACCCAGTGGAATAGCTTTTCTTACTTCTTCTTCCTGCACGCCTTTGGCATCGGTTTTCAACTGCCCGCCGGCTGCATTAATGCGTTCGATCACTTCCGGGAGCACATTGGAACCGCCGTGCAACACGAGCGGAAACCCCGGCAAGCGCTTTTGTATTTCTTCCAGAATGTGGAACTGCAATCCCTGCCCGCCCGAGAACTTGTAAGCGCCATGGCTGGTACCCACGGCGATGGCGAGGCTGTCACAATCCGTTGCATTCACAAAATCCACGACTTGCTGCGGATTGGTGTAGAATGAATGCTCGGCGTCCACCGTCAGGTCGTCTTCCACACCGGCCAGCACGCCTAGTTCGGCTTCCACGCTGATGCCTTTCGCATGAGCGGCTTCCACCACCGCCTTGGTGCGCGCTACATTGGTTTCGAAATCATCGTGCGAAGCGTCGATCATGACCGACGTGTACCCGCCTTTTTCGATTGCGTCGAAAATGTGTGCCTCATAGCCGTGGTCCATGTGTATCGCGTACGTAACGTTTGGGTAAATGCGCGCCGCGGCGCCGATCATGGACAGCAGCATGTCCGCATGTGCGTAATCGCGTGCGAAGGGCGTTGTTTGCACGATAAACGGGGCATCCGCTTCCTGTGCGGCGGCAAACAGCCCATGTATTTCTTCCATGAAAAACACATTCACGGCCGGTATCGCATAGCGGCCATAGCATTTTTCAAAAAGCTGGCGAGTTGTGAGTAGCATGGGTGTATTTACCAGAAAATCGTATACAAAGCTGCCAGCACACCGCATATCAGCACCGAGCCGATCACGAAACTTTTGCCGGGACGGAACATCGAAGCTTCAATTTCCAGCCCTTTCGGATTATTCCTGCTTTTGGGATCGGCGAGGGAAATGCCCACGATCACCCCACAGAGCATCACGAAAATGTAGCCCATGCGGTCGAGGAATGGCACTTCGGGATACATGAACTTGCCGAGTGTCGATAGCGGGATCGTGAGCAATGCGGCGGTCAGCGCGGCGGCCGAGCTGGTCCGTTTCCAGAACATCCCGAGGATAAAAATCGCGAACACGCCCGGCGTGATGAAGCTGCTGTATTCCTGAATGAACTGGTAGGCTTGGTCGAGCACGCGGAGCTGCGGGGCAATGAGGATGCCGATGCCCATGGCGACGTAGATCGTGTAGCGGCCTACGCGCACAAGCTGGCGTTCGGTGGCGTGGGGTGCGATGTACTGTTTGTAAATGTCTAATGTAAAAATGGTTGAAATGCTGTTGGCCTTACCCGCGAGCGAGGCTACAATAGCGGCCGTAAGTGCGGCGAAAGCCATTCCTTTTAAGCCCGCGGGAAGCAGGTTGAGCAGCACAGGATAGGCGTGATCGGGCTTGACCACATTGCCGTCGAGCATTTCCTGCTGGAACATGCCGTTTTGATATAATACAAAAGCAGCAATGCCCGGGATGACGACGATGATCGGGATCAGCAATTTTAATAATGCCGCGAAAAGAATGCCTTTGCGTGCGGTAGGAAGGCTGGCGCCCAAACTGCGCTGGATAATGTACTGGTTGCAGCCGAAATAAGCGAGGTTATTGATCCACATCGCGCCAATAATCACCGTGAGGCCTGGGAGGTCTTTGTAAAACGGATGATCTTTTGGTAAAATCATATGAAAATGCGAATCCGCCTGCTCGCGGAGCAAGCCAAGCGCATTGAAAATACCCGGCCGGTTGAAATGTTGTGAAACCAGGTCCAATGCCAGGTAAGTGGTAGCCAGACCGCCCAGAACGAGCACAATCACCTGGACCACATCCGTGTAACCGATTACTTTCATTCCGCCGATCGTGATCACGATGGCAAAAAGCCCCAAACCTACGATCGCGTACTGGAAATCGATGCCGGCCGTCACTTCGAGTGCCAGCGCACCCAGGTAGAGGATCGACGTCAGGTTTACAAATACATATAACAGCAGCCAGAAAACCGCCATAATCGTCGCCACGGTAGGATTGTACCTTTCCCGCAAAAACTGCGGCATGGTGTAGATCTTGTTTTTGAGATACACCGGGAGGATAAACAACGCCACGACGATCAGCGAAGCGGCGGCCATCCATTCATACGAAGAAATGGCCAGACCAATCGCAAATCCCGACCCCGACATTCCGATGAAGTGCTCCGCAGAGATATTCGAAGCGATAATGGAAGCACCGATCGCCCAGAACGTAAGCGAGCCTTCCGCAAGGAAATAGTCGGTCGAACTGACCTCTTTCGAGCTTTTCTTTTTATAAATCCAGTAACCGTAAGCGGAAACGCCTATCAGATAGATGAAAAATACTATGTAATCCAGCGATTGCAGACCGGTAGTGGACATGCTCGTGAAGGGGTTAGTTGGTTAAAAAGTTTAGGAAGCGGCTATGTTCGTCTCTCCTGGTCACGTATTGTCAAGTATTGTCGTGTGTGTTGAGCAAAGGCCAAACTTATCGATTTTTCGCTACAAATGACCAAGCCTGGCCTTCGCTCACAACACCTGACTATTCCCTATACCGTCGCATATTGCAGCACTTCGTCCAGTTTCACGCTCCGGCCCTCGGTAAGCGACTTCATGGCGGCAATGCCGATGGCGGTTGCCATGAGGCCGTCGTGAGCGTCCACCGGCGACGGCGTGTCTTTCAGCACGCAATCGATGAACGTTTTAAGGCAGACGCGATAGGCGGTTTCATACCTTTCCAAAAAGAAATGCAGCGGAAGCGAGCTGTGGCCGCCATTGCTGTCGAAATGAATGAGCGTGTCGGTCGTATTGTTTTCGGCCTTCGCCATGCCTTTCGATCCGAAGATTTCCAGGCGCTGGTCGTAGCCGTATACCGCCTTGCGGCTGTTGTCGATTACGCCAATGGCGCCGTTTTCGAATGTCAGAACGATCACCGCCGTGTCGATATCGCCGAACTCCTTGATTTCGGGGTGGATGAGCGCATCACCTTTGACGAATACCTCCGTCACTTCGCTGCCTACAATGTACCGGGCCATATCGAAGTCGTGAATGGACATATCGAGGAAAATACCGCCCGAAACTTTCAGGTATTCCACCGGCGGGGGCGCAGGATCGCGGCTGGTAATGCGGAGAATGTGCGGTTCTCCGATTTTGTTATCCGCCACCAGGTGCCTCACATTATTGAAGTTGGCATCGAAGCGACGGTTGAAGCCCAGCATGAGCTTCACGTGGTTGTCAGCCACCGCCTTTTCAGCTGCCTGAATCGCTTCCAGGGTCACGTCAAGCGGTTTTTCACAGAAAATATGCTTTCCTTTTTCTGCCGCGGCCACGGTGTAGGGCACGTGAAAAGGGGTAGGGGAGCAAATGATCACCGCCTCCACGTCGGGGTGGTTGATCACGTCGTAGGCATCGGTGGTCACTTCGGGTACGCCGAGCTGGTGTGCGAAAGCGTGTGCAGCGGGCGACAGGTCGGAAGCGATGATCACTTCTGCGTCCGGCATGTGGTGCACGAGGTTGCTGAGGTGGATCTGGCCAATCCGGCCCAGTCCGATCACACCGGTTTTGAGTTTTTTTGTCATTGTAGGAGTTGCGAGCGAGTTGTTCTTTTAAAATTTTCGGTTCCATTCTTTTAGCCAGCGCTCGATCACCACTTTGGTTTGGGTGAAAAACTCGACGGCGTGTTTGCCCTGGCCGTGGAGGTCGCCATAGAAGCTATCCTTCCAGCCCGAGAAGGGGAACTGCGCCACAGGAGCGGCTACCCCGATGTTGATACCGATATTGCCGGCCTCGGCCTCGTGGCGGAAACGGCGGGCATTGAGGCCGCTGCTCGTGAAAATGCAGGCCATATTGCCGTATTTTCCGGAGTTGATAAAGCGGATCGCCTCTTCGATGGTATTAATGTGAACCAAACTGAGCACCGGCCCGAAAATCTCGGTTGCGGCCAGTTCGCCGTCCAGCGGAATGTCCTCGATGATGGTGGGGGCAATGAAGTTGCCGTTTTCATAACCATCGATCTTTGTATTACGTCCGTCCACAAGCACGCGCCCGCCTTCCTGCAAACCTTTGTCGATGAGGTTATGCACGCGGTTTTTGCTTTCGGCCGTGATCACCGGGCCCATCAACACATCCGAATCCAGGCCAAAACCGGTTTTACGGTTCCGCGCCGATTCCACGAGGCTCTCGGTAATGTCCTTATGCTCGCCCACGGTGATGATCGTCGAGGCGGCGAGGCAGCGCTGGCCGGCGCAGCCGTACACGCTGTCGATCACGATCTGGGAGGTCATTTCAATATCCGCATCCGGTAGCACGATCACAGGGTTTTTCGCGCCGCCCTGGGCCTGCACACGCTTGCCGTTGGCGGAACCTTTGGCATACACATAACGGGCAACGTTGGAAGACCCCACGAAGCTGATTCCTTTGATAACCGGGTGTTCCAGGATCGCGTCTACCGTTTCCCGTGCGCCTTGCACGAGGTTCAGTACGCCGTTGGGAAGGTCGAGCTGCTCCATGATGCGCACGATCTTGGTCATCGTGAGCGGCACTTTTTCCGACGGCTTAATGATGTAGCTGTTCCCGCAGGCGAGTGCGTAGGGTAGGAACCAGAACGTGATCATGCCCGGGAAGTTGAATGGCGCAATGCACGCACAAACGCCCAGCGGCTGGCGGATCATGTATTCGTCGATGCCCTTGGCAATGTCTTCCGAGAACTCGCCCTGGATGAGCGTGGGCATTCCGCAGGCGTTTTCGACGTTTTCGATCGCACGCACCATTTCGGCCCTGGCCTCCACGAAAGTCTTGCCCGATTCGAGCACGATGGTCCTGGCAATGTCGTCGGCGTTGTCTTCGAGCAGTGTTTTTAGTTTAAACAGATATTGCACACGCTTCGAGACCGGCGTATTTCTCCATTCCTGAAAACCCTCGTGCGCCGCAGCGGCCGCGTCGGCTACGTCCTGCGCGATGCCGTAAGGAACTTTTGCGAGCACTTCCTGGCTGGCAGGGTTCAGCACGTCCACATAATGATCGGAGTGACTGTCGACCCACCGGCCGTTGATGTAATTCTGTAATTTTTCCATTGTCGTTTAATAATTATAATCCTCCGTATCCTTCCACAAACCCGATTACTTCATCATAAGTCGGCATGAAATTCGCGCAGCCTTCGCGGGTGACGATGATCGCCCCGCAGGCATTACCCATTCTGACACTCTTGTACAAATCCCAGCCACGCAGCAACCCAAACGAGAAGCCCGCACAAAAAGCATCACCAGCGCCCAGCACATTCAATACTTCCACTGGAAAGCCGGGTACTTTTACTTCCTCTTTGCCGGGCTGGAAAATGGACGCCCCATCCTTGCCGCGCTTCACCACGAGCGTTTCAACGCCCGAATTCAGGATTTCCCGGATCGCATTGTCGATATTCCCGCGGATCTCCGGCGCCGATATCTGCTGATGTTTGATCAGAAGCTGCTCTTTATCAGTCAAAAACGTAGCCAGTATTTCTTCTTCGGTTCCCACCACAATATTGAAGCTGCCCAACGCCGCGCGGATCGTCACCCCGAATGCGCGGGGATCAAACCACTGATCTGCGCGGAAATCGATGTCCAGCAGACGCGTCACGCCATTCTTTTTCGCCATTTCCAACGCATAGAACATGGCGGTACGGCTTGGATCTTTGCTGAATGCAGTCCCGGAGAACGCAGCAGCCTTGAAATCCTGGAACGGTATGGCGGATACGTGGTCGATATTCAGGTTGATGTCCGCGCAGTTTTCGCGATAGTAAACGAGCGGAAAGCGGTCGGGCGGCTCGATGCCCAGCACGACGGCCGAACTGCGGGTGCCTTCGATAACCGGCACCCAGTCGGTTACAATGCCCTCGTTGTCAAGGAAATGTTTGATGAAATTCCCCACCTGATCATTGCCGATACCGGTGAGAATGGCTGTTTCCAGACCCAGCCGGCGGCTTCCGGTGGCAATATTGAGCGGGCAACCGCCCACAAAGGCATTGAATGCCTCAATTTTTTCAAAAGGGCTGCCCACGTTGGCCGAGTAAAGGTCAATGGAAGAGCGGCCAAGGGTAAGAAGATCGTATCTGGGCATGGGAATTGGGTTTTACTTCGGCTATCGGCTGTCGGCTGTCGGCTTTTGGCTGTCGGCTTTCAGCTATCGGCT
Source organism: Dyadobacter fermentans DSM 18053 (assembly GCF_000023125.1). Lineage (NCBI taxonomy): Bacteria > Pseudomonadati > Bacteroidota > Cytophagia > Cytophagales > Spirosomataceae > Dyadobacter > Dyadobacter fermentans. Next base: position 6,850,037 of record NC_013037.1, read on the forward strand.
TTCGGCTTTTTATTTATTTTACTCTATTTCTGTTTTCAAAAGGTTCGACGGCCGATAGCCGACTGCCGAAGTACTTCAAGGTTCGACGGCCGATAGCCGACTGCCGAAGTACTTCAAGGTTCGACGGCCGATAGCCGACTGCCGAAGTCCTTTAAGCTCCGACCGCCGAAGTACCTTTTCACCCATTCATCTCAGCGGTGACGATCGGTAGTCTCGGGTCGGTGCCTTTCCAGCTTCCGTAAATCCAGTCGTGATCGGGGTCGGACGTGTTGGCGAGCGACTGGTCGCTTCCGGCGAGGAAATTAAGGTAATACACATTATAGCCGTGGCCAGCCACTACGGGATGGTAGCCGCGCGGCACCAATACGGCCTCATTGTTTTTCACACGGATAATTTCGTCCAGCGAACGGTCGTCGGTGTACACCTGCTGGATCGCGTAGCCCTGCGGTTTGTCGATTTTGTAAAAGTAGATTTCTTCGAGGTTCGCTTCGAGTAAAGTGCCGTCGCCGGCTACCTTCCGCTCGTCGTGCTTGTGGGCCGGGAACGAGCTCCAGTTGCCCGATGGCGTGTATACTTCCACGCACACGATCTTGTGACAGCCGAAGCCCGGTTCGAGCAGGCTGTTGATCTGGCGGTTGGCATTATCACCGCCGCGGTATTCGATGGCGGCTTCCTCGGGGCGTTTCATGCGCGGTGGGAAATCCTCGTCGGAAAGCACTTTGCAAATCGCGATATCGGTCCCGGGCGATTGCGCCGTGAGGACGAACGGCGTCCGGCGGGAAAGGTACATGGCGTGCCCTATTCCGCTGAACACATCCTTGCGACCGTTGCGCGTTTCCCAGACCTGGCCGGCGGCTTCCACTTTGAAATTACCGCCGAGCAATGCGAAACAATATTCATAATCGCCCGTGTTGCCTTCGATTTGTTCGCCGGCTTCCAGTATTTTAGCTTCGAAGTTCAGGTAGGTCCAGCCAGCCTGTTCGGCGGTGAGGGAATGATAGGTCTTGTCGTGTGTTCGGGGCTTAATCAGCAGGTCACTCATTGTGGTAAATCCATTACATTTGCACAATGATAGTGTTGTATAAATTAAACACAAAATGTAAATATGTTAATATTGAATGCAAACGTTTGAAAAAATTTCAAAGATTTAATTGTCCTATTCCAACCCATGAATTCCTCACGTCCTGTTACGATTAAAGACATTGCACGCCGTTTCCGGTGTTCTCCATCCACCGTTTCACGCGCGCTGAACGACCATCCGGCGATCAACGAAGACACCCGCAAAAACATCCAGGAATATGCACGGGAGGTGGGTTACCAACGCAACGAAGTGTCGCTGAGCTTGCTCAACAAGAAGACCGCCTCGCTCGGCGTGGTGGTGCCGACGATCAGCAATTATTACGAGACTGCGGTGATTGAGGGCCTGCACACGGTGTTGCAGCCCATGGGTTACACGCTCAACATCTGCGTGACCAACGAAAGTTACCTGCTCGAAAAGGAATCGCTTTCCAAGCTGCTCTCGAACCGGACCGAGGGCATTTTCCTGTCGGTTTCGCAGGAAACCTACGATGCGGGCTACTACGAGCATCTCGAAAACGTGATCCAGCGTAAAACCCCGCTGATTTTCATCGACCGCGAATATGAGGATTTTGAAACCAGCCGGGCCACCGTGGACGATTATCACGGCGCTTTCGCGGCGGTGGAGCATTTGATTTCCATTGGTTACAAGCAGATCGCGCATTTGAAAGGTCCCAATGGCCTCACCGTTTCCGAGCAGCGTTTTAAGGGATATATCAATTGTTTGAAAAAACACAATTTCCCTATCCGCGAAGACCTCATTATCAATACCAATTTCAATGTCGAAAGTGCCATTCTGCCTACCAAGCGGCTGCTCGACCTCGCTTCACCGCCCGATGCGATTTTCGGCGTGAATGACCAGGTGGCGATCGGTGCGATGCGGGTGGCCAAAGACCGGGGCCTGCGCATTCCTCAGGATATCGGGCTCGTAGGCTTTGACAATTCGCCTATTTCGGCATATACATTTCCTTCGCTCACCACTGTGCACCGGCCCGGGCGCAAGATCGGCATGGAAGCTTCCCGCTTGTTCCTCAACCAGTTGAATGGTTCGGGAGACTTTTCGCCGGAGAGCATCGTGCTGCCTTCGGAGCTGGTGATCCGGGAGTCGTCGCTGCGGATTTGAGTACCGGGCGCAATGCAGATTGTGCCCGAAATAAAATATGAGTAACCCTCAGATACTTTTTTGGATAAATGCTACCTTAGTTGCCCTGTAACTCTTCTATCTTCTTTATCATCTTGATCTTTACATTTCGTCCGATCCGACTGTTACTGTCTGTATTGTGTGTTATTGCCATGGGCTTTGGCGAGCTCGGTGCAGCACCTTCCATTGGCATTAAGCCCGCGCCGTCGTGGGTGGTTCCGGTAACGCCCGGCGGGAAGCCAGCGGGTGCCAAAGACTTTTCCAACGGCTTTTACATTGCTTTTTCCGACACACAAACCAATCTCGATGAGCAAACGGTTTACCGGCGGGTAATCAGGCAAATCGTTTCGGAAAGCGGCGTGCAGAATGGCTCCGAAATGATCATCGCATTTGACCCTTCCTACGAGCGCCTGAATGTGCACAGCCTGATCGTCTGGCGTGACGGCGTGGCGATGTCGCGGCTCAACCTGGCTGATTTCAAAGTAATCCCCGTAGAAACGGACCGGCAGCGGTTTATTTACAACGGATACCATACCGCGTCGGTGATCCTGAAAGACATCCGCAAAGGCGACCGCATCGAGCTCGCCTACTCGTGTACGGGCTGGAATCCGGTTTTTAAAGGGAAGTACTCCGACTTTTTCTCCTTCGCGACCGGCGATTATCTCGGACATGTGCACGTGGCCGTTCTCGCGAAAGCTGGTCGGGCGGTTTATACCAAAGACTTCAACAAACCGCCTGCCCGCAAGGAGCACACGCAGAACGGCCTGCGGATATACGAATGGGACGCGCGGAATATCAAAAGGATTTCCTACCAGGAAGACAGGCCCAGTTGGTACGACGAAACCCCTTCGGTGCAGGTTACGGAGTTTAAGAACTGGAAAGAAGTGGTCGACTGGGGATTGAATTTTTACAGCATTCCCACCGTTTCGGGCGCTTTAAAAGCGAAAGTGGATGAATGGAAACGCACCTCGGAAAGCCGCCTCGATTACATTGAAAAAGCCGTGCGTTTCGTGCAGGACGATGTGCGGTACCTCGGTATCGAAACGGGTGAAAACTCGCACAGGCCGCACAAAGCCGAGGACGTTTTCAACCAGCGGTACGGCGATTGCAAGGACAAAACACTTCTGCTTTGCGCTATTTTGAATGCCAATGGCGTCGAGGCGTCGCCGGTGCTGGTGGACACCTACAAGCGCTCGCATTTGGAAGACTACCTGCCGTCGCCCGCCGACTTTAATCATGTGGTGGCGCGGGTGCTGATGCACGATTTGGAAAACCGCGCGCCCGAGGCACGCGATTATGTGTTTGTTGACCCGACGATCGCATTGCAGGGCGGCGCGATCCCGCAGACTTCCTTCGCTGCTTACGGTTATGGATTATTGTTGAAAGAAAGGCAAAGCAAGCTGCTCCATATGGAGGCGCAGAACCCCGGTTCGACGGAAATTACGGAGGATTTTTACCTCCCGGCGATGGGCGATACCATTTCCGGCGGCGTGTTGCAGGTGAAAACGGTGTATTTCAATCACGATGCCGAAAATTTCAGAAGCACATTACAGGAATCTGTGTTGTCGGAGCTTGAAGATTCGTACTTTAATTTTTACGCTGAACTTTACAAAAACAGCGGACTGGAACGCCTCGATTCGCTGGAATTTTACGATCAGCGGGAAGCCAACAACATTTCCGTAGTCGAAAGGTACCGGCTGAACGATGCCTGGCAAGTCGGCGGACAGACGGAAAACTGGTATTTCCAGGTGCTCGGACGCATTATGTACGATCATGTGCGCACGCTGCCGGCTCGGAAGCGCAACTCGCCTGTTTTCCTCAACTACCCGACCAACATCACCTACAAGGCCCGCGTACATTTCCAGGCCGACCGCGGCGTGCCGGTGGATCAGTGGAATGTGGAGCGAATGGCTTATGATATTTCCTATAAATCGGAGTTCCTGCCCAAAGAAAAGGTATGGGAGCTAACCTATGTTTTCAAAACCAAACAAGATCACATTCCCGCTGATCAGGTTAGCCAGTACAGGGAAGACATCGAAAAGCTGACCGGATACCTCGAACAGCGCGTCGACGATAATTCCAGTCTTTTGATCAGCTGGGGCGGGGTGAATGGGTGGATGCTTATGCTGGCATTGCTCACGGTGTTTTGCTGTTTCATCGCGGCCCGGAAGCTGGAACGCTATTCGCCCGGCGCACGTTTTCACGCCCCGGCGGCTTCGAAGAATGGATGGCTTATCCTGATCGGCATCGTGATCGTGGCTCTTTCCGTGCTGCTCCCGCTGGGACTGATGACCGCCGAGGCGGGGTCATTCTTCACCATTGCCGAATGGGACCGCATGAATGATGCGACCGGACTGAAACGCTTCGGTTACCAGCTTTTCCTCATTCTTCAGTGTATTTTCAGTGTCGGATCGTGGTGTTATGCCATTTTTCTCTGGCGCTTGTATGCCAAGAACCGCGATTCATTTCCTATTATTTACAGCGGTTTTATATCGCTTAACCTGGCATTCAGCATTCTTTCCGTTGTGCTCAACTATTGCTTTTCGATACCGCAGGAGGCCAATGCATTTGCCGGCATTCCGTTTCAGATTCTCTGGACTGCCGCTCTTACTACTTATATGAACAAATCCGAGGCCGTCAGGCGCACGTTCGTGAATACCTATGAGGATCAGCTGGGTATCCACGATCGGGAGGAAAGCGAGATGGCGGAGAATATCGAATAGAACACCAGTGTAAAAAGCAGAAAGCGAGACGGAAACCCGCCTCGCTTTCTGCTTTTATGCATTAAAAAATCAATATCCGTCATTCTGCTGCAAATAGCCAGGCAGGTTGGACGCGCCGTCGATGGCCGTTTGCGGGATCGGGAAGATGCGTTTCTTCACGTCTGCATTGGTTTTTTCGGTCCATTTGCCTTCATACTTGCCAAAGCGGATCATATCCGGGCGGCGCAGCATTTCCCAGTAGAACTCGAAACCGCGCTCACGGAAGAGCAGGTCGAGGGTCATGCTCGTTAATGCAGGCGGCGCGAGCGTTTTGGTACGTGAGGCACGTACGAGGTTAACGTCGGCCAGGGCACCTGCTGCGTCGTTACTTTTGCGGAGCTTGGCTTCGGCGCGCATGAGGTAAACGTCGGCCAGGCGCACGATCACGATATCCGCTTCTCCGCGGTTACGGCCCGTGTTCGACTTGCTGCTAAACTCGTATTTCTCCACGCGGTAGCCGGTGTTATAGTTGCTGCCTGCGGTGGTGAAGTCGATCATTTCGGAGAAACTTACCGGTAAATCGGAGCGGTTTCTGGTAACGTAGGTCAGTTTACCCACTTTCAGCTTGCCGTCGGGGCAGCGGAGGAATGCGCCGTTCACGCGCAATGCGCCGTATTGCTGGCCTCTGAGAATACCGCGGTTGATCTTATAATCCGCGTCGTTCACGCAGGTGTCGGCTGCATTGGTGTAAATCGACATGTTTTGCTGGTAAAAACGCGGGTCGCGGGATGGGTCCACGGCACCGTAAGCTTGCACCCAGGTTTGGTAGAAGTCCGAAGTGATGCCCGGGCCGTCGGTACCATTGGCCGCCGGGAATTCTGCCAGCGGGAACTGGTCACCCGAGATCGAGAAATAGGCCATGCGGTTATGTCCGTTCAGATCGGCACGCTGGTCTACCGCGAAAATAAGCTCTTCGTTGGTATGGTTATCGTTGCCGAAAATCGCGAAATAATCCGGGGAAAGTTTCGCCTGGCCCGAGTTGATCACCTTGTCGGTATACTGGATCACCTTGTCCATATCCTCCGCCTTAAAGTCGAAGGTAGGCGCGTAAATGTTACGGTACACTGCCGCATTGAGATACAAACGTGCCAGCAAGCTCCACACGGCAGCCTGGTTGAGCCGGCCGGGGCCTACGGTAGCTTTCGGGCGCAAAACGGGTTCCACGGCCAGGAATTCGCTCTCAATGTATTTCACAGCTTCGTCGCCGCGGATGATCTTCGAAGTCGTTCCCGGCTCCTCCTTCACGAACGCAATGCCGAATAGGTCGAGCATCACCATATTGTAGTAGGCGCGCATTCCGCGTGCTTCGGCCGTGTAAAGTGCCGTATTGGGCGAAGTGGCGGTTTTCAGGCCTTCAATGGCCGTGATACACCTTGAAATGGATTGTACCAACTGGTTCCAGGTGTTGTTCACATTCGGGTCGGTGCTGGTGGTGTTGTGGGCGTGCAATGCGAGGTAAATGCCGTTGTCGCCCCAGTCGGTGCCGCCGCGGTAGGGAAGGATCGCCTCGTCGGTCGAGATTTCCTGCAATGCGAAGTAGGTCGTGTGCTGGAACAGGTTCGGCAGCAATGCGTACGTGGGCGCCAGCAAGCCGTTGACGGTTTCTTCTTCTGAAAGTTTCGCGCTCAGCGTTTCGTCCAGTACTTGTTCTTTCAGGTCGGTACAGGCGTTACTCAGCATGAGCAGGCCGGCCACCGTGAATATGGTTGTTAATTTCTTCTTCATGGGTCAATAATTAAAATCCAAGATTGATCGAGAATATGACGGTTCTTGCTTTCGGATAGCTCAGGTAGTCGATACCGTAGGAGGTAATGCCTGCGATAGAGCGGTCGTTGCTCACCTCTGGATCGAAGCCGTTGTATTTCGTCCATACAGCCAGGTTTTGGCCGGTTACCGAAATACGGGCCGTTTGTACCCACCGGTTGATGCCCAGCTTCGCCGTGTTGAGGTTATAGCCAAGCACCAGGTTGTTCAATCTCAGGAACGCCCCGCTTTTGAGATACCTGGTCGACACCAATGCCGCGTTGTTCACCGATTCCGATGGTTCCGAAAGCGCTTCCGGCGTCACGTTCACGCCTTTGGAAAGTTTGAGTTTGTAAAAATTCGAGTTCGCTGTGTTGTCGTACACTTTGTTGCCGGCAACGCCATTGAAATTGGCCGAAAGATCGAAGCCCTTGAAACTCACATTACCATTGAAATTGTACATGCGGGTAGGCAATGCAGTACCGGCCACCACCCGGTCGGCGTCGTTCACGATGCCGTTTCCATCCACGTCACGGAATTTGCTGATGCCGTTTTCGTCAAAACCGATGAAGTCTTTCAGGTAGAACGAACCGATCGCCTCGCCGTTGATATAGCCGTTGATGGTCGCCGAAGTAAGCCCGGAACCCTGTGCGGAACCCGATGGAATCACGGAGTAAGGAGAGTTTTCGACGCGGTTTTTGATGAAAGTGATATTACCGCCAACTGAATACCGCAGCCCGTTTTCCAATGCATTGCGGTAGTTCAGATCTACTTCCATACCCTGGTTAATGATCTGCATGTCAGGCACGTTGGTCCAGAATGTGCCGGCTGGCTGCACCGGGTCGGCAGGGATCACTTCCAGCAGCATTTTTTCGGAAACCTTTCTGAAATAATCGACTTCCCCGCTCAAAGCACCTTTGAACAAGCCGAAATCCAAACCAACGTCGGTTTGCTTAGACACTTCCCATTGAATGTTGGGGTTTGCCAGACGCGTGTACGTGGTACCTCCTGGATAGGTGTTGCCGCCATCAAGCGGATAACTGGCCGATCCGGAAACGACCGAGGTAAAGCGCGCCTGGGTGATTTTCGAAGGAATTTCCTGGTTACCCGTCGATCCCCAGCCTGCACGGAGTTTCAGTTCCGAGAAAGGCGACGATTTCATGAAGGGCTCTTCGGAAATCCTCCAACCCAATGAGAATGAGGGGAATGATCCGTATTTGTTGTTCGATCCGAATTTCGACGAACCGTCGATACGCAATGTGGCGGTAACGAGGTATTTGTCTTTGAAACCGTAGCTCGCGCGGCCGAAGAACGATTGCAGCTCATTGATCGTCGCGAACCCGCCCGGCTGGTTCAGCACCAGTGAAAGGTCCTGGCCTAGCCCAGGGTTGTAAATCGGCTCGATGTCCGAGATCGGGAATTTGTTAATGCTGAAATTCCGGCTCTGGATAAAAATGTGCTGGTACGAATGGCCTATCAATGCATTCAAACTGTGCATTTTCGAGTTCAGCGTGTAGGTCAGGTAGTTCTCGATCAGCTTGTTGGTGTTGCGCAGGCCGTAGTTTTCCAAACGGCCGATTTCCGCCGGGATTGTGCTGGGTAACAGCTGTTTGTCCTGCGTAGCCGTGGAATTGTCTATACCGAAGTTCAGCTTGTAAACCAATCCATCGATGATTTTCACCGAAGGCGAAATGCTGGCAAGCACGCGGTTGGTCGTGAGCACTTCCTTATATTGGTTCAATGCGAACAACGGGTTCGTGAAATCCTCATAACGGGCGATCTCGCCGTTCGCGTCGAACGGCGAATAGGTCGGGTTGATCGTGAGTGCGCTACCAATTACGTTCGGGATATTCGGACGGTTGTTTTTCGTATTGGTTGCATTCAGGTTCACGTCCAGCGTCACGCGGTCTTCAAACAGCTTTTGCGAAAGGTTCACGCGACCGGTGTAGCGGTTTTGCTGGCTGTTTTTGAGGATACCCTGTTGCTTTTGCGAGCCGAATGAGGCGTAATAGGTCATTTTTTCGCTGCCTCCGCCGATGGAAATGTTGTGGTTATGCGTGGTAGCGGTGCGGAAAATCTCCTTCTGCCAGTCGGTATCCGCCTTGCCGTCGGCCACGGTGGCTCCCAGTTTAGCCGCTTCTGCGAGGAATTCCGGTCCCGAAAGCACGTCCATTGGCCGCGCTACATTAGAAATGCCCAGGCTACCCGAATAGGTTACTGCTGCCTGGCCCGACTTGCCTTTTTTGGTCGTGATCAGGATTACCCCGTTCGCACCGCGAGCACCGTAAATGGCTGTTGCCGAGGCATCTTTCAGTACGTCGATCGACTCAATGTCCTGCGGGTTGAGGAAGTTCAGCGGGTTGGTATCGCCGCCGGTGCCGCTGTTATCCAGCGCCATCCCGTCGACGACGAACAACGGCGTGCTGCCCGTGCGCACACCGCCCGGACCGCGTACCGTGATGTTCGTCTTGCCGCCGGGCTCGCCCGTTGCCGAGGTAATGTTCACACCCGATACCTTGCCTTGCAGCAATTGCTCGGGCGAGTTGATGATCCCTTGGTTAAACTCGGCGCTTTTCAGCGACTTCACCGAGCCGGTAATGTCTTTTTTGGTGGTGCTGCCGTAGCCGACTACCACCACCTCGCTCAGGTTGGACGCGGATTCTTTCAGTTTGACTTCAATGGAAGCCGCATTGCTTTCCGTGAGCAAAAAGTCTTTCAAAGACTGCTTTTCAAAACCGATATAGCTGAATTCGAGGTTATAACGTGTGCCGGTTTGGAGATTGGCAAAGCTGAAAACGCCGGATTCATTAGTCGTTGCGCCTTGCTTGTTTCCGCCATCTACGTCGGAGATGACCACGGTTACGCCGGGCAGTCCTTCGGACGAACCTTCCGTGACCACTTTGCCCGTAAGCGTTACTTCCTGCATGCGGGTCATGTTGGTTTCAACATGTTTTCGGGGCTGGCCTTCGGGAACCGGTATCTCGGCTGCGGCAATCGCATGGAGGCCACAAACGGCCGTCACCTGCATAAGGCAGTTTCGGAATATCCCGGTCCTGACTGATAGAGTCGAAGTTTTTCTCATAGTCGTGGATTATTGGATTTTACGGTGAATAGTAATGAGGACGTTGATTGATTTTTAGTCATAAGAGGAAAATTTAAGGTCTTGAAATACAAGATTACAATTGTATTTTTAAAATAATTAATTGAAATAAGTTTATATCTAATGCAAACGTTTGAAATTCTGTGCAAACGTTTGAAAAAATATGAAGATTAATTTGGATGAAATTGATAACTATCGTCAGGGTGTAGGAATAATGATTTTAAATCGTCCCAAAGTCTAATCGGGAAAAGAAAAGTTGCATTAAAGCCACATTTCAGGACCAAAAATGGGATCGGCAGAAAGAATAAACGCAGGAATGCGGATTAAGGAATTGTTAAATCATCGCACAGGAATAGGACGCGGGAAGGGAAATCGAGTAGGGGACGGCGGTTAGGCGGCGCTATCGGAAATGACAACTTTCAGGGTTAATCCACGAGATTTCAGCAGTTCATCGAGCTCTTGCTGATGTTCGGCTAGCAGTTCTTCATATTGCCTGACGATTAAGCCTGAGTCACCCCCATCGCGATGCATTTGCAGGGTCTGATTGGTTAGCGCTACGAGTTCGATGAGCCGCGTTACGCGCAAACCCCAGTCTTCCAGATCTTCAATCATTTCTAGCTCCATGACTCAATAGTTTAGCTGTATAAATCCTTTTGATTGCCTTTTCCGGGAGTCCTTGGCAAACTCGTGTCTCCATTGGATAGAGTCCATCTGAGTGTAAATAAACTCTTTGCGATCCATCGGATAGTTTTTTACATAGTAACCGTCCAAACGCAGACTTCGGTCACGGCTTAAAACTCGAAGACTATTCAGCAGGTTCTCGTTCCTGCTGAAAGTTGCGGAGTCAATAAATGTCACAAAGTCAATGTCGCCAGGGTTGAGTTTCCTGGTTACGAAACTGCCATCTATCCACTGGTGAAAGCCCGTGCCGATAATGGCAATCAACGTTTCCATGTACACAGAAAAGTTTTCGAAAATCAGCCGCCTTGTTTCAGAGTGCGGAAATGCATCCACAAACTCCGCCTTGAACGTAAACCAGTCAGTTTGTATAACGTCGTACGGCTTCAAGTTGCCGCTGATATCAAATTGCAAATCGTGTGTGAATTTTTAGTTTAAAGATAACCAAAAATAAAACACTAAACATCCTGCCGCAACACTTCCAGCGGTGGGCGGGACAAGATGCCGCGGCTATTGAGCAAACCGATAATGACAGTTAGCAACGAGACGAAAAGAAAGATCAAGGCGATCGGCCAGAGCTCAGGGTTGAATTCGGATTCGAAGTTAAATTTTGCCAGGGCGAAACTGCCGATCACGGCGATCAGGATGCCGGTGAAGGCGGCGAGGGCGCCGAGGAAGAAGTATTCCAGCGAGGTGATCACGAATATCTGTTTGCGGCTGGCGCCCAATGTGCGCAAAAGGACACTTTCCTGAATGCGCTGGTATTTGCTGATCATCACCGAAGCGATCAGAACGATCAGGCCTGTCAGAATGCTGAAACCGGCCATGAAGCGGATCACAAAGCCGATTTTGTTGAAAATATCGTCCAAAACCCGCAAAACAAGGGCGAGGTCGATGATGGAAATGTTGGGATATTCCCTTACCAATGCCTGCTGGAACTGTGCGGAGATCTCGGGGTTGGGCACGTGTGTGAGCATGGCGTGGAACTGCGGTGCGTCTTCAAGGACGCCGGTCGGGAATACCACCAGGAAGTTCGTGCGGACTTCACTCCAGTTTACTTCCCGGAAGCTGGCAATGCTTGTGTTCATAATGGTCCCCTGCACGTTGAAAACCAGCGTGTCGCCCAGTTCGAGGCGGCTTCTTTCCGCGAAACCCTGCTCGACGGAAATGGGGATCAATGCGTCGGAAGGGTTGTAAGTACCCTGCCATTTTCCTTTGGTGATCTTTTCCGAAGAGGTCGTAGAATCGCGGAATGTGACGCGGTACTCACGGCCGAAAATGCGGCGCGACTGCTCGGCGGTGGTGTCGCCTTCGAAATCAGAGGCGGTTTTGCCATTCACTTCTTCGAGCCGCATGTTCACGATCGGAACGCTCTGGTTAATGGGTACGTTCTGCGCTTTCGCAATGCGGAGCACGCCGTCTTTCTGGTGACTCTGAATGTCGAAAAGCACCATATTAGGCTGATTGTCGCTCCCCGAAAGCTTCACACGGTTGAGCAGGATGGTTTGGATAAAAAACAGCGTGCATATCAGTGACGTGCCGAGGCCTACCGATACGATCAGGATGGTAGTCTGGTTATTGGGACGGTACAAATTGGCAAGTCCCTGGCGCCAGAGGTAGCTCCAAGAAGTGGGGAAAAACCGGCGTACGAGCCACATGAGCAGACTTGCGATGCCGAACAAAATCAGGAACGAGGCCAGGATGCTGCCCGTAAATACCAGTGCCTGCACCCAGGTTTGCATTTGGAGAAACGAAAACCCGAATATGAACAGGACAATCAGCCCGTACAATGCCCAGCTTACCGCGTCGCGTTCGGGATGGGAGGCGTCGGAGGCCGAGCGGAGGACGTTCAAAGGAGATACTTTGCGGATTGATACGAGCGGCGGCAATGCAAAAAGGATCGAAATCAGCACGCCAATGGCCAGTCCCTGACCGATGGCCGGCCAGGAGATGTCGGTGGTGAGGTCAAATGGAAGCAGGTCTTGCAGCACAACCGGCAAAAATTGCTGGATCACCGTACCCAGGATTGTGCCGAGAATGGTGCCGATCAACCCTATGCCGGCAATTTGAATGAGGTAAATCATGAATGCCTGAGAGGCTTTTACGCCGAGGCAGCGAAGTATGGCAATGGAATTGAGCTTCTCGCGTACGTAAATGTGTATCGCGCTCGCCACGCCTATGCACCCGAGGAGCAATGCCACAAATCCCACCAGCGACAAAAAACGGGTCAGGTCACGGAAGGAGCGTCCGGTATCTTCTTTCTGGCTCTGAACGGTGTTGAAGTCAAGGTCGTAGCGTTCGAATTTCGGTTCCAGCGTTTTAACCATCTTCTCGACATCCGTTTTTGCAGGATATTTGAAATAATACCTGTACCCGACGCGGCTGCCTTTCTGCATGAGGCCCGTTTGATCGAGAAAGCGCATCGGAATGTACACAACCGGCGCTACGGAGGCGGTAATGCCGGTGGAGCCGGGCGCTTTTTCCAGCACACCCGCAATGGCGAACGTCACCTCGCCGATCCGGATCGAATCGCCGACCTGCGCGCGGTATTGGAGCATGAGTGTTTGGTCCACCAGCGCCTCCTGGCGGTCGCGGAAGGTCTTTTCAGCCGATACGGGAATCGTTTCCAGCTTTCCGTAATAGGGGAAATCGCCGGCTAGCGCCTTCACCTGTGTAAGCCTGCTGCCGCCGCCTTTGTTGAAATAAACCATCGAAGCGAATGCTCGTTCTTCCGAGCGCACTTTGCCCAGCGAATCCACAAAGGCCATCGCCTTTCCTTAAATCTTTTTGCCGCTGTAAATGGATAAATCGGCGCCGATGAGCGTCGCCGCCTGGCTGTCGATATTCTCGCGGAGGTTATCGCCCAGCGAATAAATGGCCACCAGCGCCGCGATGCCGAGGATAATGGAAGATATGAACAGGGCCAGCCGCGCACGGTTTTTCCGACTGTCGCGCCAGGCCATTTGCAGTAACCAGGAAAATTTGATCGTATTGGGGTTCATCGGGGAATCACGGTTAGCTTGCCTCCACAATTTTTCCGCCCTTAATGCGGATAATGCGCTGGGTTTTGGCAGCGAGTTCGAGGTCGTGCGTGACCACCACCAGCGTAGTGCCGGCCTCGCGGTTGAGGTCGAAAAGCAGCTTTACCACTTTTTCACTCGTTTCGGCATCGAGGTTGCCGGTCGGCTCGTCGGCGAACAGGATTTGCGGCTGGTTCGAGAATGCACGGGCGAGCGATACGCGCTGCTGTTCCCCGCCGCTGAGCTGGGTGGGATAATGGTGGCTGCGTTCGGCCAGGCCCACTTTGTCGAGCAGGTCGAGGGCGCGCTGTTTCACATTCTTTTCACCGCGCAGCTCCATCGGCACCATTACGTTTTCCAAAGCCGTGAGCGTCGGGAGCAGCTGGAAATTCTGGAAGATAAATCCGACATACTGGTTACGCACGGCGGCAAGCTGGTCTTCGTTCAGCCCGTTGAGGCGGGTTCCGTGCAGCTCTACGCTGCCAGATGTAGACCGGTCGAGCCCGGCGCAGAGGCCCAGAAGCGTCGTTTTACCGCTTCCGGAAGGGCCCACAATGGAGACGATCGAGCCGGTTTCGATGGAAAAACTGATATTGTCGAGGACTTTGAGGGTGCGGTCACCGCTTTTGTATATTTTACTGACTTCGTGCAGATCGAGTATGGTATTCATCAATCGTTTTTTCTTTTATGTTTGCGTGGTGCTCGTACCGGCAACCGCGGAAGACCTAATTTGGGCCTTTTCGGCATTTGCTTCTCATAAATATAGTTTAAACGGTGTATAAATGAGCGTGAATGGCCGGGTATGCGTTTTTTAACTACAAATTTTGTACCCTTTCGATACCTACTATGATCGCAGTGCGTCATTTCAAAACATTTGTAACATTATCCCTGCTCGCGACCGTACTGTTTTCGTGCGGCGGCGAGAAAAAAGAGGAGGCGGCTCAGGATGCCGGTTCCACACAAACTGCGGCAAAAGCAACGCCCGCGAAAAAGAAAACGATCGTTTTTTTTGGCAACAGCCTCACCGCCGGTTACGGCCTCGATGATCCGTCACAGGCATTTGCCGGACTGATCCAGAAACGCATCGACTCGCTCGGCCTGAACTACAAGGTCATCAATGCCGGAGTGAGCGGTGAAACCACATCGGGCGGGAATAGCCGCATCGACTGGCTGCTCAAACAACCGCTCGACGTTTTCGTTCTCGAACTAGGCGGCAACGACGGCCTGCGGGGCATTCCGGTTTCAGAAACGAAGAAAAACCTGCAAGAGATCCTGGACAAGGTAAAGGCGAAATATCCGGATGCGAAACGCGTGCTGGCAGGAATGCAAATCCCGCCAAACATGGGCCAGAAATACGCAACGGAATTTAAAGAAGTATATGCTGATCTTGCCGAGAAGAACGATGTAACGCTCATCCCATTCCTGCTCGAAGGGGTGGGAGGCGAGTCCAAACTGAACCAGTCCGACGGCATTCACCCCACCGCGGAAGGGCACAAGATACTGGCCGAAAATGTGTGGATAAGGATTAAAGACATATTATAACAAAGAACCCGCTCGCTGGCGGGTTCTTTGCTTTTTCAGACTGTATAATTTTCGTTGCCGTGGAGTTGCCGGGCGCCGTAGCGGTTCCAGGCTTCGATGATCTCCATCCGGTCCTCGATTGTATGCGGGGTAAACGAAATGATCGTTTCGCCCGCGCGAATGCTCGATTCAAACGCTTCTGCGTGTTCTTTGGGAACGCCGCGGTTGTGCAATGCGCCCACAATGCCACCTGTGAGGCCACCGGCGCCGGCACCCGTCAATGCGGCCAACAGCGGCCCGGCCACGGCAATGCCCAGGCCCGGGATGATCACTGTCGTCCCGATGGCGATCAATGCGCCGGCAATCGCCCCGGCGGTGCCGCCGATCGCCGATCCGATACCCGCATTTTCCAAGGTGGAATGCGCGGGTTTTTCATCCTCGATCTCCTGATGATGTACACGATGCGTTTCGTCCGACACGATCACATTGATCTCGTCGGGCTTATAGCCGCGGTACATTAGCTCGTCGAACGCTTTCTGGGCATCCAGTCGGCTGGCAAATGCCGCATTCACGAGTGAAGGATAATTGTATTCAACTTTTGTTTCCATGATTTTCCTGGTTTAAAAAAGCCCGGAACGCTCGATGACTTGCGTTCCGGGCTGCAATGCCGAATGGAGGTTTTGCTATACTACCCTGTCACCGCGTATCACGCGCAGGATAATGGCGATCACCGCGATCACCAGCAGAATGTGAATGATGTTTCCTAATCCAAAACTTGCAAAGCCGAAATAGCCGATCAGCCAAAGGATCACCAGGATGACCGCTATCGTATAAAGGAGATTTCCCATCGTTGTAAAATTTTGAGTTAGAGTTAATTTAGATATAGCAGGATTATATCAATTTAAATGCCAGGCACATTCCCGCAGCTCAAAACGGGATATTTCCACGGTTTCTACAATATTTGCGTCGTTCGCGGCTGTTACTCCGTCCAGTTGTAGAAAATTTTCTCAAAAAACGGATGGTACCGGCCGGCACTTGTCGTCATTTTCCCGATTCCCTTTCCATTCTTTACAATGAAAAAAGCATTTCTCTCGCTCCTCGTATTTGTTTTGTTTGCGCTTAGCCAGGTTCACGCCGCCCGGGTGGACACCGTGGAGGTGAACAGCGCGACCATGAAAAAAAGCCTTAAAGTGGTGGTAGTGCGGCCTGCGGCTTACGATGCCGGCAAGGAGTTCCCCGTGGTTTACCTCCTGCATGGGTACAGCGGCAACCACGCCAACTGGATCACGAAAGCGCCCAACATCCAGAAAGCCGCCGACCAGTATAACATGATCATCGTGTGCCCCAACGGCGGTTTCAGCAGCTGGTATTGGGATAGTCCTGTGGACCCGCAGTCGCAGTTTGAGACCTATGTTTCCAAAGAGCTGGTATCCTATGTGGACCAGCATTATAAGACGGTCAAGGACCGCAAGGGCCGGGGGATTACCGGGTTGAGCATGGGCGGACATGGCGCTTTGTACCTCGCATTCCGGCACCAGGACGTGTACGGAACGGCGGGCAGCATGAGCGGCGGCGTGGATATCCGCCCGTTCCCCAACAATTGGGACATGGCCAAGCGCCTGGGCAGCTACGCCGAGCAGCCCGAAAGATGGGAGAAGAATACGGTCATTAATATGCTCCATTTGCTAACGCCTAACTCCCTCTCGCTCATTATTGACTGTGGCACCGACGATTTCTTCTACGGCGTGAACCAAAACCTACACGAGCAGCTCGAATACCGCAAGATCCCGCATGACTACATTTCACGCCCCGGTGCGCACAACTGGCCATACTGGGAAAATGCAGTCCAGCATCAATTGCTCTTTATGCACAATTACTTCAATAAGAAATAATCGTCAATTTGCATTAACAGGCTCATGATGAGGATATTGTTTCTTGTAGTCACCTGGTGTCTCGTTGTTTTTCCAAAACTTTCACATGCCCAGGATGTGCAGCGACTGCCCGATCCGCTTCTTTTTAATAATGGTAAAAAGGTAAAATCTGCGAAAGACTGGGAGCGCAGGCGGCAGGAAATCCGCGAAACGATGACCCGGGAAATGTACGGAGCCGCACCGCAGCAGCCGAAAAACATGCGGTTCGAGGTTTTTGATCTTGACAAAAATGCGCTGGGCGGTAAAGCCACGCGTAAGCAAGTGACGATCCATATTACCGAAAAAGGGAGGCAAGCGAAGTTCGATCTGCTGATTTACATTCCAAATCAAGCCAAACAGCCTGTGCCGGCTATTATCGGCCTCAATTTCATCGGTAACCAGGCCATTCACCCCGATCCGGGGATTAAGCTCACCACTGCCTGGGTGGAGAACAGCCGGATGTTCCCGTGCGGGGCCGACGGCAGAGCTACCGATGCTTGCCGGGGTGTAAATGCCTCGCAATGGGCTGTGGACAGCATTCTCGCACGCGGGTATGCGCTCGTGACGCTGTACCGTGAGGAGGTCGCTTCCGACCGGAAGGCACAGGCATTTCAAACGGGCATTCACCCGCTCTACCCCGAATTGCAACAGCGGGAGGATAATTTCGGGACGATTGCTGCCTGGGCATGGGCGCTCAGCCGCGGGCTGGATTACCTCGAAACGGACAGGGATATTGATGCGAAACGAGTAGCCGTGTTCGGTTTTTCGCGGTTGGGCAAGGCTGCGCTCTGGGCCGGTGCAACCGACCGCCGTTTTGCTGCCGTGCTGAGCAATGAGTCGGGGGCGGGTGGCGGAAAGCAGTTCCGCCGTGGTGTGGGTGAGGACATCAACCGCCTTTGCACGGCATTCCCGCACTGGTTCGCCAGGAATTTTGCGCATTATAGAGGAAAAGATTCCGAACTGCCGTTCGATCAGCATTTCGTCCTTTCGCTCATTGCTCCGCGACCCGTATACCTTGCAACCGCCGAAGACGATAAGAATTCCGATCCGCAGGGTGAGTTTGCCACCGCGCGGGCTGCGGATGCTGTGTACCGTTTTCTCGGGACGAACGGTTTTCCGGACGGGGCGTTTCCGCCGTTGAATCAGCCCCTGATGGGCCAAATCGGCTTTCATATCCGGCCGGGAGGGCATGATGTTAAAATGTTCGACTGGATACAGATTTTAAATTTCTCTGATTTACATTTGCAAAAATAGACCGAACCTAATATTTAATTTTACTATTCAGCTAAATGAGCAACCATTCCTCCGCCGGCACCGTTCACGCCTCCCCGCCCAAGTTCACCGACAAAAAATACCTGGTTACGCTGGTATTCGTCACCTCCCTTTTCATGTTTTGGGGAATCGCCATTACGATGGGGGACGTGCTCAACAAGCATTTCCAGAAAGTGCTGAGCCTGACCAAGACGCAGTCGGCGTTCGTGCAGTTTGCCATTTTCGGGGCTTACTTCATCATGGGTATCCCGGCGGGCTTGTTCATGAAGCGTTTTGGTTATAAGAGCGGCGTGTTACTCGGCTTGTCGCTGTTTGCGTTGGGTTCGTTTCTGTTTGTTCCGGCTGCAAGCACCGCTTCATTTCCATTCTTTGGCATCGCGCTTTTCATTCTGGGCTGCGGCTTGGCAACGCTCGAAACCGTCGCGCACCCGTTTGTAGCATCGCTGGGCGACCAGCGTACCAGCGACCAGCGCATTAATTTTGCCCAGGCATTCAATGCATTAGGTGCGATCCTCGGGCCGGCTATCGGCGGTTTCTTCCTGTTTCGCGACCATATCGAAGGCAGTACCGACCTCACCTCGGTGCGTAACCTGTATATCGCCATCGGTTCGGTGATTGCGCTGATCGCCCTGGCGTTTTCGTTCGTGAAAGTGCCTGCGCTCATCGACCCGCATGCGGCGGATGTTGACCCGGATGCGGTCAACGTGGATTCGGAGCCGGGTAAAACGCTTTTTCAACACCGTCATTTTGTGTGGGCCGTCATTGCCCAGTTCTTCAATGTGGCGGCGCAGGGCGGCACGTGGGCATTTTTTATCAACTACGGGCACGAGAAAATGGGCTTCTCCGATGCGGTGGCGGCCAACTATATGATCGGTTTCATGGCGCTCATGCTTGCCGGCCGTTTCGTGGGTACTTTCCTGATGCGCTTCATTGCTCCGCATACCTTGCTGGCGATCTTTGCATTCAGTAACATCGTGATGTGCCTCATTATCGCGCAGGCGTGGGGATGGCCGTCGTTCATTGCGCTGATGATGCTCAACTTCTTTTTCAGCATCATGTTCCCGACGATTTTTAGTCTCGGTCTCAAAAACCTGGGCCCGCACACGCAGCAGGGCTCCTCATTTATCGCGATGGGCGTAGCCGGAGGGGCATTTTTCCCGTTCCTGATGGGCGCGGTGGCAGAAACCAATGTGGCGCACGCGTACTATCTGCCGATCATCTGCTATTCGGTGATCTTCCTGTTTGGATATAAATTTTATAAAGCACATTAAGGGACTTCGGCCGTCGGCTATCGGCATTCGGCTTTTCGGTTACTTGTAAAGTCATCAGTTGAAAGCCGGCGGCAGATTTGGATAAAATCTTATTAAAATATTAAGGGACTTCGGCTGTCGGCTATCAGCATTCGGCTTTTCGGTTACTTGTAAAGTCATCAGTTGAAAGCCGGCGGCCGATTCGGATAGAATTATTAGTAATATTAAGGGACTTCGGCTGTCGGCTATCAGCTATCGGCATTTGGCTTACTTGTAAACATCAGCCGAAAGCCGACGGCCGACTGCCGAAGTATTATAACAACACATAACAAATGAAACTCTGGGGAATCGACTTAGGAGGTACTAAAATAGAATGTGCAGTGCTGGATCCCGAAAGGAATCTGGAAGTGGTGGTGCGAATGCGCGTGCCGACGGAATCGGTGAATGGTTACGACCACATTTTGTCGCAGATCAAAAAGCTGATCGACATGGTGGCCGAGCAGGTGGGCGAACGGCCGCGGAAGATCGGTTTTGCGACCCCGGGCGTGCTTGAACCGGATTCGCAGCTGATGAAAAATTCCAATACGACCTGCCTGAACGGCATGCCGTTGAAGACCGATCTTGAAAAAATCCTGGGCGTGCCCTGCGAGCTGGCTAATGACGCCAACTGTTTCGCATTGGCCGAAGCGCTGATGGGAGCCGGTAAGGATTACCACGGAGCCGAAGTGGTGTTTGGGGTGATCATGGGCACGGGTGTCGGCGGCGGACTGGTAGTGAACAACAAAATCATCGGCGGGCATCACGGAATCGGTGGCGAATGGGGCCACAATATCCTCGAAGAAGGTGGAGAACCGTGCTATTGCGGGAAGTCTGGCTGTGTGGAACAGGTGATTTCAGGCCCCGCGTTGGAGCGTTTCTACGAGCGCGCGAGCGGGGAGAAGGTTTCGATGAAAACCGTTCTCGAAAGATACCACGCCGGCAACGACGAACACGCGAAGGCGACGATCGAAAGATTGCTCGAATATTACGGTCGCGCGGTATCGACGCTGATCAACGTGGTTGACCCCAATCTGATCGTGATCGGTGGCGGTGTAGGCAATATCGACCTGCTTTACACGGCCGGGTACGAGCGCATCCGCAAATATATTTTCAACAAAGGAATTGTAACTACGCCGATTGTGAAGCCCAAACTGGGCGATAGCGCGGGTGTTTTCGGAGCAGCATTACTGTAACTAATCCCGACTTTTGTGATCCCGGCAATGCGCGGCATTTTTGTTGCCCGTTGCCGGGATTTTTGTTGCCTGTTGTGTGATAACTATCAGCAGTAAATCAGTAATTTATGGGGCTTCTTAGGTCAGTTGTTATCAACTTTTATTAGTCATGTATACCACCACCAGTACCCTCACCAACCGTATCCGGTCGATCGACACCGTGCGGGGCCTGATCATCATCATCATGGCCCTCGACCACGTCAGGGACTTCTTTCACATTGCCGGCGCCACCGGCGACCCCACCGACCTGGCCACCACAACGCCCGCATTGTTTTTCACGCGTTGGATCACGCATTACTGCGCGCCAAGTTTCATGATGCTTTCGGGCCTGTCCGCTTATTTATCGGGCATTAACAAGACGCCGGGCGAGAAATCATCTTTCCTCATCAAGCGCGGTTTCTGGCTTATTCTCGTGGAAATGGTGTTCATGACCTTCGCATTTACATTCGATATTTATTACAAAACGCTCTTTTTCGCCGTATTCTGGGCGCTGGGCGGCGCAATGATCGTGCTCGGCATCGCGGTGCGTTTTGCATCGCCGAAAACGATCCTCATCCTGGGGCTGGCGCTGGTGCTCGGGCACAACCTGCTGGATTACGTGAAATTGCAGGAGAATTCCACTGCGGACATTCTGTTGCGCATATTCTTCACCGGTAGGGGCACGTTCCTGCCACGGCCCGATGGCGGCGCGATCGTCTTTCTGTACGTGATTTTCCCCTGGGCGGGCATTATGATGTCGGGGTATGGGCTTGGCATGCTCTACAAGCGCAATGCCGATCCGCAGCGGCGCAGGAAGCTGCTATTGTGGACCGGCGCGGCGCTGACGGCGTTGTTTGTGCTATTGAGATTCATCAATGGCTATGGCGATCCTGCTCCCTGGTCGTCACAGGACACCGCCGCCAAAACTTTCATATCCTTCTTCAACGTGACCAAATATCCGCCTTCGCTGCTATTCACGCTCATGACGCAGGGGCCGATACTCATCCTGCTCGCCCTGACCGAGCAAACGGACAATGCATTCAGCCGCATCTGCACAGTGTATGGCCGGGTGCCGTTCTTCTTTTTCCTCGTGCATTTTTATGTAATCCATATCATGACGATGGTGACCGTCTTCCTGTCCGGCTACACCTGGCAGCAGGCTACGGACGATAGCCTGTTTTTCAAATTCCGGCCTAATGAATTCGGCTACCCGCTCAGGCAAACTTATCTGATCTGGATTTTAATTGTGGTAGCGCTCTATTGGCCCTGCAAATGGTATGGCGAATACCGGGCCCGTAAGCGCACCTGGTGGCTCAGCTATTTGTAAGTTTAGTTTTTAATTAAAATACACACCTGTATGAAGCATCTTCTGCTCCTGTTTTGCTTTTTCACATCCATTGCAGCCAATGCCCAGCCGCCGGAGGAAAGTTACCCCATGGACCCCGCTTCCGAAGAGCACGCGCGCGTGCCGAAAGGCGAAGTATTGAAATTTGTATTTGACCAATCCAAAATATTCCCCGGTACCTGGCGAGAATACTGGGTGTACGTGCCTGCGCAATACAAGCCCGACGCGCCCGCGTGTGTGTATGTGAACCAGGATGGCATTCAATGGAATGCCCCGACGGTGTTTGATAACCTCATTCACCAGAAGGAAATGCCGGTGACAATCGGCGTGTTTGTGATGCATGGCCGCGTGAAAGCCGCCAATCCCGACGGAGCCAACGACCGTTTCAACCGCAGTTTCGAATACGATGGCCTGGGCGATGCCTATGCGCGGTTTATCCTCGAAGAAATCCTGCCCGAAGTAGAAAAGCAGAAGACGAGCGATGGCCGGCCGATCCGCCTTTCAAAAAACGGCAACGACCGCGCGATAGGCGGGTCGAGCAGCGGGGCGGTATGCGCATTCACGGCAGCGTGGGAGCGGCCCGATGCATTTTCGCGCGTTTTTAGCGCCATAGGTACTTACGTAGGCCTCCGGGGCGCCGACCGCTACCCGACATTAGTCCGGAAAGTAGCGCCCAAGCCTATTCGCATTTACATGCAGGACGGCGCCAATGACCTCAATATTTACGCCGGCGACTGGTGGATGGCGAACCAAACAATGCTGCGAGCGCTTACATTCGCGGGCTACGAAGTCACGCACAAATGGGGCGAGGGAGGCCACAATGGCAAACATGGCACGGCGCTTTTTCCCGAGGCCATGCGCTATTTATGGAAAGGCTGGCCGGAAAAAGTAAAAACCGGCGAATCGGAGAATGCGACGCTGGCTGCATTGCTGATTTCGGGAGAGGGATGGAAGGAAACAAAGAACGCATTTCCGATCGTTGGGAAACCGACATCGTCCAGTGTAAATTCCTTAAAGACACTCAAAGCAGTGGGTGCCGCCCTTTCACCTGATCAGACATTGGTTTACACCATTGACTCATCACACTGGGTACACGCCTCGCAGATTCAACCCAATGGAAAACTGGCACACAGGCAGCGATTCGGGTGGCTGCACGTGACTGATGATGATAACAAAGCGGGTGCTTCCGGCATTATTTGCGACCGGGAAGGCCGGATTTATGTAGCCACCAACATGGGCGTGCAAATACTCGATCAGACCGGGCGTGTGAATGCCATTTTACCCTTGCCGGCGGGAATGGTAACCAAAATTGCATTCGGCGGAGCAGATTCGGACGTGCTGAATGTAGAAATCAGTGGCAAAGATTATGGCCGCAAACTGAGGACCAGCGGCATTCGGGTAGGAGAAGCGCCCAACAAGCCGAACGCTCCCAAATTGTAGCAACTATCCGTTCAGGAAAATGGCGAGGATGATGAGCGCCCCCGCGGCGAGGCTGATGAAGCCTGCAAACGGGAAGAAATACACGAATTCAATGGCGCCCATGGCGACGTAGCCGATCCCGATGGGTGTGAGCACCTTGCGGGCAATGTCGTGGTAGCTGTCGGAATACCGTGCGGCGGAGAGAATGAGCGCTATCGACATGCCATATACGACAAACAGGATCAGGCCGTAACCTTCGAAATAGTCGCCCATGCTCCGCATTACGCCCATAAACTCGAACTCCGGGCCGGTCATTTGCCGGATCACCTCCTGTTTGACGGGATCAGGGGTTTCTTTCCACGAAAAATGACCAAAAAAATGCCCGATTAAATGCACGGCGATACACAGCGCAGCAAGGCGCAGAACGAGTTTGGGTTTCATAGGGGTGGCGTTCGATTTAGTTTACCATTCCATCACAATGCTTTCAAACTCCGCCAAACGGGCGAGCGAGACACTGATCGTGCCCTCTTTCCAGGTAAAGTTCAAAGGCTTGCGATCCGTCAATGTAAACACTTTTTGCGGTTTTTGCGACAGCCTTATCCTGAATTGTAAGTTGCTCAACGGCAACGGTTCAAAATAGGTATTTCCACTGAAACCGGTGAGGTTGATCAGGTGCAAGATTTGGCCGTCAGAAGTAGTTTTAGCGCTGTTTTCGGGGGTATTTTTAGTAAATTCCTTCAATACCGTTTCTACCCGCGCCGGCGCGTTTGTTTGGAAATTTTGTGCGGTTTCAGGCAGCAAATGGTGCACCATATCCAGCAAAAGGTTTTTGTGCTCCTGGTAGCCGTGCATGTAGTAAATCCGGCCCAGATTAACGGGGAAAATCGCCGCTTTGCTCTTCGGATGGTTTTTAATACCCAATGCAAAATAACCTGTGCGATCATGCCCGCCGATGATCTCGGGCGGGCCGGGGCGGCCTTTTGCCAACACCGGGCAATAGCTTCTGGTCTGCGCCGGAGAGGTCGTAAAGGCCGAGATTGAATTTCCAGAAGAGCATGCTCTGGCCTTTGAAGCTCTTGAAAATGCCCCGGTCGTCGGGAACGAGGTAGTTGCCGGCGCCATCATTATCCTTCTTCTCGATTTTCGCGCCGAAAAGGGCTTCCAGCGTTTCAGGACTGTCCCACAATGCGCGGTTGGTGGCGATCAGGTGGGTGCCTTGCTGGCTGGCTTCTTTCAAGATACGGATCGCCTCCGGTTTGAGATAGGTGATTTCGGGGAGGATAATCAGCTGGTAGCCTTTCATTTTTTCTTCCAGATGGGAAATCTGGCCGTCTTCCACGATGTCGAACGGGATGTGCGCCTCGCGGAGCATCAGCTGGATGCCGCGGTATTCCTGCATGGGCTCGCCGCTAGGCCAGGCGCCGGGCGCTACCACCGCTATTTTTGCCACTGATTTGTATTTACCAAAATAGGCCTCGTTCTTTTTGTGAAAACCATATACTTTCCTGAAAACCGGGAAATTTCGCTCGTCCTCATACCCGCGCATATCGCCCATCATGCTCATATCCAGGCCCGAACCGTTCGCAATATTCTCATACAGTCTGATCCGGGTTTCTTCCGGCTCCACGGCATTGTACCGCGACTGGAAGGAAATCTGCTGAATGCTCGCATTGCTGATAATGTGGTCGGGGAATGAGTTCACGGCATTTCCAACGTTGTCCGACGCCGTGTAGGGCCAATAGGGCAGGGTGGTCATGCTTTGAGACTCGTGGCGGATAATGTCCACAAACTTGTCGGAATAGGTGCAAATCGCGATCTGCTCATTTTTGGATTTCACGAGCTTGTGCAGCCGCTCGGACCAGTCTTCGACCGTCGCTTTCTTGAATTCCAGGTATTTCTGGAAAAGCGGGTCGGCTTTGTTTTCTTCGACAGGCAGTGCTTTGCCGCCGCTATATTCGGCGAAACGCTTTCTATCATACTCATTCTGATCAATGCCGTGGTATTTGCCTTCGTATGGGTTATTGACCTGGTAACCGGGCATATTCAGGAAAATACCGTCTATCGGGAAGGTATTGATCACCTCCTCGATGATCCTGAATGCCTTTTCCTGCACATAGGGTGCATTAATGGACACTACATACATATCCGTATTGATGATGCGTTCACCCTTTGGGGAAATGTAGCACCAGTCGGGGTGGGCTTTGAAAATGCTTTCATGCACGCGGCTGAAATCAAAGCGGACGATCACTTTAATGCTCTTCTCGTGGCATTTGCGGACGATATCGGCCAGCACATTATTGTCTTTGAGATAGGGGTTGCGATAGTGGAAATCCAGTTTGGTCGGATAGAATGCCATGATTCCTCCGGCATTGATTAACAGGGTGTTAGCTGAGCATGCGACGAGGTCCGTTACAATGGAATCGGCGTTGATCGTCGCTGCCTCGTAGGCGGGGAGGTTCATTTGAATGACCCTGAGGTTGTTCCTTTTCCACCAGAGGTCGGCCTTGTTTTGTGCCAGCAGGCAAGTTGTATGCAGTAGGAAATAAAAGAGTAAAATGCGGTTTTTCATTCCGGGGATAATGGTTTGAAGCAAAAGAAGGCTCCTGCGGGGCATCTACTTGAAGCTTGCGGATTGATTTTTATATTCACGATTTAAAACAACACTCTCATCTAAACGGTAGCGCATTGAGGAAAAAGCATCTGTTCCTGACCGGCCTCTTGATGGCAATTCAGGTTTCGCAGGCATATGCGCAGGACGGCTGGTTCAGGCGTTTTGTACAAAAAACAATTTCAGATACGACGGGCGAAGGAAAATCGAGCTTTCGCGTGTACCCTACATTGGGTTACGCGCCCGAGACGAGCGTGGAGGTGGGGCTGTCCTCGCTGCTGCTTTTTCAGGCCAAAGGCGATACGCTCAACCGCCTGAGCGAAGTAGCGGCATTTACATTCGTCACGCTCGAAGGACAGTACGGTATTTGGCTCGACAATGCAATTTACGGGGATAAAGACAAGTGGTTCTTCCTCGGACGGACGCGTTTCCAGCGCTTCCCCTTGCTGTATTACGGGATCGGGCACACCACGCCCGAAGCCGAGCCGGCATTGATCGACGCGAACTACCTGCTTTTCCGGCAACGCGTGCTCCGGCGCATCAGGCCGAACTTCTTTATCGGCCCGGAAGTCGACTATCAGCAGCTATATAATGCGAAATTCAAACAGCCCGAGGGTCATTTCTATGACGAGCCGAAGGGTAGCCAAGGCACGCTCAATATCGGCCTGGGAGCGGCGGTGGTGTATGATAACCGCCATAATGTGCTCAATGTCCGCAAAGGTTTGTTTGGGGAATTGTCTTTTCTGAAATACAACCGTTCGCTCGCCAGCGACTATAATTTCCAGGGCTTTAACCTGGATGTCCGCAGTTCGCACCCGCTAACACGCCGGAATGTATTGGCCTGGCAGATCTACGGTAACTTTTTTACGGGTAATGTGCCATTTAATCAAATGGCTCTGATGGGCGGGGAAATGATCATGCGCGGTTACTATTATGGTCGCTACCGCGACAAAAACATGCTGGCCACGCAGGTAGAGCATCGCTGGCTGCCGTTCGGGTTCAGCAAGCGGTTTGGCGGCGCGGTATTCGCGGGAGCGGCAGTGGTAGGGCCGAAGATCGGTTCGCTTACACCCGCGCGGGCACGGCTGTCTGGCGGCGTTGGTCTGAGATATTTATTGTTTCCCAAAAAAGACATTTTCCTGCGGCTGGACGTCGGTTTTACGAAGGACGGACCCGGTTTTTACCTTTTTACAGGCGAAGCGTTTTAGTGACGGGCGAAGCGGCTAGTCGCGGTGCTTGTAGCCGAATGCGACGAAAAACAATAGCACCCCAACCAGCCCAAGCGCCCACGAGAGCGACGTGATCTCGGCCAGCACGCCTATCAGCGCAGGACCGGCCAGCTGGCCCGAATAGCCCAGAATAGTCACGGCCGACAAGGCGATCGACGGCGGAATGTTGGGAATGCGGCCCGCGGCGGTGAAGAATATAGGCACCACATTGGCAGCGCCAAGCCCTACCATCACAAAACCTACCAATGCAGCAATGGCAGGTGGGATGAGTACGGCGACCATAAATCCGGCTCCGGCAAGTAACGTCCCGTAAAACACCACTTTGGCCGGGCCCAGGCGATGAATGAGGCCGTCGCCGGTAAGGCGCATAATGGCCATCGCCACTGAAAATGCGGCATAGCCAAGTCCGGAGAACGAAGGGTCGAAACCGCGCGAGAATTGCAGGAAAACGGCGCTCCAATCGAGCAAAGAGCCTTCTGCGAGGAAAAGAATGAAGCACATAATGCCGAGCAGGATCACCGGGCCTTTGGGCAATACAAAGCTCGTACTGTCCATTTTGGCCTCCTCGGAATGGGGCAGCAGGTACCGCGACTGCGTGAAGGTGATCACAACGAGCAATGCAGAAATCGCGATGGCGGCGTAAGTAGGCGACAGCCCCGCTTTGATGAGGAAACCGAGGCCGATGGAACCGATGAGCCCGCCGACGCTGAACATGCCGTGAAACGACGACATAATGTGGCTGCCGTAGCGCTCCTGCACTACTACCGCCTGCGCGTTCATGGACACATCAATGGAGCCGATGCCCGCACCGAAAACGAAAAGAGCGGCAGCCAGCTCATAGGCTGTGCCGGCCAGCAGGAGCAGGGGAAGGAGTGAGGCAATCACCAGCGCCGACACCACCGCGACCGTGCGGCTGCCATATTTGTTGATCAGCAACCCCGTTACGGGCATGGTGAGAATGGCCCCGGCTCCCAATGCGAGCAGCACCACACCCAGATCGGCATCGTTCAACCCAAGTCTGATTTTGGCAAAAGGTACCATCGGCGCCCAGCTCGACAGGCCGATGCCGCACACCAAAAATATTAATAAAGTGGCTCGTCTGGCCGCGCTGATTCTCAGTTTCTCTTCCATTATGCTGCTGTGAATTTTCTACAAAGAAATGAGATTTTGCAGAAAGTTGCAAAATGTTGCAAAAAATAGCAGATGCTTTTGTTGAACCACTATAAAAAAAGAGGCCAGGTTTTGCGACCTGGCCTCTGAATATCCTGTCAGATATTTTTCTTCTTGGATTCTTTCACCGCAAAATCCACCGCACGCGCCGTGAGCGCCATGTAGGTGAGCGACGGGTTCACGCACGACGCGGAAGTCATACAGGCACCGTCCGTCACGAACACGTTTTTCACTGCGTGTAGCTGGTTGTTGCCGTTCAGGACCGACGTTTTAGGGTCGCGGCCCATGCGGGCGGTTCCCATTTCGTGGATGGCCATTCCGAGGTAAGAGCCATTATCGTATGTACGGACGTTCTTCACGCCGGATTTTTCTAGCATTTCGGCGGCGTCGTTCATCATGTCTTTCCGCATTTTTTTCTCATTCTCACGCAAATCCGCGTCGAACACCACGGCCGGAATGCCGAATTTGTCCTTTTTGTCCTTGCTGAGATACATGCGGTTTTCGTGGTAAGGCAGCGTTTCGCCGAATCCGCCGAAGCCCATGGTCCAGTTGCCCGGCGTGGTAAGTTCTTCCTTGAAATCGGCACCGAATGCCAGCTCGGCCACGTTGCGCTGCCATCCCTGGCGGCCGCCGCCTCCCTGATAGCCGAATCCGCGCAGATAGTCGCGCTTGTCGCTGCCCACGTTGCGGTAGCGCGGCACGTAAATGCCGTTGGCCCGGCGGCCGAAGTAATATTTATCGAGATCGCCCTCCCAGGTTCCGCTCGCGCCGGTGCGGAAGTGGTGGTCCATGAGGTTATGGCCTAGTTCGCCGGAGTCATTGCCCATTCCGTTCGGGAAGCGGTCCGAGGTGGAGTTAAGGAGCAATGCAGTGGTTGCGAGCGCGCTGGCGCATACGAATATGATGTTGGCAAAAAACTCGCGTTCCTGCAAAGTTACCGTGTCAATCACACGCACGCCGGTAGCGCGGCCTCCCTGTTTTTTGCCGTCATAAATAATTTCGCGTACCACCGAATCCGGGCGGAGCGTCAGTCGGCCGGTTTTCATCGCTGGCGGCAATGTCGACGACTGGGTGCTGAAATAGGCGCCGTAAGGGCATCCGTAAGAGCAGCGGTTGCGGTACTGGCACGGGCCGCGCCCGCCTTCGAGCTGGATTTTGGTCGGTTGGGAAAGGTTAGCGACGCGGCCAATGGTCATCACACGGCCAGGGAATTCTTTTTCGAGGCGCTTACGCACTTCTTTTTCCACATGGTACATTTCCATCGGTGCAATGAAATCGCTGTCCGGCAACTGGGAGAGGCCCAGCTTTTCGCCCGAAATACCTACGTGTTTTTCTACATATGAATACCACGGAGCTACGTCTTTGTAACGGATCGGCCAGTCGACGGCGACTCCGTCTTTCAGGTTCGCCTCGAAATCGAGGTCGCTCCACCGGTACGATTGCCGTCCCCACATAATGGACTTTCCACCGACGATGTTCGGACGGAACCAGTCGAAGCGTTTTTTCTCCTCGTACGGCTGGTCCATGTCGTTCATCCAGTACTTCTCGGTCATTTCATTATACGGATAGTCGCGCGAGAGGAATGGGTGGGTTTCTTTCTGTTTAACCGTCAGCCGGCCATTGTATTGGGTCTCCCAGGGAGCTTTTAATGCGTTTTCATAGCCGGTTACGTGTTCCAGGTTCTTGCCCTTTTCGAGCATGAGTACTTTCAGGCCTTTCTCGGTCAGTTCTTTCGCCGCCCAGCCGCCGGAAACTCCCGAGCCGATCACGATAGCGTCGTAGGTAATGTCTTTTTTTGCGTCGATATTAAGATTCGCCATTTTCTGTTAGAGTTTGGAATGGTCAGTAGGTAGTCATGTATTGTCTGCTACTGTTGTCCATTTAATGTTTCCGAATTAAAGTGCCCAGCTTTTCTGTCCTTTGGGCATAGGCCAGCTGCCATCAAACCGGCCTGGGATCGGCAGGTAATCAAGCGCCTGCGTCGCGCCGATCTCTGAGGTGAAATAGCCGGTCACGGTGAGCCCCTTCATTTGCAGGAAGAACGGCTTATCGGAAACGGTGGTCTTTTTAATAATGTCGTTTTTCTGCGTGGCATCCAGCGCGGTAAAATCCTTCGAATAGGTTTCCTTAGCCAATGCATTCACTTTGGTAAGGCCATCATAAAACTTTTTCTGCTCGTCCATCGGATAGCAGTCGCGCATGACGCGTACGATAAACTTCTCCGCACCGGCTGCCTTCGCGCCCGGCGTGCCGGTAGTGGGGATGATCACATCGGCCACTTCGGCAAGCAGTGCTTCCTGCTGGTCGGAGATTTCGAGTGAGGGGCCGAAATTCAGACGTTCGCCTGCAATGCCGGCCATGAGCGGTGCCGAAATGGCGCCGCCAAGCAGGAAGGTTATTCTTTGAACAGCTTCTCTACGGTTCATGGTGAGGTTATTAAGTCAGGAAATTCAAATAGGTATAAATTATCTTTTAAAGATAATAAGAATGCAGATTCCGGAGCAAAAACAGGGTGGTTTTCCCGAATATTCAACCAAAAGAACCTGTTGCACATCGCATTTCTTTAGGTCGGATTCCATCCACCATATTTGAATCATATTATTGAACTGGGGCTTGGCCAACGACGAATCCTGGTCTGTTGGATGGGTCGAAGGTTAAGTAATAGAGGAACGTTGAGTAAATAATGCGGATATCTTCCCTGATTTTCAGGGAAGATATTTTTTTGAAAGACGCCGATGAATCTACAAGATATAGTTTTCAAAAATCATCATTAACCTGACTGAACGAACGGCTGAGATAACCATTCTGGAAGATGACTGGCGGATTCTTAATCTGGTAATCGAAGCCACGGGGCCGGATCATACCGGCCCTTTTTCATGCGCCTGCGTTACAGCAACGCCGTTTTTCATTTGATGTTTGCAGATTTTGTCCTATAATTCGGGGCAGTCCGGCAGTCGCTTTCCGGCGGCTGCGTGGTTTTGATCATTTAATTAGCAACTCAAATGGAATACAGACAACTGGGAGGATCGGGGCTAAAAGTTCCTGTGCTGAGCTTCGGGACCGGCACATTCGGCGGAACGGGCGATTTCTTCAAAGCATGGGGAAACACGCAGGTGGACGAGGCCAAAACGCTCGTAGGCCTTTGTATGGATGCGGGGCTCAATTTCTTTGATACGGCGAATGTGTATTCGCAGGGCCTTTCCGAGGAAATTCTGGGCAAAGCGGTGATTGGGCTGCGTGACAGGATCATTCTTTCTACCAAAGCCACATTCAAGATGGGTAACAAGCCCAACGAATCGGGTTCGGGCCGTTTTCACCTGATCAAGGCTTGCGAGGATAGCTTGCGCAGGCTGCAAACCGATTATATCGACGTGTACCATATGCACGGTTTCGACGGCACTACGCCGGTAGAAGAAACGCTGAGCGCGCTGAACGACCTGATCCGCGACGGCAAGATCCGCTATATTGCCTGTTCCAACTTTTCGGGCTGGCACCTGATGAAGTCGCTTTCGGTTTCGGAGCGGTATGGCTGGGCGAAGTACATTGCCCATCAGGCGCATTACTCGCTGCTGAGCCGGGAGTTTGAATGGGAGCTCATGCCCCTCGCCGTCGACCAGCACGTGGGCACCATCGTGTGGAGCCCGCTGTCAGCCGGCAGGCTCGGTGGAAAATACCGCCGCGGGCAGCCTGTTCCGCCGGAAGGGCGCATTGCCCAGGGAGGCGGTGAAGGCCCGGAAGTTCCCGAGGAATTTTTCTTCCATTTAATCGATGTGCTCGACGAAGTAGCCGCGGAGACGGGCAAAACCGTTGCGCAGGTCGCATTGAACTGGCTGTTGCAGCGGCCTACGGTGAGCAACATCGTGATCGGCGCGCGCAATGAGGAGCAATTGAAGCAAAACCTCGGCGCTGTGGGCTGGAACCTCACCCTCGACCAGGTAAAGCGATTGGATGCGGCGAGTGACAAATCGCCCATTTATCCGTACTGGCACCAGCGGAAAAACACCGCATTGAATCCCCTCCCTGATTTTTACGGCCGTTTTTCGGGCCGGTAACCTTACGCCCGGAAGCCGGATTTCTACCTGGCTTCCGGGATATACAGGCCGTGCTGCATGGCGTACACGATGAGGTCGGTCGTGCGGCGGACCTTCAATTTATCCATCACACTCCGGTGATAATACTGCACGGTGTGGGTGCTCAGTTTCAGTTCGTAGGCAATCTCCTTGATCGTATGTCCGCTGCATACCTTACGCAGCACCTGCTTTTCGCGCGGTGAAAGGTGCAGCACAACTTCTTCTTCCGAAAAAACACTGTTGACCAGACTTTCGCGGATGGAACGCCCGATGTATTGCTTGCCCTTGTACACCTGAAAAATCGATTCCAGGAATTCTTCCAATGCCGTCGATTTTGACAGAAAGCTATTGGCGCCCCGGCGGATCGTGTGTTTGACCGTCTGGGCGTCGGTAACTGCCGACAGCACGATGATCTTCATTTCGCTCGGCAGCGTACTGCGGCAGATATCCAGCAGTTCGATACTGTTCATGCCATTCAGCGCGAGGTCCATGACAAGGATGTCCGGCGGGTGCGCGGCGCGTTCAGCAATAAACTCTTTGCCATCGGTATAAATGTCCACGTCGCTGACTTCCGGCATCGATTTCAAAAGGTTTTGCAGAGCATCTACCAACAGAAAATGCTCGTCGACTAAAACTATATCCATAGAATTAATTCGTTTGATAATACATATTTATGCTACGATTTTTTATACGATCGCACCATAGCAATTTTCGTGCGAAAGGGGTTGAGGATCGCCAAAAATTGATGGCCGCCGAGTCGCATCGGTCGTAATACTTTAAATGCCCAAAATTAGCCTAATTTACCTATTCAACGCCACATACAATTTATTTAAAGGTATTAACGTCGCCCATATACAGGATTTTTATGTGGAGATAATTAAGTGGACTACCCTATTTTTTGGGGGGTAAATATTTACTAAAAATATGCGGGTTTTATTTGCGATGGTAATCGATACATTTGCAAACAAGTACTATTACTTTGAGCAAAATAGTATAACTAACTGTACAGTAAGTGCTAACCCGTATTTTTAAAATCATCAACATCTAAAACAAATTTTACACTCAGCAAAGGACGTTTATTAACCTCTCCCTTAGCCGGTTACCCGGTTGCCCGTTTGACGACACCTTCATAAAAAGCGTCGCCACGTCACGTATATGACTGTACGTACGTGCGCAAATGGTCGCGAAGTGACATTTATCCCCGCTGCCGGTTCTGGCGGGGGATGGCAGGTATTTGTCTTCTAATTCACTGATTCATCAGCAGTTGCATTCAATTATTTCACTTAACGGTTTATTTCTATTCTAAATTTCTATCACTATGAAAAGTTCTATCGGCCACTTAATCAGCAGATTGAGGCTCTTGCGGGCTAAATCTGGTATTGCGATTGCAATGTTGATAGCAGTCGCAGGTTCAGCAAATGTGTATGCTCAGCGCTACGCTGCCAGTCAATCGAGTTCTACCACCGTGGGACGCGATCCGATCCTCGGTCTGGCATTGGCACCAGGAAGTATAGAAAGCCCTGGTAATGCGACGGCCGGGTTTGACAATAATTATGCCACACTTGTTTCTACCGGTCTGGTCGTATCGGCTATAAATATCTCGGGAACTGCCACCCTCACGCTCGGCTTCGCGAGCCAGGTGCCTGCGAATACGCAAGTATATGTGAAGGTGAAAAACCCGCGGATCGACGGCTTGTCGTTGGATCTGGGTGATTTGGTGAACCTTCTTGGCTTGTTGTCGAGCGATGTGGTGGACGTGACCACCAGCGCGGGCACGGCATCGAGTACTTTTGTGCGGGATGGCGCGAACAATACGTACATTCTGGTAAGCTCGTCGCAGGCATTTTCGGAATTGACGATCTCGCTCAACCTGGGTAATTCGTCGGGCGCCCTGGCAGTCGCTCTTGCTAGCATCACACTGGAAGTGGATGGCGCGGTGGTTTACGACAACCTCGCTGCCGCCGGATGTGATTTGATCCCTTATACTTATTCAAGCGTGGATGCCGCGCAGAGCGGAATTGACGTTGAGCTGACGCCTCCATTGACCGATCCGCAGAAGGCTCTGGACGGCATCGTGAACCAGGCAGACAATTTCTCTCTGCTTCAAAACGGGAATATCAACGCCGTATCCACGGTTTCGCAAACGTTCTACCTCGGCAAAGCCGTACCGGCGGGCAATCAGGTAGTGGCGGTGATTTCAAGACCTCCTTCCCTGGCCGATGTCTCTGTGCTGAACAACATCACCGTACAGGCTTACCTGGGTAGCACGCCGGTAGGGGGTGAGCAATCGATCCGCAGCCTGCTGCTGAGCGTCGATCTCCTCAATGCATTCAGCGGAAATGCGCTAACGCCGGTGAACTACACACCGGGTGGCAGCTTCGACCGAATTGTCGTTACTTCCCGTACCGTTCTTGGCGTTTCGGTATTGTTTACCGGACTTCGCATTCATGAAATCGGTTTCCGTCCGCCCGTGTCGTTCACAGGCGGGACCGTAGCGGCCGGACGTGTGGGCGACACGGTTTCATCAGACCTTTTCACTGCGAAAAGCGGCAACAATGTAAGTTTCAGCATTCAATGCGGCGCTCCAAGCGACTACACTTACGAATTGTTCCAGGTGAGCGCACCGGGCGGCCGCACATCGGCCGGCACGCTCCCCGGCTCCGTTACTTTGAACCCGGACGGGACTTTCTCGGGAACACCCCAGAGCGGCCAGGGCGGTACTTACACATTTGATGTACGGGCCACAAACCAGTTCGGCCAGAGCGCAGTAGCCACCTTTACCATAGTGATCGAAAACTCATTGCCTGTGAAACTGATCGGCTTTAAGGCGTCGTCGGAAGGACAGACCGCGCTGCTTTCTTGGTCAACATCGGAGGAAACCAACAGCGACCGTTTTGAAATTGAAAGAAGTCAGAATGGTAAAAACTGGTCTAAAATCGGTTCTTTAGCATCCAATGGCGAAAGCAACACCACCCGCTATTACTCATATGTGGACGCGTCGCCTTTGAAAGGGGAGAACCTCTACCGGCTGAAAATGGTGGACCAGGACGACACGTTCGCGTACAGCGGCATCCAGAGCCTGACTTTCAAAGGCGCAGGGCTGGTTTATCCTAACCCCGTGAGCGCTTCGGAAAGCCTCACGCTCAATGTAGGTGATTGGAGCAAAGTGAAGCAGGTGAAAGTGTTGAACGCCGCAGGCAAAGTGGTGTTCGAATCATCGAATGCATTGTACTCGGGTATCAGCGCACGTCGCCTGATGGCCGGCGCCTATGTAATCCTGGTCACGAATGTCGATGGATCGGTTAACTCGCAGCGATTTGTGAGACAGTAATTGCGCCTGATACAATACTTAAACAAACCGCTGGTCGCAAGTCAGCGGTTTGTTTTTATATTTGACTTTTTAATGCATCCTCAATTGTCAACGTTAGTCATTTGTTATGCCCAGCAAAAGAAACAAAAAGAGCAAGTTTAAAAAGGTTCTGATTCCTGTATTGAAGTGGGCCAGTGCTATTATTCCGGTAGGTATTTTTATTTATATCCTCTACTATTATAAGCAGTTCGATTTCCTGGAAAAAGAAAATGCAGTGAAATCAGAAACGAAAGTGCTCACCGCCGGCGACTCGCTGAATGCCGGTGCGGGCAGTTCGGGCGAGTCGCTCGCTGCGAAGATCCGCGTCGCGAAAAACGAGTGGCATACCGTCGGCGGCATTGCGATCCACACGATGCTGCTGGAAAATAATTCACCTGTTATGGTGAAGAGCGCGGAGGTGGAGTTCAATTATCTCAACGAGGTCCAGTCGGTGGTTGTTTCGAAGATCATCACCATCAAAACACCGCTTCCGGCGCGCAAGACCACAAAGATTTCCGGCCTCAGCGTGGGATATGTTAACAATTCCGTGGTAGGCTGCGACGTGAAGGTGCTCACTGCGCGCTAGTAACAAGCCATCATACGCTGCTGGTACGATTATTTATGATTATTCGGAAACCTGACTAGCAGCGGATAATTATGGCACAGTTAC
Source organism: Dyadobacter fermentans DSM 18053 (assembly GCF_000023125.1). NCBI lineage: Bacteria > Pseudomonadati > Bacteroidota > Cytophagia > Cytophagales > Spirosomataceae > Dyadobacter > Dyadobacter fermentans. The sequence continues at coordinate 6,886,621 of NC_013037.1, forward strand.
TTCAACAAATTTATCATATCGCACCGGTGCTGTTGACGATAGCGCTCTTCGGTGCGGCAATCTGCGGGATCTGGCTTGTGGCGGATTTGAAGAAAAGAAGCGCATATAACCGCTATTCAATGAGCGACCGCCTGTTTCTTAAACGGAATGCTAACCGGCTCCGTAAAATGCAGTTACATTAATCAAATGTGGTATAAAAAAACATCCCAGTTACAAGGTAACCGGGATGTTTGATTTTACTCAACGTTATTGAAGGTCGTCAGACGACTTTCGATACAAACTTAATGATTTCTTTAATCAAAACATTGATTTTTGTTTAGGAAATAATATTTTTTGTAGCCATCACGCGTTGAGTATTTACTATTCGGTAAAAACCCAAAAAACTATAACTGAGCTTCAACGGTCATGCTTTTGACTTCGTCGATAAACCGCTGCAAATCCTGCGAGGAATACTGCTCTTTCAGGGCATTTTCGTACCCGAAATAAACAGAAAGCATCCGGTTGTATTTAATGAGTGAATTGCTCTTATGTGATTTCAGTTCACGCCCTTTGTACTCCCCGTGCTCATCCATGCGGTCCACCAGGTACGACATCATATAGTAATGCATGCCATTGTCCTGGTCGAAACCTTCAAATTCCAGCGATGCGAGGTCGAGCAAGTCCCTGTCGGATTCCGGCAGCAGCCGGATGGAATCATTAATGCGGCTGTACATTTTCATGATATCCGAGATCTCGTTATAAACACTCATAGGCACTTCCTCATACAGGTTATTGAAAACTTTCGGATACAGACCCGTGTAGCCTTTTTCGAGGATTTCAATTCTTTTTTCGTACAGTTCGCGCTCTTTTTCGTCACCAATAACGGAGAGGATCTTGCATTGATTGATCAGCAGCTGCCTTTCAATGAGGGGAATACTTTCAGGGATCATATGGAGTTGTTTCGACTTTTCAGCAATTTAATGGTATTCGGTACAATTTAGATGGCTCATGCTTGCAATGTTCAGGAAAGTTTGCTCCTTTACAAACGCATTTTTGCCGGGACTTCCCAAAACCTGCCACACGCATTGTTACTCAACCTTATGGAAAATCTGCCGACTGATTCCGAAGACGCCGCCGGAAACCCTGGCGTCCCATCCGACGAAGCGCTTGCTGCATACATCAGAAGCAAGGAAACCGACGAAAACCTGGAAAAGCTCGCCAGAGCGCTCGGTAAGGAACTGCAAGCGAAAGATCCGGATGCCCAGCCGCAAACTGGCAATCCCGGCCAGCCGCACGTCCCCGATCTTTCATTCGAAAAGTTTGAGGAAAAACGCAGGCGGGCAGGGGATCAGTAGCCGTACCAGTCGCCCCACCAGTGCTGCAACTTTTTCCGGATTTCTTCCTCGCGCGAATTGTGCCCGGGCTCGAAAAACCGCGTCCCTTTCAGCTCGTCGGGCAGGAAATCCTGCTTCGCGAAATTTCCCTCGTAACTGTGCGAGTATTTATAATCCTTGCCGTAGCCGATCTGCTTCATCAGCTTCGTAGGCGCATTACGCAGGTGCAAAGGCACAGGCAGGTGCGCGGTGCGCGTAGCCGCCTCGATAGCCTCGCCGATCGCCATGTAGCTCGCATTACTTTTGGGCGACGTGGCCAGGTACACGGCCGTTTGCGAAAGGATGATGCGGCATTCGGGATAGCCGATCACATTCACGGCCTGCATGCAGGCATTGGCCATGATCATCGCCGTGGGGTTGGCATTACCGATGTCCTCTGAGGCCATAATGAGCATCCGGCGGGCTATAAACGACGGATCTTCACCCGCGACGATCATCCGGGCCATCCAGTACACGGCCCCATTGGGATCGCTGCCGCGGAGTGATTTGATGAATGCGGAAATGATATCATAATGCTGCTCGCCCGATTTGTCGTATCGAGCAATGTTCTGCTGCGCTACCTCGGTCACCCATTCATCGGTGATTTCAATCTTCTTGGCGTCACCCTTACCCAGCACCACCAGTTCGAGGAGGTTGAGCAGTTTACGGCCGTCACCGCCCGAAAGCCGCATCAGCGCGTCATAGGATGCGAATTTGATATTCTTCTCTTTCAGCCACGGATCTTTTTCCAATGCACGGGCAATGAGGCCTTTCAATTCCTTTTCACCAAATGCTTCCAGGATATATACCTGGCACCGCGAGAGCAATGCGGAGTTGATTTCAAATGACGGATTTTCCGTTGTGGCGCCGATCAGCGTTACCTGACCTTTCTCAACCGCTCCCAGCAATGCATCCTGCTGGCTTTTATTGTAGCGGTGAATTTCATCAATAAACAAAATGGCCGGGAACAAGCCCGAAGGCCGTGCCAGCACCTCGCGCAGATCTTTCACGCCGGAACTGATCGCGCTGAGGTTGTAGAATTGCCGTTTGGTTGTTTCGGCGATGAGCAATGCGAGGGTAGTTTTCCCCACACCGGGCGGTCCCCAGAAAATCATCGAGGGGATTGCATTCTGTAAAATGGCGCGCCTTAACGGACCTTTCGGGCCGAGCAGCTTTTCCTGCCCCACAAAATCGTCGAGCGTCCGCGGGCGGAGGCGTTCGGCGAGGGGCGTGGTAATCGTGTTCATGAGTGAAGTGTCGGAAAGTAGTTTGTCAATGTAAGGCAAATTTAACACAAAAAAAGCGCGGCAGGGTTCGCCGCGCTTTTTTGAGAATGTATTTAAACGTTTAAACAGGCTGCGATTAAAAAGTCAGTCTGTCGAGTGTCATTTGCTTTTTAAGGTTGCCCAGCGCACCGAAAACCAGGTTATATACCGATTGTATATTTATTTTCATCAAATCTGCGATCTCGTGGTTGTTGAGGTTCATGTAAAATTTGAGGAAGATCGCCTCGCGCTGGCGGCGCGGCAGGCCGTTGATGGCCACATTCAGGTGCTGGTTGGTGGATTCGAATTCTTCCTCCGAAATCAGGTGGTTCTCGTGGGAAGGCGTGTTGATATGCCAGTATTCCACCGGGATATCTTCGTTGCTGGTATGCTTTTGTTGTGCATTCAAATGGCGGACCAATTTGCGTTTGATGGAGGCCATCAGATAAAAGCGAACCGAGGTGGTGTCACCGAGTGTCATACGGTTTCTCCATAATTCTACAAACAAATCGTGGATGCAATCTTTGATCAGAGGCTTGTCGATCGTGAATTGCGAACAGTACTGGTAAAGAATGTGAACGTAAGAGCGGTAGAGGCATGCGTAGGCATTTTCATCGCCTTTTCTGAACTGATCCCAAAAACAGAGTTCTTCTTCTTGCTTGTAGCGTAGGTGAGCCATTGTTTGGAAAGGATTTGGAATTGGGGTTAGGAATGATTGTGAATAATGTCATTATTACACTTGTAAATATATTTATAAAAAAACATATTTTAAAAATATTTTCATCATAAAATTATATTTCAAAGGTTAATGATACTATTTCCTGAAAACGTTTGCACACTATAACGTGAGCGGGATAAACTTGAAATTTTCTCCGTCGAAAAGCCCCTTGTCGCTCAGTTTCAACGAAGGGATTACGAGTAATGCCATGAATGACAGCGACATAAACGGCGATTTGAGTGTTGATCCGAGCTGATCTTTTACGAAACGGTCGAGCTGCGTGTAACTCTTGGCCACTTCATAACCGTCCCGATCGGTCATTAATCCGGCAATCGGCAGGCCGATCACATGCCGCTCTCCGGCACCTACCGCCGACAATCCTCCCCCCGCTTCGATCACCAGATTTACCGCCTGCGCTATGCTCGCATCGTCGCACCCGATGCAAATGATATTGTGCGAATCATGGGCAACCGACGATGCCAATGCGCCCTGCGTCAGCCCGAAATTCCGGATAAATGCGATGGACGGGGGCGCGTCGGAGTAACGGTTCACGACTGTCACCTTCAATACGTCGTTCTCCACATCGGGTACTATCGCATTGCCGGTTATTTTTGCCTCCGTTAGCCACTCATTTGTAACCAATTGACCATCCAAAGCCTCGATCACCCTGATCCGGGTTTCAGAATTTTTTGCAGAAAAAGTAAAATCGGAAGGAGATTTCAGCGCGCATTCGAAGTGGTTCGGGTGTTCGCTCCGCAAATCGGGGATGAGCGATTTGCCCTCTTTCGCCACTAATTCCCCGTCAATCCAGGTTTCGAGGATATTGGATGCATACACATTATCTATGATGACAAAATCGGCAGCGTCGCCTTCGCGGAGCAATCCTGCATTCAAACTATAATGCAGTACGGGATTAATGCAGGCGGCTTGCAGCACGTTCCAGAAATTGTAGCCCGATGCGAGCGCACGTTTGATGAGCGCATTAATGTGCCCTTCCACGAGATTGTCGGGGTGCTTGTCGTCCGAGCAAAACATAATGTGGTCGGGAAATTCGTCGATGAGCGGGATCAGCGCGTCGAAATTCCGCGCCGCGCTGCCTTCCCGAATGAGGATTTTGACGCCGTAGCCGATCTTTTCACGGGCTTCCTCGTAGGTGAAGCATTCATGATCCGTGCTGATGCCGAAGCTGGCATATCGCCTGGCCGCGTCGCCGCGCAAGCCCGGGGCGTGGCCGTCGATTACTTTATTATAATGTTTTGCCCAATGTATCTTGGCCATCATGTCGGGATCTTTATTCAAAACCCCGGGAAAATTCATCACCTCCGCCAGATAGCCGATATCGTCGCTTGCGAGCAGCTCGCCCACCTGTTCCGCGTCCACAACCGCGCCGGCAGTTTCAAAAACCGTCGCAGGCACGCAGGAAGGCGCCCCGAAGCAGAATTTGAAAGGCACGCGCTTGCCGTCGGCAATCATAAAATGCACGCCTTCGACACCCAGCACATTCGCGATTTCGTGAGGGTCGGACACCGTCGCGATCGTCCCATGCACGACGGCCAGCCGTGCAAATTGCGCAGGCGTGAGCATCGAACTCTCCACATGCACATGGGCATCCGTGAAGCCAGGCAATATATAAGGTAGGGAAGGGTCTTCGGGGCCAAGAATGTCAATTTGCGCAATGCGTTTTTCCGCAATGCGAATCTCCGCTTCCTGGATGGTCTTTTCGAAAATATTGATCAGATTGGCTTTCATACGGCTGTGTTGAATGCGGGCAAATGCGCCGAGATGGGAATTTTGCGGAATTCCTTCTGGTATTGCATCGGGCTTTTGCCGGTGTGGAGTTTAAAGTATTTGTTGAAGTTGGCGAAATTGTGGAAACCGCTTTCAAAGCAAACCTGCGCAACGGGAATGCGGCTTTCCGAAAGCAGCTTGCAGGCGTGGCCAATGCGGAGTTCGAGCAAAAATTGCGAATAGGTTTTGCGGCTGCGGCTTTTGAAATACCTGCAAAATGAATGCGGGCTGATGTTGGCCACTTCCGCGATTTCTTCGATCGAGATCTTTTTCTGAAAGTTCGAGATCGAGTATTGGTAAATCTGGTTGATCCGGTCAGTGTCGTACTGGTCGTACTCGTTCTGGTACTGCGTGTTGGACAATACATTAATATCCTCACAATGCGCCAGCGTTTCGAGGATTTGCAGTAATCCGATGATGGAGTTGCCATTCGTTTGGTTGAGGAGGTCGTGCAAAAGCGCTTTTACTTTATCGGTGCCTTCGCCGAGTATCTTCAACCCGAGCCGGGCTTTCACGAGCAAATCGTGGATCGACTTGTTTTCGGGGAGCGACAGGAAGTTTTTGCCCAGCATTTCTTCCGAAAAATGGACGACAGTCGCCTGTGCGTAAAGCTGGCTGCCGCGCTGGAAGTACTTTTCGTCGCAACGCCAGTAATGCGGTAGGTTAGGGCCGATCAGCAGGAGGTCGCCGCTCTGGAAACTGCGGATATTGTCGCCCACGAACTGTGTGCCCGAGCCCTGTTCGATGTGAATGAGCTCTAATTCAGGATGGTAGTGCCAGCGGTTATAAAAATAGAGTACCACATCGCGGCGGATACTGAAAGACTTCTGTAAGCCTTTCGGGACTTGTAATAGCTGCGGTTTCACAAATAATTACATGGTTAAAACCGTAAAAGAGAAATATATGCCAATATAGTTGAAAAAATTGCTAATGTCTGAGTTCATTGTATTCAAATAATTCTGTTGTTTTGTTGATATATTCTATTTGGCCCGATTGAAAACCAAAGGGATATGTCAGATTACCATTCACCTGAACATCATTATGGCGTCCCAATTCCTGAAAGTTCACCCTTCCGATAATGTTATCGTGGCCTTGCGCGACCAGCCCGCGGGCTCGGACGTGACGTACGAGGGGAACATTTACAATCTGCAATATGGCGTTTCGGCCAAGCACAAATTCGTTACCGAAGACATCGACACCGGCGGCGCCATTATCATGTACGGCGTGCTCGTCGGCCGCGCCACGCAGCCGATCAAAAAAGGCGAGCCGATCACGACATTCAACCTCAAACACGACGCGCACGATTATAGCACGGCGAACCGCCAGCCTTATTCATACACCCAGCCGGACGTAAGCCACTGGCAAAACCGTACTTTCAAAGGTTATCACCGCGAAGACGGCCGTGTAGGTACATATAACTACTGGCTCGTGGTACCGCTCGTTTTCTGCGAAAACCGCAACGTGCTCATCATGAAAGACGCATTCGAGCGCGAGCTCGGCTATGCGCAAACCGATATTTACCGCGACCAGGTGCGCGAATTCCTGCATTTATACCAGCAGGGAGATATGCGGAAAGTTAAAAGTCTGGAAGCATTCATCGACGCACCGATCCAGGCGAAGAAGAAACCGGAACGACCGTTCCAGAATGTGGATGGCGTGAAATTCCTCACGCACGAGGGTGGCTGCGGCGGCACGCGCCTGGATGCGAACACATTATGTTCACTGTTTGCGGCTTATGCGGTGCATCCCAATGTGGCGGGTATCACGGTACTCAGCCTGGGCTGCCAGAACTCGGAGCTGAAAACGCTTGAAGACGAAATCCGCAAACGCGATCCGCATTTCAATAAGCCGTTTTTTGCATTCGAGCATCAGAAAGGCACGGAATATTCATTAATGTCTGGGGCGATCAAGGAAACATTCGTGGGTTTGACTAAAATCAACGAGTTCGAACGTTCCGACGCACCATTGTCCAAACTTTCGGTGGGTCTAAAATGCGGCGGTTCGGACGGCTTCTCCGGCATTTCGGCGAATCCTGTGCTGGGCCATTTGTCCGACTTAGTAGTAGGATTGGGCGGACAGACATTGCTCGCCGAATTCCCTGAACTGAACGGGGTAGAGCAGGAGCTCCTCAACCGCTGCGTCACCGAAGAGAAAGCCGCGAAATTCGAAAAACTCATGCGCGACTACGCCGGCAAAGCCGAAGCAGTAGGTTCCGCATTCGCATTCAATCCATCGCCGGGTAATATCAAGGACGGCCTCATTACCGATGCCATCAAATCCGCGGGAGCGGCCAAAAAGGGCGGTAATGCATACGTTTCCGACGTTTTGAACTACACCGAACGCGCGACGGAATCAGGTTTGCACCTGGTGTGCACGCCGGGTAACGACGTAGAAGCCACCACCGGCCAAACCGCCGCGGGCGCGAACATTATCCTTTTCACCACCGGCCTCGGCACGCCGACAGGTAACCCGATTTGCCCCGTAGCGAAGGTGGCGACCAACTCGGCACTTGCCCAGCGCATGCCCGACGTGATCGATTTCGACTGCGGCCCGGTGGTGGACGGCACGCAAACCATCGAGCAGAACGCCGAAGCATTGCTCGACTACGTGATCAAAGTAGCCAGCGGCGAGCTCACCAAAGCGCAGCAACTCGGCCAGGACGATTTTATCCCATGGAAACGCGGCGTTTCGTTATAATTTCATTGTAACCAGGGATTTAAATCCCTGGCTTTAAAGCAACTATCTATGTTTGATCTAACAGGAAAAACAGCACTGGTAACCGGCGGAGCGAGCGGGATCGGATTGGCGATCTCCAAAACGTTCGCGAAGCAGGGCGCCTATGTGCACATTCTCGAACTCAACATTGATCTGGCCAACCAGGTGGTGAGCGACATCACCGCGGAAGGCGGACAAGCCGAGGCACACGCACTGGACATCTCCAAACAGGCGGATGTCGTGAACATTATCAACGCCATCGCAGCGCAGCACCCGATCAATATCCTTGTCAACAATGCCGGTATTGCGCATATCGGCAAGGCGGATACGACGGCGGAAATCGATTTTGACCGCGTGATCAATATCAATGTCAAAGGCGTTTATAACTGCCTCGCAGCCACCATTCCACACCTCAAAGCAAACGGCGGCGGCGTAATTTTGAACATGGCTTCCATTGCCGCAACAGTAGGAATACCCGACCGCTTTGCTTATTCTACTGCAAAAGGCGCGGTTTATTCCATGACATTGTCGGTGGCGCGCGATTATCTGGCGGACGGAATCCGTTGCAACAGCATTTCGCCTGCCCGTGTACATACGCCTTTTGTGGATGGTTTTATTTCCAAAAATTATCCGGGCAAAGAGCAGGAAATGTTTGAAAAACTGTCCAAAACCCAGCCCATCGGCCGCATGGCCAAGCCGGAAGAGATCGGTGCCCTGGCATTATACCTCTGCTCCGACGAGGCAGGTTTCATCACCGGCTGCGATTATTTGATCGATGGAGGGTTTGAGAAGTTGAATAATTAGAGGAGGCTGTAAGCTGTAAGCTTTAAGCTATAAGCAATAAGCTTTAAGCAATAAGCTTTAAGCAATAAGCTTTAAGCAATAAGCTTTAAGCCCAAGCCTGTATACACGTAAGTAAAATTGATAAAATATTAAACACTAAGACGGAGGAATCAAATCGCATAAAGCTTCCAGGCTTACTGCTTACAGGTTAAAGCCTACTGCTTACAGCTTATAGCTTACAGCCTATCGCTTACAGCTTCCTTCCGTCCCAAATATCGCTTTCCATGAAACTCTTTCGATTTGGTGCATTTGAAAATGAGAAGCCGGGTGTAGAACTGGCGGACGGTACAAAGCTGGATGTTTCGGCATTTGGTGAAGATTACAACGAGAAATTTTTCGCGACAGACGGCCTTGCGCGTCTTGCGGGCTGGCTGGAAACGAATGCGGCTTCTGCGCCGAAAGTGGAAGAAGGTTTCCGCTACGGATCGTGCATCGCGCGTCCTTCGAAGATCGTCTGCATTGGGATGAATTATGCCAAGCACGCCTACGAGTCAGGCGCGACGGAGCTGCCCAAAGAGCCGATCATTTTCTTTAAATCCACGTCCGCATTGTGCGGTCCATTCGACCAGGTGGTTATCCCGAGAAATTCGGAGAAAACCGACTGGGAAGTGGAGCTGGCCGTGATCATCGGCAAAAGAACCAGCTACGTGGACGAGGCCAATGCGTTGGATTATGTGGCAGGTTACGCCGTTCATAACGACTATTCGGAACGCGCGTTCCAAATGGAGCGGGGCGGACAATGGGTGAAAGGTAAAAGTAATGATACCTTCGCGCCGCTGGGCCCTTACCTGGTCACTTCCGACGAAGTAGGCAATGCTAATGACCTCGATTTATGGCTCAGCCTGAACGGCAAAAAGATCCAGGACAGCAATACGTCAGATATGATCTTCCACATTCCGTTCCTCGTGAGCTACCTGAGCCAGTTCATGACGCTCCTTCCGGGAGACGTGATCACCACCGGTACTCCTGCGGGCGTCGGCCTGGGCATGAAGCCGCCGGTTTACCTCAAAGCAGGCGACGTGGTAGAATTGGGTATTCAAAAATTAGGAGCTCAAAAACAGGAAGCGATTGCCTGGAAAGCGGTTTAATATATGGTAATCGACGCCCACCAGCATTTCTGGATATTTGACGAAGAGCGCGATGCATGGATCACGCCCGAAATGGAGGTTATCCGGCGGAATTTCCTGCCGGAAGACCTTTGGCCGGTCCTGAGAGCTAACAAAGTCGACGGCTGCGTGGCCGTGCAGGCTTCTCAGAACGATGCGGAAACGGAATTTCTGCTGCATTTGGCCGAGGCGAACGATTTTGTGCGGGGCGTAGTCGGTTGGGTGGACCTCAAAGCGGTGAATCTGTACGACCAGCTCGAAAGGTATTCACAATACGAAAAACTGAAAGGCTTCCGCCACGTTGCGCAGGGGCAACCCGAGGGCTTCTTGCTGCAACCAGAGTTTATTAAAGGAGTGGGAACATTGGTCGCATTTGATTTCACTTACGACATTCTCATTTACCAAAACCAGTTGAAAGAAGCATTCAACTTCGCGGTAAAACTGCCGAACGTGCATTTCGTGCTGGACCACATTGCCAAGCCGCTCATCAAAGCGCAGGAATTGCAGCCCTGGGCGGACGACATCCGTCGTCTCGCCGAACTGCCGAACGTGCATTGCAAAGTATCAGGCATGGTAACCGAAGCCAACTGGCAGCATTGGGAAAAAGCGGATTTCCGACCATACCTCGATGTGGTTTTCGAAGCGTTCGGCACGGAACGCATCATGTACGGCTCCGACTGGCCTGTGTGCCTGGTCGCGGGCGAGTACGAAGGCGCAAAGGGAATCCTGACGGACTACCTGAGCATGTTCTCCGACGACGAAGTGCGCGATGTGATGGGAAACAACGCGAGGCGCTTTTACAACCTCGACATTTAATTACTGTTATGAAAAGATATTGCCTCGCGGTGGACCTCGTGGACGACCCGCAGATGATCGCGGAGTACGAGGGTTACCATAAAAAGATCCAGCCCGAAATCCATAAGAGCATTACCGATGCCGGCATTACCGTGATGGACATTTACCGCGTCGGAAACCGGCTATTCATGATCATGGAAACGGAGGACGATTTCAGTTTTGAAACCAAATCCCAAATGGATGCTTCCAACCCCAAAGTGCAGGAGTGGGAGCAGCTCATGTGGAAATACCAACAAGCATTACCCACTGCAAAACCCGGTGAAAAATGGGTTTTGATGGAACAGATTTTTACCCTCTGAGAATAACGGTCGTAGTAGGAACTAGCATTCGAACAGGTTGAGTAGGCTTTTTTACGCATTATCCATTCTAGTATTATCATTTACATTGCTTTCGTCGCAGCCTCGCCAGGCTGTGGAAGTGAAGTTGATGAGTTTCAACATCCGGCATGGGCTGAACAACCAGGAGGAGTCGAATCTCAGGGATATTTTGAGGATAATTAAGGAAAATGACCCCGATCTGGTGGCATTACAAGCGGTGGACAGCCTCGTGGATAAGGGAAAAGTGCAGTTCCAATTGAGGCAGATCGCCGCGCAAACGGGCATGTATTATTCCTACGCCGTGGCCGATACCAATGATAATGGAACGCAGGGACTGGGCATACTTTCGAACTGGCCGATGGAGAAAACACAGGTCATTCACCTGCCCAAAACGCCCGGTGCCGACCCGAAAGTGCTGCAATGCGGATTGATCAAACTGTCGCGCTCGGTTACCTTCCGGTTTTGCAACTCCCGGCTCGAATATGCTTCGGTGATGGACCGCGCGTTGCAGGCCGCATATATCAATCAAATGCTCGTGAATAGCGTCCAGCCTGTGCTTTTGGGCATGGATATGGGCGCCCGACCGAACGAACAGCCTTATTTTTCGTTCCGCAGAAACTGGCAGGACGCTGCGCGCGGGTCACAGATGCAGACCTGGAACGAAGGTTTACCGGGCGACCGGCTCGATTACATTTTTGCCTTGCTCAACAACAAGGTCCGCATCAAAAACTACAAAGTGATCCGAAATTATCCGGACGTTTCTGATCACTATCCCATTCAGGCCACCATTGAATTTTGGTAGAAAATGAGTTACTCAAATTGGAAGATCGGATTATTTATTCCGTGCTATGTAGATCAATTTTACCCGCAGGTAGGGATTGCAACACTGGAACTGCTTGAAAAACTGGGCTGTACGGTCACATTTCCGCTGAACCAGACGTGCTGCGGCCAGCCGATGGCCAACTCCGGATTCGAACACCTGTCGCGCTCGTGCGACAATCTCTTTTACGATCAGTTCAAAGATTGCGACTACGTGGTTTCGCCGTCGGGAAGTTGTGTGCTGCACATTAAAGACCATTTGAAGGCCGATAACAAGGCCGACGAATCGAAAGTGCTGAGAAAGAGGGTTTACGAACTGGTCGAATTTCTGACCGACGTTTTGAAAATAGATCGCATTGAAGCGGAATTTCCGCATCGCGTGGGCTTACATCAGGGTTGCCACGGGCAGCGCGGGCTGCATTTGTCCCAAATGTCGGAGCTGAATGCGGCGCCGTACTCGAAGCCGGTATCGCTTTTGAAACAGGTAAAAGGCATCGAGCTGATCGACCTCGACCGCACGGATGAATGCTGCGGGTTCGGCGGGACGTTTTGTGTGAGCGAGGAAGCCGTGTCCGTGAAAATGGGCAAGGACCGCGTCGCCGATCACATTCGCCACAATGCGGAATATATTACCGGCTCCGATATGAGCTGCCTCATGCATTTGGGCGGCATTCTGAAGCGCGGTAATTCGAATGTGCAGGTGAAGCACATTGCGGAAATTTTGAATGCCAGTATCTCAAAAAGAAAACCAGAGCCCGCTTATTGAGCCCCGGTTTATACAAAGTTTGCTGAATGCTGTCAGGCGAAATGCTGCGTGGCATTCATTTCAAGAGGATGGAATCTGAGAAGCGCCCGTTGTTAGTTAATTGAAGAAACAACGCGGCTGGTTGTAGTCAAAATATCAAACGATTGTGCAGTCTTCTCTTTACCATCCGTGATTTCGAACGTGTAAGTACCGTCCATCAAAGTTGATAAATCGAAGTATTTCAGGTAGTTGTTTTCAACTTTACGATTTTCTGAGAAAAGCACATTCTTTTCGTTATCCAGAATACGTACAACTACACTCTTTGAAATTGGATTATTATAAGAAACGCGGAATTGCAATGGTTTCACCTGCAGAACCGTCAGCTTGGTTGAAGCATTTTCAGTTTTATCTGCGGTAGCGATGTTGTCCTGGGCATTGGCTGCGAATGCCGATCCTGATAGCAGCAAACCCGTCAGGGCTGCGATAATAAGAGTGTTTTTGGTTTTCATAGGAGTTAATATTTAATGTCTAAAAAAAGTTAAACTGAACTTAGTTCAGACTCCGATGCCCCGATCGAAAAACTTTGTTGATTCAAAAGTATAAGATATTGCAATACAAGAAAATAGCATTTTTTCGATTTGTAAAAAGTTGTTTATTAAACAAACTGCAAACTTGAAATAGTGCAACGAATGTGAAAAGTACAAATCTTATTCTTCTTTAAGTACCATTATCTAATTGTTAAGGCAGCTATGTCCAAAACAGTAATGGAGCACGCGGACGCTTCCGAGGTGTTCAACAGAGACGAACCTTACGTAAACTGGCATGACGAAACCCTGTGGTTCGTGCGCCAGAAACGCGATAAATCATCGAAACAACTCCCCGAATGGGAACAGCTGCGCGACGCCGCGTCGGGTATCAAGCATTATGTACTCTCGCACCTCGACGAGCTGCTGATATCTTTTGAACAAAAAGCAAAGGAAAACGGTGTGCAGGTGCATTGGGCAGCCAATGCGGCCGAACATAATGAGATTGTGCTCGGGCTTTTGAAGAAGCACAAGATCGACAAGATGGTGAAAAGCAAGTCGATGCTCACCGAGGAATGTCATATGAACGAATTCCTGCAAAAGAACGGCATTGAAGTGATCGACACCGACCTGGGCGAGCGCATCGTGCAGCTCCGCAACGAGCCGCCGAGCCACATCGTGCTACCCGCTATCCACCTGAAAAAGAAGGATATCGGCGATCTTTTCCATGAGCACCTCGGCACCGACGCCGGCGCTACCGACCCGCAATACCTCACCGAAGCCGCCCGCCAGCATTTACGCGACAAGTTTCTGACACGCCGCGCGGCTTTAACAGGCGTGAACTTCGCCGTAGCCGAAACCGGCGGTTTTGTTGTGTCAACCAACGAAGGTAATGCCGATATGGGTGCGCATTTGGCCGACATTCACATTGCCTGCATGGGTTTTGAGAAGATAATTCCAAAGCAGGAACATCTGGGCGTTTTCCTCCGCCTGCTCGCCCGAAGCGCCACTGGTCAGCCGATTACTACTTACAGCAGCCATTTCAAGAAGCCGCGCGAAGGGCAGGAAATGCACATTGTGATCGTGGATAATGGGCGCAGTACGCAGCTGGGCCGGAAGGATTTCAGGAACTCATTGAAATGCATTCGCTGCGGAGCTTGTATGAACACTTGTCCGGTTTACAGAAGAAGCGGCGGGCATAGCTACCATAATGCCGTCGCCGGACCGATCGGCTCCATTCTCGCGCCGAACCTGGATATGACCAAAAATGCCGATTTGCCGTTTGCAAGCACATTGTGCGGCAGTTGCTCCAACGTGTGCCCTGTGAAAATCGACATTCACGACCAGCTTTATAAATGGAGACAAGTGCTGGCAAAAGAAGGCCATGTGCCGAAAAGCAAGGAAATAGGTATCCGCGCCATGTCGACCATGCTGGCCGCGCCGAGGTTTTACCAATGGTCGGGCAGGATGGGGCGGACGGTAATGCGCGCCATGCCGTTTATGGTCAATAATGCATTGAACCCCTGGTACAAACAACGCGATATGCCGGAGCCGCCGAAGGAAAGTTTCCGCGATTGGTACGTCCGTAACAGAAAGAACTGACAATGAGCTCACGAGATAAAATTTTAGGCCAAATCAGACAGAATAAGCCGGAGGAAGTAGCATTGCCCGCGGTAACGACTTTCGCCAGCGACTTTGAGAATACCGAAGACAAATTTCGCGAAATGCTGTCGGCGATTTACACGGAAGTAATCGTGGTGAAAAACCTCGAAGAGCTTGCGGCGAAGGCGGAAGAACTCTACACAGGAATCGCGAACCGCGCTACTACCATCCCTGCATTGAGTGGCTGGGCGGATTTCAGCCTGAACGTCTCCGACCCACATGAGCTGGAAACGGTGGAAATAGCCATCGTGCAGGCGGAATTCGGGGTGGCGGAGAATGGGGCGGTCTGGGTTTCGGACCAATACCTGCCGCATCGCGTGCTGCCGTTTATTACCCAAAACCTCGCGTTCGTGATCCCGCGTAACGCGCTCGTGAACAATATGCATGAGGCATATATGCGCTTGCAGGACACGCTCGGCTGGGGATGTTTCATTGCAGGTCCGTCCAAAACTGCGGATATTGAGCAATCGCTCGTCATCGGCGCGCACGGTGCACGCAGCATGGTAATCTTCCTGCTCGAAAATGAGTAATATGCAATGAATGAACAAGTTACGCTAAGGCCATTTACGAGGAATATCGCCCAAAGGCTGGCGGAACTAGCCAATAATCAAAATGTGGTGGCCCAGGTGAGGGATAATTTTCCTTCGCCCTACACCATTTCCGACGCACATTACTGGATTGATTTCTGCAACAGCCGGCACAGCGGCGAAAGTTTTCACCAGGCCATTTACCATCACGAAGATTTTGTAGGGGGCATCGGCGTGCTCCGGCAGGAAGATATTCACCGCAACAATGCCGAAATAGGCTACTGGCTGGGCGAACCCTACTGGGGCCTCAAAATTGCCACCGCCGCCGTGGTGCAAATGACCGACTGGATTTTCACTCATACCACCATTACCAGGCTCTACGCGGGCGTTTTTGAGACCAACCCGGCCTCGATGCGCGTGTTGGTAAAAGCTGGTTACAAGCTCGAAGCCATTCACCGAAAGGCCATTATCAAAAACGACCTGGTGCTCGACGAACATTTGTTTGTGAAGCTGGCCGGGGAATGAGCTTTAAAAATGTATTTTTACGATCTGTAAAATTACACTTTCCGATATGCCCAAGATTATCGTTGCGATCGACGGTTATTCGAGTTGTGGGAAATCCACGACCGCAAAACTGGTTGCCAAGCAATTGAATTACCCTTACATCGACACCGGTGCGATGTACAGGGCTGTTACCCTGTATTTTATCCAAAATCATATAAGTCTTACCAATCCCAGGGAAATCGAGCAGGCATTGTCCAAAGTGCAGATTTCCTTCCGCCGCCACCCCGAACTGGGCCGCAACGACACCTATCTGAACGGCTTGAATGTCGAAGACGAGATCCGCAAAATGTACGTTTCGGAGCGGGTGAGCGAGGTGAGCGCCATTGCCGAAGTACGGCATGCATTGGTGGCGCAGCAGCAGCGCATGGGCAAAACCAAAGGGATTGTCATGGACGGCCGCGACATCGGCACCGTCGTATTTCCGCAGGCCGAGCTGAAAATCTTCATGACCGCCGACCCGCTGATCCGCGCGCAGCGCCGCCAGCTCGAATTGATGGAAAAGGGCGATATCGTGGATCTGGGCGTAGTTCTCGAGAACCTTAGAACCCGCGACCATATCGATACCAACCGCGCCGAAAGCCCGCTCCGGCAGGCCGAAGATGCCATTTACATCGATAATTCGTTCATGACCCTGGATGAGCAGGTGGAACTGGTGGTGCGCCTGGCCGACGAGCAAATCGGGCTCTCACTCAGACGTCGCGCCGCCGATAAAGCCTGATATGCAGCAGTTTGACTACGAATTTCTCATCATAGGGCAGGGGATAGGCGGCACCTCCGTCGCCTGGCATTTGCACGATTCGGGCAAAAGTTTCCAGATTGCCGGCGATTCCTCCATGCCTTCTTCTTCGCGTGTCGCGGCGGGTATTTTTAACCCGCTGACGGGCAAAAAACTGGTAAAAACCTGGCTGGCGGATGATCTGTTTCCTTACGCCCGCACATTTTACGGAGGTTTGGAGCAAAGGTTGGGATGTAAGCTAATGCACCTGACGCCCATTTACCGTCCCTTCCGGTCCATCGAAGAACAAAACACCTATCTCGCGCAAACGGCTGATCCCGGCATTAGCCCTTACGTAGCATCCTCACCCGACCGTGCGAGCGAAATGCCGTATGTGCATGCTGATTTCGGCGGTTTGGAAGTGGTGCAAGCGGGCTGGATCGATCTGCCGGCATTGCTCGACGCCAGCCGCGCATATTTTCAGGAACGGAATTTATATGTAGAAGCGACCTTCGATCCAGCTGACCTTTCGCGGGCAGACGAAGGCATTGAATGGCGGGGCAAACGGTTCAAAACCGTCATCTTTTCCCAGGGTTTTTTTGCGTTACAAAACGACTGGTTCAACTGGCTGCCGTTTACGCCGGTAAAAGGACAAATCCTGGAAATCACGACCGACGTTTCACTGAAACCGTACATCATCAACCAGGGGATTTTTGCATTGCCGGTGTCGAAGAATAGGATGAAAGTGGGAGCAACCTACTCCTGGAACCCGCTCGATTGGGAGGCAACGGAGGAGGCCACGGAAGAGCTTGAATTGAAATTACGCGGATTGCTGAACGCAGATTACACGCTGACAGCCGCTCATGCGGGCATCCGTCCATCTGTACGCGACCGGCGGCCGTTGATCGGTATCCACCCGGAATTCGCTAATGTGTGTATTTTCAATGGGTTAGGTACGAAGGGTGTTACGCTCGCACCGTTTCTGGCAAAAGAGTTTTGTAACCACCTGATTTACGGGAAAGAATTGAACCCGCTAGTGAATATAAAAAGGTATTTTTCGTTATATTTCCGTTGAAGTCAGCCTTAGCACTATGAGCAGAAGATATATTTACACATTAACCTTTTCGATCGGTCTTTTAACGGTTTTAGGATTATTTTCAGAATCAATAGCACAGCGCTATCCTTCACAGGAGACTTTTGGAAAGAACCGGGTCCAGTATAAGAAGTTCAACTGGAAGATCTTCCGGACCACGAACTTTGAGATCTACCATCATCAGGGCGGCACTTCACTCGCCAGGCTGACGGCCCAGTATGCGGAAAGCGAATTTGATAAAATCACGGACGTACTCGGCTGGACGCCTTATAACCGGGTAAAGATATTCCTCTACAACTCGCCCGCGGAGCTCGAACAGAGCAATATGGGCCTTTCGGTGCTGGATAACCTTTCGGACCAGAAACTCAATCTTGCACAATCACGCGTGGAAGTGGCCTATACAGGCGATCAAATCGGTTTTCGCAAGAAACTTGTGCGGGATATCAGCCTCCTTTTCGTGTATGACATGCTGTATGGCGGTAACATGAAAGAGGCATTACAAAGCTCGCTGCTGCTCACATTGCCAGAGTGGTTTATGACCGGAACGGCCGCTTACATTGCCGAAGGCTGGTCGCCGGAGCTGAACGATTACATGCGGGATTTCTTCAAAAACCGCAATGTGCGCAAGCCCACCCTGATGCAGGGCGACGACGCGACGCTCATCGGGCATTCGATCTGGAATTACATAGCGGAACGTTACGGAAAGGACAAAATCTCCGACATTTTGAACCTTACCCGCATTATCCGCACCGAGCAAACGAGTATCACGTCCACGCTCGGCGTGCAATCCTACAACCGCTTCCTGCGCGACTGGCGGGCCTATTATTTGAACCAGACCAAAAACGCAGAGCAGTTTTATACTGATCCCAATCCGACCTGGAAATACAAGCTGAACGAATTCAATGTAACCGACGCGAGCGCGGTGATCAAGGTGTCGCCGGACAAGAAATTTACGGCGGTGAGCGAAATCAAAAACGGTCGCTATCGCGTGTATCTGTTTGACAGCGAGTCGGGTTCGAAGAAAGTGGTGCGCCAAGGTAAGCTCGACATCATCGGCGGCCGCATGAAAACCCAGCCGCCGCTGCTGGGATGGTCCAAGAACAATGTACTGACCATTTTGGCCAACGAAAACGACAAGAAGAATCTCTACATGTACGAAAACGTCGGTACCAAAAAGATCAGGATCAAGACGAAGCGCAACATCCGCGGACTTGACCAGATCGTTGATATGGACGTCTCGCACGACGGCAGCATGCTCGCCGTAAGCGCCGACAAAGCGGGCCAGAACGACCTCTTCCTGATCAGCGTAGCCCGCGCCTCCACCTTGCCGCTAACCAACGACCTTTATGATGATCTTTCTCCAAGATTTATTCAGGGATCATCACGCCGCGTAGTGTTCTCTTCCAACCGTCCGGTTGATTCGCTAGGCACAGGGGATAAGGGTAATTTCAAATCCATTGCACCTTCCTACACGATCTTCGAGCATGACGGTGCACCGAGGACCGGCACCATTGTGAAATTGGTCGAAACCGAGGGCAAGACGAAAGTGACGCCTGTTTATGCTGATGATAATGATGTGGTTTACCTTTCCAATGGTAAAGGCGTTAACAACCTTTACAAATACAACCGTGCTTCGCAAACCAGCTCGCAGCTTACCAATTACATTCAGAACATTCGCAATGCGGATGTGAACCTGAAAGCTGCGGGTGGCGCGCTGGCTTACACTTATCTGAACGACGGCTATTACACTGCCGCCTACAAAAACAGCTTCGACCTGAACACCACGGTGAACCCGCCGGCCCTGAATGTTGCCAGTGCGGGCAATGCAGGAGCTGCCAACGCCGCAGCCCCGGCTGTGAATGCAGATTCCGCTGCGAAAGCTGCCCAGGCCGGACAAGCGCCGAAGCTCGCGTTGAAAGATGGCGAAGTGGACACGGATAATTATGAGTTTGACGAGGATGTACTGAAATCCTTCGAATCGAGAAGGAACCGCGGCACTTTCCCGACTACACCCGGCGTAGCATCCCGCACAAGGGCTGTCCGCGAGAACATCGCGATCAAAGGGCCGTATAATTACAAAGGACTGTTTATCACCAACGACGCGGCGTCCGACTGGCGCATTGACCCGATCCGCGGTTTCGGCTACGCGCAGTCCATTTCGATGAACGATTTGCTCGAAAACCACGTCATAAAGGCCGGTATTTTCATTTCGTCCAATTTCAGGAACAGCGATTTGTTTGCTGAATACAACAATAACACCTATCGCGTCGATTTCGGCCTGCGTGTGGATAGAAGAACACTTTACAACGATTCGGAAGGTTTGATCCAGAAATACCGGTTCAACCAGCTGATGTTCACGGCGTCATACCCATTCTCAACGACTAGCCGCCTTTCGGTGTCGCCGATGTTCACATCCACGAGAATGATCGACGTGCTGCTGCCTAACCCGGATCTGGCTTCGAATTACGGCGGCGTGCGCAGTGAATTTGTTTTCGACAATACGCGGGTTAATGGGATGAATATGATGGAAGGTACGCGTTTCAAGATCCGCTACGACCTTTATCAGGGTTTGAGCAATGGAAACGAAAGCTTCAACCGCGCCAGCCTCGATTTCCGTCATTATCAAAAAATCCACCGCGACCTGATCCTGGCAGTGCGCGCGGCGGCCAGCCATTCGGGCGGGCGGGCGCCGAAGCAGAACATCCTCGGCGGTATGGAAAACTGGATCGGTAACCGGAAAGAAAACCGCACCGGAGACAACCCGCTCAATTTCCAGCGTGATAACCGCGACATCTTCTTCGCCGATTTCGCGACTAACCTGCGCGGTTTCAGGCTCAACAGGCTGTCGGGTACGAGCTACATGTTGCTGAATGCGGAATTGAGAATACCCCTCGTGAAATACCTGTACCGCGGAGCGATCACTTCGAGCTTCCTGCGTAACTTCCAGATCGTCGGCTTCGGGGATATCGGAACGGCGTGGACGGGCAAAGGGCCATTCAGCGAAAACAACAGCCTGAACACGCAAATCATCGTAGACCAGAGCGAGACATTCAGAGCAACAGTTACCAACTATAAAAACCCTTATCTGATGGGCTACGGAGCCGGCGTGAGAACTACGCTATTCGGTTTCTATGCGAAATTTGATTACGCCTGGGGTGTCGATAATGGTTACACCAATAAACCCATTCCTTACGTAACATTGGGTTATGATTTTTGACATAACACAGCAGTAGAAAAGCATTATACAAGAGTTCTAAAAATGGCAAGAGATAGACTCTCCTGCCATTTTTATTTACAAAAACCCATTTTCAGTGCCCATGATATTCAAGAACACACCTGAACTTATGAAGCGAATTATCATTGCCGGAATGCTCGTTTTTACTGCCGGCAGCGCCGCTTTCGCGCAACGCGAAGTGCTGTATGAGCAATACGTGCAGAACCCGATGTCGATCAATCCCGGCTTTACGGGTGTGCGCGAGGACTTTAATATGACCGCCATTTTCCGCAGGAAGTGGTTCAATATCCCCAATTCGCCCACCAGCCAGACTTTCGCGGCCGACGGAGCCATCGCTAACGGAAAGTTTGGGATTGGTTTCCAGGCATTGAACGACCAGACCAGCTATTTCACAACCACCGGGTTTGTAGGGTCTTTCGCATTCCACCTCGGCATTTCCGATACCTGGAAACTGGGGCTGGGCGCGCAGGGCGGCATCAATGTTTTACCCGTTTCGGATGGAAGAAATATTGGCAACAACCGGGCAATGGGAAGTTTCGGCCTTGGCGCCTGGCTGCGGTCGGAGCAATGGTATGTGGGGATATCGAAGCCGGAGCTGCTTTCCCAGAGATTCGGGGACCAGTTGGTTGGTTCACTTTACCGGCGGCCGCTATACATCATGGCGGGTGGGAGCCACGACCTGGGCGATGATATCATGATGTTGCCGCATATCCTGCTGGTGCAGGAAAAGGACCACAAACTGAGATTCGACATCGGATCGCGATTCTGGTTCAGGGAGAAGGTAGGCCTTGGCGCGTCTTATCGTGTGGGAGGGGGGATCAGCGGTTTTGCCGCGAAAGTGGATTATTTGCAGTTAACCGCTGAGGTTCAGGCGGGAAAGAACGTGAGGTTGGGGTATTTTTACAGCACCCGGCAGGCCGAGCAGATTTATGCAAGCTACTCCGGCCCGAAAGGCATTCACGAGCTCATGCTGAAATTTATTCCGAATCCGAAAGGCTTTCAGAAATTCTGACGTCGGGAACCATTCTAAATCGTGTTTTTGGTTGAGTTAAAAGGATATTTTTATTCGTAATCTTTACATAAGTCTCGTACCTTTGTGCCATAAATGAACTACTCACTTTTGTGATGGATAAATACACTTATATAGCAAATTCCGACGCCGCTTATATTGAAGAATTGTACAATTCTTATAAGCAAGATGCAGCCTCCGTGGACGAGGGCTGGCAGAAGTTTTTTGAAGGTTATGATTTTTACCAAAAATATCCGGTATCCGGCAACGGTCACGCTAATGGCTCCGCCAACGGCAAAGAAGCATCGGTAGCCGGCAAAGCCGATCCTGCGCGCATCCGCAAGGAAATGGAAGTGGTGCATTTGATCCGCGGATACAGGTCGAGAGGCCACCTGCTGGCGACCACGAACCCGATCCAGAAAAGGAAAGACCGCCGCCCGCAATTGGACATTGCTGATTTTAATCTGGGACCCGAAGACCTCGATACTGTTTTTGAAGCCGGTATTGAGGTCTTTGATCGTCCGGCCACCCTGCGTGAGATCGTGGACGCACTGAAAAAGATCTACGCAAGCAATATTGGTTTTGAATACCTCTATATCCGCGACCGCGAGCAAAAAAGCTGGTTGCGCAAAAAAATCGAGAAGGAAGCATTGACTATGTCATTCTCGATCGATGAGAAAAAACACATTCTTTCAAAACTGAACGAGGCGGTTGTTTTTGAAAACTTCCTGCATACAAAATACCTCGGTCAGAAACGCTTTTCGCTCGAAGGTGGTGAAACGACCATCCCCGCGCTCGACGCGATGATCAATAAAGCCGCCGAAATGGGCGTGGTGGAAGTGATGATCGGTATGGCGCACCGCGGCCGCCTGAACGTGCTCGCGAATATCATGCAGAAAACCTACGGACAAATCTTCAATGAGTTCGAAGGGAACCTGCCCGACCAGGTTTGGGGAGACGGCGACGTGAAATACCACATGGGTTTTGCGAGCCAGATCACCACCAAAGATGGTAATAAAGTGCATTTGAAGCTCGCCCCGAACCCATCGCACCTCGAAGCGGTGAACCCGGTGGTGGAAGGTTACGTCCGCGCCCGCGCCGATGGCATGTACGATAGCGATTACGATCGCGTATTGCCCGTTCTGATCCACGGCGACGCTGCTGTGGCCGGCCAGGGTATCGTGTATGAAGTAACCCAGATGTCGGGATTGAACGGCTACTACACGGGTGGTACGATCCATTTTGTGATCAATAACCAGGTTGGTTTTACCACCGACTTTGTGGATGCACGTTCGTCGATTTACTGTACGGACATCGCCAAAATCGTGGATGCACCTGTATTGCACGTCAATGGCGACGATCCGGAGGCGGTGGTGTATTGTATGCGCCTTGCGGTGGAGTACCGTCAGAAATTCAATAAGGACATTTTTATTGATATGGTTTGTTACCGCCGTCATGGACACAATGAGGCGGATGAACCGAAATTTACGCAGCCGGTTCTGTACAAATCGATCGATAAGCATCAGAACCCGCGCGAAATCTACCAGAAAACGCTCGCAGAACGGGGTGACGTGGATGCACAGCTGGCCGATACCATGGATAAGGAGTTCAAGCAACTATTGCAGGAACGCCTCGATATGGTGAAGCAAAAAGCATTGCCTTACACGCTTCCGAAACTGGAAGAAGAGTGGCACAAGCTGCGTAAGTCGAAACCGGAAGATTTTGAAAAATCGCCCGAAACCGGCGTGCCGCTGGAACAGTTGGAAAAAATTGGTCAGGCGCTGATCAAAACGCCCGAGAATTTCAACAGGCTGAAACAAATCGATAAGCTGCTCAAAGACCGTGAGCAGATGATTTTTGATAAAAAAGAAGTAAACTGGGCCACTGCCGAATTGCTCGCTTACGGTTCGATCCTCGCGGAAGGCAACATCGTTCGATTGAGCGGTCAGGATGTGCAGCGCGGTACATTCTCGCACCGCCACGCAGTATTGCGCGATGTGGAAACCAATGCGGCATACAATAGCTTGCAGCACATTCAGGAAGGCCAGGGCCAGTTCATGATTTACAACTCCCTGCTTTCGGAATATGGTGTTCTCGGGTTCGAATTCGGTTACTCAATGGCCAATCCGAATGCACTGGTGATCTGGGAAGCGCAATTTGGTGACTTTGCCAATGGCGCGCAGGTGACGATCGACCAATTCGTAACATCGAGCGAAACCAAATGGGATCGCTGGACAGGGCTGGTGATGTTGTTGCCGCACGGTTACGAAGGGCAAGGTCCAGAACACTCGAATGCCCGTCCGGAGCGCTATTTGCAGCTTTCGGCCAACTATAACATTATTGTAGCGAACGTTACCACGCCAGCCAACTTCTTCCACTTGCTGCGCCGTCAGTTGAAATTCCCGTTCCGCAAGCCGTTGATCGTAATGTCGCCGAAGTCGATGCTGCGCCACCCGCTTTGCGTTTCGCCGGTCGACAGCCTGGTGAGCGGTACTTTCCAGGAAACCATCGGCGATACTTTTGCTGATCCGAAGAAAGTGAAGAAAGTGTTGCTTTGCACCGGCAAGCTGTATTACGAACTATACGAAAAACAGCAGGCCGACAAGCGTGACGACGTGGCGATCATCCGTCTGGAACAAATGCACCCGTTCCCGCAAACGCAGATCGACGCACACCTGAGCCAGTATGAAAATGCAAGTGTGTACTGGGTACAGGAAGAGCCCTTCAACATGGGAGGATGGACGTTCATGCTGCGCATGTACAAAGGCGTGAAGCCGTTGCAGGTAATCGCCCGCGAACCAAGCGCGTCGCCTTCGACTGGTTTCTCGAAAATCCATGCGAAAGAGCAGGCCGAGATTATCAGCAGAGCTTTTGAATGATATTCCTATAATTTTTGACTCAATTCAATAACAAGATTGCACATAAAATGGCTGAAATTGAAATAAAAGTACCGCCCGTTGGCGAGTCGATTACCGAGGTTACGATAGGAAACTGGTTCAAAAATGATGGCGATTTTGTGAAGATGGACGAGGTGATCTGCGGACTGGATTCGGACAAAGCGACATTTGAACTGACCGCGGAAGCAGAAGGTATATTGCATATTAAAGCACAGGAAGGCGATACATTGAACATCGGTGACCTGATCGCGACCATAGAAGCTGCCAACGGCGCGGCACCGAAAGCAACAGCTCCGAAAGCAGAAGCGGCTGCTCCTGCGGCGGCATCGGCTCCTGCGGCAGCTCCGGCACCCGAGCCGGCGAAAGCTGAAACCCCCGCGGCAGCACCAGCGGCTACGACAGGCCAGGTGTATGAAATGAAAGTTCCCGCGGTAGGAGAGTCTATCAGCGAAGTAACAATCGCTTCTTGGAGCAAAAAAGATGGTGACTACGTGACTGTGGACGAAATCCTGTGCGAACTGGAATCGGACAAAGCGACATTTGAACTCCCTGCGGAAGCAGCCGGTATATTGACGATCGTCGGAAAAGAAGGCGACACGTTGTCGATCGGTGCGGTGATCTGTACCATCGCGCAAACGGAGGGTGCTCCTGCATCGGCCTCGTCAGCTCCGCAAGCATCGGCCCCGGCTGCTGCTGCGCCTGCTGATAAAGGTTACAGCGAGAAACACGCATCGCCTGTTGCCGCGAAAATCCTGGCAGAAAAAGGAATCGATCCGAAAGATGTAAACGGTTCCGGCTCAGGAGGCAAAATCATGAAAGACGATGCATTGAAGGCTGAAAAAGCGGCTCCGGCTGCTGCTCCTGCCGCTGCTAAACCGGCCGCTGCCGCTGCTCCTGCCGCCGCAGCTCCTGCGGGCGCCCGTGCATCCCGCCGCGAGAAAATGACGTCGTTGCGCAAAACCATCGCCCGTCGCCTGGTAGCAGTGAAAAATGAAACGGCTATGCTCACCACTTTCAATGAAGTGGATATGAAGCCGATCATGGATTTGCGTGCGAAGTTCAAAGATAAATTCAAAGAAAAACACGAGGTAGGACTTGGTTTCATGTCGTTCTTCGTGAAGGCGGTAACCGTGGCGTTGAAAGACTTCCCGGTCGTGAATGCCTATATCGACGGAGAAGAGCTGGTTTACAACGATTTTGCGGACATTTCAGTAGCCGTATCTACACCGCGCGGATTGGTTGTGCCGGTGATCCGCAATGCTGAGAACCTGTCGTTCGCGGGCGTTGAGAAAGAAATCGTTCGTCTGGCGGTTCGTGCGCGTGACGGTAAACTGGGCCTCGATGAAATGTCGGGTGGTACATTTACGATCACCAACGGCGGTATTTTCGGGTCAATGCTTTCAACTCCGATCATTAACGCGCCGCAATCGGCGATCCTCGGTATGCATAATATCGTTGAACGCGCGGTGGTGATTGATGGCCAGATCGTCGTTCGTCCGATCATGTACGTGGCACTGTCATACGACCACCGGACTATCGACGGTAAAGACTCAGTGAGCTTCCTGGTTCGCGTGAAACAGCTCCTCGAAGACCCGACCCGTTTGTTGTTGGATATTTAATATTATCATTTCGGAAAAATAAATGCAGAACAGGCCCGGATTTCCGGGCCTGTTCTGTTTTGCAGCTAAGAACTTCGCGCAATGTGCTGCTTAGCAATCCTGACTGCACACTGGCAGGAGGTTTATTGCAGCTTCGTATTTTGTTTATGCCGGTCCTTATCGCGGTCGGTTTTCTTGGCGAGATTCTTCTCAAATGCCTCGGTCAGATTAATGCCTGTCTGATTGGCCAGGCATATCAGCACCCATAGCACGTCAGCCATTTCATCGCCCAGGTCTTTCCCCATATCCGATTTTTTGAAAGACTGGTCGCCGTAGGTTCGCGCCATAATGCGCGCGAGCTCACCTACCTCTTCGGTGAGGATAGTCATATTGGTCAGTTCTGAAAAGTATCTTACGCCGTAAATTTTGATCCATTGATCAACCTGATCTTGTGCTTCTTGGATGGACATGATTGAATGATTGAATGATCCGCCGTGGAACGGGGAATGAGTGAATGAGCCGCCGTGGAACGGGGAATGAGTGAATGAGTGAATGAGTGAATGATCGAATGAGTCAATGTGTGAATGAGCCGCCGTGGAACGGGGAATGAGTGAATGTGTGAATGAGCCGCTGTGTAACGGGGAATGTGTGAATGATTTGCTGTGGAACTGGAAATGAGTGAATATTTCAGTGTCAAATCCTGTTTTTTGAGTCGATGACGAGGGTGACCGGGCCGTCGTTGAGCAGCGCCACTTTCATATCCGCACCGAATTTTCCTGTCTGAATGGGCTTTCCGACCTCTTGGCCTAGGAATGCGATCATCTTTTCATAGAGGGGAATTGCGATTTCCGGTCTGGCGGCTTCGATGAATGAGGGGCGGTTGCCTTTTTTTGTGCTCGCGTGCAGCGTGAACTGGCTGATCAGCAGGATATCACCGTCGACTGCTTTTAAATCAAGATTCATTTTCCCTTCCTGATCATTAAACACGCGCAAGCCAATAATTTTCCTTCCCAGCCATTCGATATCCTCCTGCGAATCGGAACGTGTTATGCCCAGCAGCACCATAAAGCCGGTTTGAATCTGTCCCTTCACTTTTCCGTCGATAGTCACCGAAGCGCTGCTGACGCGCTGGATTACTGCAATCATGTTTGAATGTATTGGTTTTTGGATTAGGGGCAAAAGTAAGGGAGAATCTGTTACGGTGAGCGTGTCGGTTTTGTGAAATGCCGATCGTTCAGCGGAACCGGCCGGTGGTACTTTGATCGAGTATAACCAGATACTGTGTACTTAGATAATTAAAACCTTAGCACCGGTTACACGCACTTCACTACAAATGGAAGAACCGCACTATGAATTTGAATATGCCGTCCCTGATGAAGTCTATATATTTGTTAGCAAGGGAAAGCATAAAAGTGTGACTAAAATGGTCAAGTTTCAGATGATTCAAAATGACATCGCTAACTTGGGTTTTGGTGATTGTACAGATCATGGGGTTGACTTTGATGATCGGGTCGTCACAGACAACGGGGATATGGAGAGAGTCTTGGCAACGGTCATCAAAATCACTGCGACCTTTTTGTCAAAAAATCCCGAAGTTTCTGTGTATATTACTGGTAGCACAGCGGCAAGAAACAGGTTGTACAGAATCATCATCGGTAACAACTTCGAAGCCATAAGCCAAATTTACAAAGTCTGGGGATATCTGCGTGGCACGTGGTTTCCTTTCGAAAAGAATGTAAATTACGAAGCTTTTCTTGTATCAAAACTGTTCTAAACTTATGGAAATTGTTAAGATGGTAAGGCGAATACTAACAAAGGTAGACCTCTCGACTGACGATTACACCGGCAGATATAACCCAGAACTGGACAAGTACGTGGGTGTAGATCTATTTCCTGAAAAAACGGCCAGGGCGAAAGAAATGCTCAAAAATGCGCCCCTGCCTCCGGAGCTTCAAAACCGCCAGGTCAAGAAGTGATTTTTTCGCTTATCCTCACCCCATGACATCAGAACGCATTTCCGTTTTCGACATTTTTAAGATTGGCATCGGCCCGTCCAGTTCGCATACATTAGGCCCGTGGCGGGCGGCGCAGCAGTTTTTGGGGATTGTGAAGGAGCGCGGGCTGCTCGGAAGCGTCGAAAAAGTGACAGTACATTTGTTTGGTTCGCTGGCGAAAACCGGGCGGGGGCATGGTACCGATATTGCCGTGATCCTCGGGCTGAGCGGTTATGACCCCGTGACCATTGAAACAAGCTCCATTGATCAGATTCTGGCCGATATTGCAGCCAGCGGATCGCTGATGCTGCATGGGGAGATGCAAATTCATTTCAGCCCCAAAACAGATGTCGTTTTTCATAAAACCGAAACCTTGCCGTTTCATCCGAATGGGCTGGGGTTTTCGGCCGTTTGTCTAAATGGTGAGGTGGTGGAGGAAACCTACTATTCCATCGGCGGCGGATTTGTGATCCAGGAGGGTAAGGAGGCAACGGGCAAGATGTTGTCCGCCGATATTCCGTATCCGGTGGATCGTGCGTCGGATGTGCTGGAATGGCACCGGGTCACGGGGAAGCCGATTTGGGAAATGGTGCTCGATAATGAGCGCGTCTGGAAAGATGATGCGGCGATCCGGAAGGATTTACTGAACATCTGGCGTGTGATGCAGGATAGTATTTTCCTCGGTTGCCAGCATAAAGGTGTGCTACCGGGAGGCCTGAATGTACAACGCAGGGCCGCGGAACTGAACCAGAAGCTGCTGAAAGGCCATACCTGCGCCGGGTGCGATGAATGGGTCGAGCTGATCAGGAATGGCGGCTCGGGTTTCAATTATACGCTCGACTGGGTGAGCTGCTTCGCGCTGGCCGTGAATGAGCAGAATGCCTCGTACAGCCGCGTGGTGACGGCGCCTACCAATGGGGCCGCGGGCGTCATTCCGGCGGTGCTGCAATTTCATGTCACGTTTTGCGGCGGTACGGAAGAGGATATTTTTCGCTTCCTGCTGACGGCCGGGGAGATTGGCAGTATTTTCAAAAAAGGGGCCACCATTTCTGCGGCAATGGGCGGTTGTCAGGCAGAAATCGGCGTGTCGTCGGCGATGGCTGCGGCGGGCCTGGCACAGGTGTCCGGCGGGAGCGTGGAGCAATGCCTGATGGCCGCGGAAATTGCCATGGAGCACCATCTTGGCCTTACCTGTGATCCGGTGGCCGGGCTCGTGCAGATACCCTGCATCGAACGCAACACGATGGGCGCCATTAAGGCGATTACCGCGTCGCAGCTAGCATTGCAGAGTAATCCCGGAAATGCGAAGGTGTCGCTGGATAATGTGGTTAGTACCATGTGGCAGACTGCCCTCGATATGAACAATCGCTACAAGGAGACTTCCGAAGCAGGCCTGGCAGTGAATATCCCCATCAGCCTCAGCGAATGCTGATTTTTACAGTTTTAAAAGCAAATGCGCCAGTCCAAAGTAGACACCGTAGCCGATCAGGTCGTTGGCTGTGGTGATGAACGGACCGGACGCAACCGCGGGGTTAATCCCGATTTTTTCCAAAACAATGGGCGTTAATGTGCCCATAAACGAAGCCAGAAACACCACCGACATTAGCGCCGCAGAAACGACCATGGCGAGCTGCAACTCATTGCCGATGAGCATATTGAATCCGAACACAATGGCGCTGATAATGAGCCCGTTGATAAATGCCACGGCAAACATGCGGATCAGGCGCTGGCCTAGCGAGGTGTCGAGACCGGTTTTATCGGCAAGGCCCTGCAAAATAAGGGACGACGTCTGAATGCCCACATTTCCGCCCGTGGAGCCGATAATGGGAATGAAAGCGGCCATAGCAGGAATGATTTTGAGGTCGCCTTCGAAAAAGCTGATGAATTTCGCAGCAAGAATCCCGCCCATCATACCTACCAGCAGCCAAGGCAGGCGCGCCTTCGTTTGCTGCCAGATGCTGTCGTCTTCCTCTACATCCCCGGTAATACCCGCCATAGCAAGGGTATCGGAGCTGGCCTGGTCGGTGATAACGTCCACGATATCGTCAATGGTAATGCGGCCCAGCAGCTTGCCCTGCACATTCACAACCGGCAGCGCATCGAGGTCGTAGCGGCGCATGAGCTCGGCCACCTCTTCCGCGGGACGGTAGGTTTCGACAAAAATTACGTCCTTGTCGTACAGGCTTTCGATTTTTGTGTTCTTATGCGCCAGCACGATTTTTTTCAGCGACAGAATACCGTGCAGCTTTCCAAAATCATCCACAACGTACACAGCATACACCTTCTCAACGTCCTCAGCCTGCGTGCGAAGTTCTTCAATGCATTGATTTACAGTCCAATTGACATTCGCTTTCACCAACTCTTTCTGCATCAAACCACCGGCCACATCCTCGTCATAATGCAGCAAATCGAGGATGAAGCGCGCTTGTTCGCGGTCTTCAAGCAATGCAATCACCTCCTCGCGAACACGAATGGGCTGCTCGTTGAGCAAATCGACCGCATCATCCGAATCGAAGAGGTTCACGAATTTCGATATTTCCTCCGAGGTGAATGCTTTCAGGAAGTCGCGACGCTCGCCGCGGTCCATATCGGCCAGGATGGCTGCGCCGGTTTCGATGTTCAGCTGGCTGATCAGGAACTTGGC
Organism: Dyadobacter fermentans DSM 18053; assembly: GCF_000023125.1. NCBI lineage: Bacteria > Pseudomonadati > Bacteroidota > Cytophagia > Cytophagales > Spirosomataceae > Dyadobacter > Dyadobacter fermentans. The sequence goes on from NC_013037.1 coordinate 6,917,606, forward strand.
GCTTTCGGTTTCCAGCTCGTAGAGCAGGCTGGTAATGTCGGCCGCGAAGAGGTTCTCCATTTCTGCCCTGATGGCCGCAGAGTCCTCTCTTTCAATTAGTTCCTGAATATGGTCTACGTATAGCTGGGTTAATTCGAACGTCATCGTGATGAGCTTTTAGCGATTGGCGAAATGCTTTTAGCTTCCTTAATATACTGTTTCAGGACGGGTTTAGTTTGATCCCTGCGCATTTTGCGCAAGTAATGTCAACGTAACGAAGTCCTGAACGCTCAATTGTTCGGCCCGTTTGTTGAGCAGCGGGTGGTACGGTATTTCGCCTACCGGCTTCAAGGCATTCCGCAGGGTTTTGCGCCGCTGGTTGAATGCCGTTTTAACCACCCTGAAAAACAGTTTTTCATCGCACTCTAATGCACTCACCCCATTTCTGCGCAGCCTGATCACGCCCGACTGAACTTTCGGAGGCGGATCGAACGCGCCGGGAGGCACTGATACGAGGTAGTCGATGTCGTAAAATGCCTGCAAAAGCACGCTCAGAATGCCGTAGTCCTTGTTTCCGGGCGGCGATGCGATGCGTTGCGCCACTTCTTTTTGCAGCATACAAACGATCTCCGGAATGCGGTCGCGGATTTCGAGGGCCCGGAAAAAGATTTGGGAGGAAATATTATAAGGGAAGTTCCCGATGACGGCGAACTTGCCGGGAAAGTGCTCGCCTGCATTGAATTTCAGGAAATCGCCGGCGATAATCCGCGGCGCCAGGTCGGGATAGTGCTTTTCGAGATAGGCGACCGACTCGGTGTCTATCTCGATGACGTAAGTGCTGAAATCGGTCTTAGGTAAAAGAAATTGGGTAAGTACGCCCATACCCGGCCCGATTTCGAGAACGCGGTCGTAGCCACCGTGGCCGGACAGGCCGTCGACGATGCGCTGGGCAATATTCAAATCTTTCAGAAAGTGCTGGCCCAGATGTTTTTTGGCCCGCACTTTGGAATCATCCGGTTTTTTATAATTCATTTTCACAAGCCAAAATTACGTCTTAATTCGTAGATTTATCGAATAAAGAATTGGAAGGAAACTTAAAAGTGCGATTGTACCGGGACCCATGGAACTGATTTTATCCCAAACCGACTGGCAGACTATTCACCACACACTTCAACATTTAAACCTGATCGGAATTACTTTTTCGCCCGATTTTGTGATCCGCAGCGTGAGCCCGCATGCGCTCATGAAAACCGGCTGGCACGAGTCGGAGCTGGTGGGTTTCAGTATATTCGATAAGCTGATCCCGAGGGATGAGGAACACGAGGTTCGGCAGATGCTCGAAGAGGGTATACAGGGCAAGCGGAAGCTGGAACAGCGGGAGGTGCCATTCCTGGCACAAAAGGGGACATTGCGCACATTCTCGATCAACTCCGTGCTGATTCATCAGCAAAATGGTGACGTTGAATGCATTACCCTCGTAGGCGACGATATTACACGTCGCCGGCGAATGGAATCCGCCATTGCCAAGTCGAATTCGCAGTTGCAGGACCTGGTGGATAATACGAGCGATCTCATCCAGCTCGTGGCGATCGACGGCAAGTTCATTTTCGTTAACAAAGCCTGGCGCGAGGTGCTGGGCTACGGGCTCGACGAAATCGCGTCCATGCGGATGGAGGATATTCTGCATCCCCAGCACAAGGAGGAAGCGCTCGAACAGCTGAAAAAGATCGAACAAGGTATCGCCAATCCAAGCTTCGAGGCGGTTTTTATGAACCGCGACGGGAAGAAAGTATTCGTGGCCGGAAGTGTAAACTGCCGTTTCGACAATGGCAAACCGACCGCATTCCGGTGTATTTTAAATGATTTTACAGAAAAGATAAGGGCTGAGAAGGCGCAAAACCTGTATTACAGCATTGCCAACTGGACGGTCAACACGCAAAATCTTGACGAATTTTACCACGGTATCCACGATGAACTAGGTAAGATCATCGACGTGCGCAACTTCTTCATCGCGCTTTACGACCCGAGCAAAAGCTACATTTATTTCCCTTATTATGTGGATCAATATTTCAAGGGAAATGTGCGGTTTACCAAAAGGAAACTGGGCAATGGCTTGACCGAATACGCAATTGCGTCCAATAAGCCGTTGTTTTTGTCGGATACGGACATTGAAAAACTGGCCAAAACCAACAGCCTTTACCTCTACGGTGTTACGCCGAAAGTGCTTTTGTGCGTGCCCTTGCGTATTGGCGACCGGGTAACGGGTATTATCGGGGTTAAGTCTTATGATGATCCGAATATGTTCGATACCCGCGACCTGGAATTGTTGGAATTTATTTCCGGACAGGTGGCTATGGCCATCGCCAGGAAGCAAAGCGAAGAAGAATTGAGCAAATACCTGGCGCGCTTAAATGCGATTTTCGATAGCAGTTCGCATTTGATATGGTCGGTGAATAAGTCGCTGCAACTGACTTCATTCAACAGAAACTACGCGGATCTGATTCATAATCAGCTTGGTGTGCGGCCGTCGCTGCAATCGAGCGCGGAGAAATTCGGCTGGCGGATGGTGGGCAACAGCAACCGCCGCACGCTCGAAACGAAGTACCGGCAGGCATTGCGCGGCGAACCGCAGTATTTCGAATTTAAGATCGACCGCAAGGATGCCGGCGAAATGTGGCTCGAATTTTACCTGAACCCCATCCACTATGCCGACGGCGTGATCGAAGAAGTGTCGGGTATTGCCCGTGACATTACCCGGCGGAAAGAGGCCGAACTATCGCTGAGGCACAGTGAGGAGCTTTTCAGGGGTATTTTTGAAAACTTGCAGGATATTTATTGCCGGATCAACCGCCTTGGCGAGATTACGATGATCAGCCAGTCGGTGCTGAAACGCCTGGGTTATCTGCCGGAAGAAGTGATCGGTCACAAGATTACCGAGTTTTTTGCGGACAAAAAGCGCATTCACTCTGCATTGATACGGCTTCGGAAAACCAAAAGTCTGCGGAATTTCGAGATCACGATGTACCGCAAAGATGGTACGGAGCGCCAGTTTATGATCAATATGCTGATGTTCACGAATGACAAAGGCAAACCAACCGAAGTGGCGGTTCTCGCCCGCGACATTACTGAACTGAAACGCAATGAACTCGAATTGCTGAAAGCCAAGGAGCATGCGGAACGTTCCCTGAAGGTAAAAGAAGGTTTTTTGGCCAACATGAGCCACGAAATCCGCACGCCGATGAACGGCGTGATCGGGATGATCGACCTGCTGGGCGAAACGCCGCTGAATACGGAGCAAAAGGATTATGTACTAACGATCAAACGGTCGTCGGAAACGCTGCTGAACATTCTGAACGACATTCTTGACCTTTCGAAAATCGAGGCGGGAAAAATGGAGCTGCACGAAGCACCGATTGCGGTGGAAGAGCTGCTGCTCAAACTGGTGTCGCTTTTCGGGCAAACGGCCAAAAGCAAGGGCAATACACTGAGCTACCACGTCGGACCGGACATTCCCAAATTCATCATCGCCGATCAAACGAGGTTGCTGCAAATCATGTCCAACCTCACGTCCAATGCATTGAAATTCACAGAGAATGGTTCTGTGAAGGTCTTTCTCACATTGGTCAAAAAGGATGGTCTGTTCCACAAGATCAAGGTAGATGTGCAGGATTCGGGGATTGGTATCAGCGCCACCGACAAGCAGATTCTGTTTACCTCATTTACACAGCTTGATAACTCATCACGCAAATCATTCGGCGGCACCGGTCTCGGACTGGCCATTTCGAAACAGCTTTGCGCATTGATGAACGGCGAAATCGGTGTGGAATCGACGCTGGGCGAGGGGAGCACGTTCTGGTTTACATTTGAAACAAAGGAAACTTCTATTGCCCAGGTAGGCACCGTCACGCAGCTTGAAGATACGCCTATCGAGGACGTGTTTACCGATTACCACCCGTCTATCCTCCTCGTGGACGACAATGCCGTGAACCGGAAGGTAGCCAACGAGATCCTTAAAAAATCGGGCTGCGAGACGGATATGGCGGAGAGTGGTTTCAAGGCGATCGAAATGGTAGAAAAACGGTACCATTCCGATGCGAAAGGCTATGATATCATCTTCATGGATATTCAAATGCCTGATATGGATGGGGTGGAAACGACCCAGGAGCTTAAAAAGCGCTTTTCGAAAGGACTTCCACCGATTGTTGCCATGACGGCCTATTCGATGAAGGAGGACCGCGATCGCTTTATGAGCCAGGGAATGGACGATTACATTGCCAAGCCCATTCGGGCACAAACGCTCGTTCAGAAGGTGAAAGACCTCATGGGCAACATCGAAGGCCGCAAACTTGAACAGAAACAGAAGGAAATCGCGCAGGAGGCCATGTCGCCTGTGCTGGATAAGGAGATTATCGACCAACTGGCGGGTATCGGCGGCGCCGACCTCGTATGGTCGGTATTCGAGGATTTCGTTACGGAATCGGACGAATTGGTGGCGGGTGCATTGGAGGCTTACAAAACCGGCGATATCAAAACGGTGAAAAGCAATTTGCATACGCTCAAAGGCAGCGGCGGCACGGTAGGTGTGCATCAGGTTGCAGAAATTGCGCGCGATGCAGAGTGGCGGCTCAAATCGGACGACACGAGTACGCTTGCCGAAGCGCTCCCGCAGTTGGAGAAGGCATATGAGCGATTTTTGGCCAGCTACAAGGGTTTGCTGGGCGAATGGCTGAAATAATGGCTTAAAAGCGGCTTCGGATTCGTCGGTAAAATCCGGCTTTTGGTCTATTAAAACCTCCGAAACGGTCGATTGTAAGGGTTTGTTGCGATAGTGCATTAAACTTTGCTGGGCAAGGCGGCTCTAACCAGCAATAAACCTTTACAGTCATGAACAGATTTACATTCTTCGTTCTCCTCCTCGCCGGTTTTGCCGCTCCGGCCTTCGCGCAAAATGCGCAGATTACCGGCACGGTCATCGATAGCGTTAGCCGCGAATCCGTAGTAGGTGCCTATGTGTCCGTAACGCGCAATGCCCCCGACGCGAAACCGGAATATGTGACGACGGATGTGAACGGCAAGTTCACCTTTACCGGCCTTACCAAACAGGTTTCCTACCTCGTAAAAGTCTCTTACCTGAGTTATAAAGATTTCACCCGGGCTGTCACCATAGCCAACGACACCGAAAATCTTGGCATCATTACCCTTACCGAAGCAGTTGCGAACCTGAAAGAAGTGAAAGTGGTAGGGCAGGTTACCGCAATGGAACAAAAGGGCGATACCACGCAATTCAATGCAGCTGCATTTAAAACAAATCCCGACGCTACGACCGAAGACCTGATCCAGAAAATGCCCGGCATTACGGTTGCCAACGGGACTGTCACCGCGCATGGCGAGACTGTCAACCGGGTTTTGGTGGATGGTAAACCGTTTTTTGGCGACGATGCCGCATTGACGCTGAAATCACTGCCGGCAGAAGTGGTGGATAAAATCGAGGTGTTCGATAAGCTCAGCGACCAGGCGCAATTCACCGGCTTTGACGACGGTAATGCGCAGAAAACGATCAATATCGTGACGAAGCCCGACAAGAAGATGGGCCAGTTTGGAAAGGTTTTCGCCGGATACGGGCTCGACGACCGCTACCAGGCAGGAGGAAATGTCAGCTTTTTTAAAGGAAACCAGCGTATATCGGTGATCGGATTGAGCAATAATATCAATAATCAGAACTTTTCCAGCCAGGACCTGCTGGGCGTGTCGGGTGGCGGTGGCGGAGGTAACCGCGGCGGAGGCAGCTCGGCGGGCAACTTTCTAGTGGGCAACCAGAGCGGGATCACGGGTACTAATTCATTTGGCTTGAATTATGCCAACAAAATCGGGAAGGTAGACCTCAGCGGCAGCTATTTCTTCAACAGAACGAGCAATAGCAATGTGCAGGGCCTTTCGCAAGAGTATTTTCTGCAAGGCGGCACGAGCAACCAGTTTTACAATGAAAACAGCCGCACCAACACCACCAACTCCAATCACCGGCTGAACTTCCGGATTGAATACAATATCGACCCCAAAAATTCGCTCATCATCACACCGCGGCTGAGCTTTCAGGATAACCATTCGGGCAGCGTAAAGGCCGGTTTGACGACCCTCGCTTCCGACGGAAGCAAGGTAAACAGCTCGGATAACAGCCAGGGCAATTCGAATAAAGGCTACAATTTCTCGAACGATATTTTGTTCCGTCACGCATTCGAGAAAAAAGGACGCACGGTTTCGGTGAATTTCAACACGCAGCTGAACGACAGAAACGGCCGCCGGGACCTTTATTCCCGAAATATGTATTTCGATAACCTGGTACAGGGTGACACCGCCATGCGCGGCGATACGATCGATCAGCGCAGCTTCACACATTCGGATGGTATCACATTGGGCGGAAACCTCGTGTACACCGAGCCGATCAGCACCAGCAGCCAGCTGCAATTCAACTACGGATTGACGGTGCAGAACAGTAATTCGAACCGTGATACCGACAATCTGAACTACGACGACGGCACTTATTCGGATCTGGACTCATTGCTGACCAACAATTTCGACAACCGTTACGTGACCAATCGCGCCGGCTTAGGCTATCGCTACCGGAAAAACAGCTGGTCGGCGAACCTGGGCGTCGATTTCCAGAATACCGGCCTGTACAGCCAGCAGCTGGCGCCGATCAACAATAAGGTGGATCAGTCTTTTACCAATATCCTGCCTAATGCGATGATCAACTACCGCTCGAAATCGGGCACGCAATTCCGGGCATTCTTCCGGAGCTCGACCAACCAGCCGTCGATTTCGCAGTTGCAGAATGTGGTCGATAACAGCAATCCGCTTTCGCTCACCGCCGGTAATCCGGATCTGAAACAGGAATACCGCAATATGTTCAACGTCCGTTATTCGCTCGCCGGTGCCAAACGCCCTTACAGCCTCAATGCGATGATTTTTGTGACGCAAACGAACAATGCGATCGTGAATTCGACATTCATCGCACAGGAACCCACGACGCTCCCCAACGGCCTGTTTCTCGAAAGGGGTGCCAGATTCACCGCTCCGATCAACGTGGATGGCAGCTGGAATGCACGGTCATTTTTAGCCTTCGGAAAACCTGTTGCACCATTGAAATTAAACCTGAACATTACCACTGGTTTCAACTACATGAGATCGCCGGGGATGATCAACTACGTGCCCAACTTTTCGAACACGTACGCAATTTCGCAGGGGCTGGTAGTGAGCAGTAACATCAGCGATAAACTCGACTTTACGGTTTCATATTCAGGAAATTACAATGTGGTGCGAAACAGCATTCAGCCGAATCTGAACAACAATTACTACACACAGGGCATTACCGGGCGCGTCAACTGGATCTTCGGAAAAGGATTTGTGGTACAAAGCGACGTCAGTCACCAGTCGTACCGCGGCCTAGGAGAAGGTTTCAACCAGAACTTCACCCTTTGGAATGCCAGCATCGGTAAGAAATTCCTGAAAAACAATGCCGGCGAGCTGAAACTGACGGTATTCGATATTTTGAAACAGAACAACTCCATTACGCGTAATGTAACTGAAACGTACGTGCAGGATGTCACCAATCGTGTGCTCACGCAATATGCAATGCTCACATTCACCTACACGCTTCGCAACTTCGGCAAGGCGCCGGCCAACAACGGAGGCAATTACAGAAGACGCGATTTCGACGGCGGCGGCGACTTCCCGCGCGGCGGCGACCGCGGCCAGGGCGGAGGCGGCCGGGGATTCAACAACTAGGTATTAAACCCTTCATTCAGTGCAAAAGAAAACCCGGGGCGGGATGCTCCGGGTTTCTTCTATGCTTTATGTTTTGTAAAACTATTTCCTGTCGGGGAACGGGATGATCAGCTTTTCGCCTCTTTCAGAGAAATCGCGGGTTTTGCCGTTTGCTTTCATCAACGCTTCTTTGGAAATGCCGTATTTGCCGGCCACAACGCGAAGTACATCGCCCGGACCTACCGTGTGAACGGCTTTAACCTGCACTTTCAGTTTAGTAACACCGGCCTTCACGTTTGGAACGGAGGAGTTGAGGCCTTGCAGCGTTTCCGTTTTGAGATTGTAGCGCGATGCGATGCTCGAAAACGTTTCTCCGCTCCGAACGGTATGGGTTATTTGCTCCCCGCCGATGGAAGCTGCCGATACGGTCGGTTTGGCCTCAGGCTTGGGCGCTGCGGGCGTTTCCTTCACCGGCTCGGGTTTAGTTTCTTCAATCGGATCGTCGGCCGGTGCGGGTTCGTCGCTGATCGTCTCGGCGGCGTTTTCTTCCAGCGTGGAATCCACAACTACCGACGTAAGCTCCTCGGAGCTCGAAGAACTGTCGGAAATATATTCGTAGCCGATGTACAGCATTGCCAATACAAGCAGCACCAACACCAGCAATGTTACAATAGGCAGATTCGACTTTTCAGTGGGACGGATATTTCTTTTCTTGGGGAATTCGTCTTCCATAATCTGGCCGGATTCTATTTTTAGTGGAGTTAATTTTCTACGAAAATAATAAAGACAACCTAGTTTCCAAGTTGATTTTTCAATTCCTCGTTCATCACCGCCACTTTCTCTTTAAGGCTTTCTTTGAATGCATCAAGCCGTTTTGCAACCGCTTCGTCACTTGCGCCGATGATCTGGGCGGCAAGGATTCCGGCGTTCCGAGCACCATCCAGCGCCACCGTGGCAACGGGTACCCCCGCCGGCATTTGCAGGATCGACAGCACCGAGTCCCAGCCGTCGATCGAGTTGCTCGACAGCACCGGCACGCCGATTACTGGCAGCGATGTTAACGAAGCCACCATTCCCGGTAAATGGGCCGCACCGCCTGCTCCGGCGATGATCACCCGTAACCCGCGGCTGCGCGCAGAAGCGCCGTACTCGAGCATGCGCTCGGGCGTGCGGTGTGCGGATACGATCTCCATCTCATACGAAATGCCCAGCTCCGTCAATGCGTCTGCGGCCAGTTGCATCACCTTTCTGTCAGAAAGGCTGCCCATGATAATCCCTACCATTGATATTTACGAATTCGTTTTATGACTGATTACTCTGATATTTTTCTGGATAAAGTCCGCTTTTGCCTTCAATGAAGCAATGTCCGTGTCCATAATCGTAATGTGCCCCATTTTGCGGAAAGGCTTGGTGATCGCTTTCCAGTAAAGGAACGGGAACACTTCGGGTGTGGCCAGCAATTTCTCCATGCCTTCATAAACGGCCGGACCTTCGTAGCCATCCTCGCCCAGCAAATTAACCATTGCCGACGGGCCGTAAGCATGCGTGCTGCCAAGGGGAAGATTTAGGATTGCGCGCCAATGTTGCTCATACTGCGACGTGGCGTTAGCGCGGATCGTGTGGTGCCCGCTGTTATGCGGCCTCGGCGCGACTTCATTGATAAGTACTTCACCTTCCGGCGTAAGAAATAGCTCCACAGCCAACAAACCGACGATCTGGAATGCCTCGGCGGTCTTACGGGCGATTTCCTGCGCTTTCGCATTCACTTCCGCGCTGATTTCCGCCGGTGCGAACAGGTATTCCACCAGATTATGCTCCGGATGGAACACCATTTCAACCGTAGGGAATGTTTCGATAGCGCCGTCGGCATTGCGTGCTACAATCACCGCGAGCTCCTTTTCAAATGCAACGGCTTTTTCGAGCAGGCCGGGCTTGTCGAAGGCCTTGTCGAGATCGGCTGCGGAAGTGAGCCTTTGCACGCCGCGGCCGTCGTAGCCGTCCTTGCCGAGCTTATGGAATGCAGGAAGAAACGAAATGAAGTTTGAAACGTCCTGGCGGTTTTCGGTGAGGATAAATTCGGCGGTAGGAAGTGCCTTTTCGGTGTAAAACTGCTTTTGAATACGCTTATCCTGGATCTGACGGATGACCGACGGCTGCGGGTAGACCTTCTTGCCTTCCTTTTCAAGCGCTTCGAGCGCTTCTACATTTACCTTTTCAATTTCGATGGTAATGACGTCCAGGTCTTTGCCGAAATTGTAGACAGTATCAAAATCTTGCAGGGAGCCTTGCGTGAAGTGGGGCGCTATTTTGCGGCACGGCGCTTCGGCGTCGGGGTCGAGTACGTGAATATCGAGGTTCCAGTCAACGGCTGCTTGCAGGAGCATGAGCCCTAGTTGCCCGCCGCCGAGAATTCCTATTCGGGATGAAAGCATTTATAAAATGATATTTTCCCGCAAAATTGGTTTAAAAACGGTTTAGAAAAAAGGGAATGTTTGCCAAATGTCGGCCCGGAACCGCTGGTAGATCAGTAGTCGACATTTGAGATATGCGGTTATTGCAATGCGTTGGACAATTTCAGGCCTGGAATCATCCTGAAATCTTTGAGGTTCGCCGTACGCAGTTCGAGATTATAAACCAATGCGGTAGCCGCAATCAACGCGTCCGGGGCGCTCACCGAATGCGACAATGCATAGCTATGGCCGATGCGCGTGGCCGCTTGTGCAATGGCTTCGTTCAATTCGAAATGCATGAAGCCATTGAGCAAGCGCCGGATTTTGGTCAGCTCCGCGCGGTTCAGGCATCCATTATAAAGTTCAAGAACAACAACCGTATTCACGGCAAAGCGCCGCTTATTGGCAGAATCAATAAATTCGATGGCAGCCTGCTTTCCCCTCAGATAATCAATGAGGATATTCGTATCGAGCAAAAGCATCTCAGCATCTGAAATCACGGCGGATGCGCCTTACATAAGCAGCCGAGTCACCCACATGCGAAAAAGGCTTTACATTGGGATCATTGGCCATCGCCTCTTCTTCGGGCGTCAGCTCTTCACAGATCACGCGCCCGTGGGCAGCGGGATCAAGGCGTGTATAATGGAATTCGGGCTCGTTCACCTGGCGCACCTGCGTTTCTTCGAGGTCTTCATAGGTCGCAGCCAGCTTAGCGCCGTTGGCGGAGTCGTTTTGGGAAGTTGTTTTCATAGTGGCGTCTTTTAACATTTCCCAAATTTACGTCCACTCCACTGGCTTCCCAAACCGCTTAATCGTCACACGATAATTACTACTTCCAAAATCGAATCAAAACTATTTCGACTAATAGGAAGAACAACGCAGCGTACAAAAAGTATTTCCAAAGATTGATACCCATGTTTTGTTGCTGAAAGGCGGTAGAAAAGGCGTCGTCATCAATGCGATCGAAAACCTGTACATTCTTCTTGCCCGAAAATGCGGCCCGCAGCTCGTCGGGCGAGTAATACTGGAGCTTCGATTCGGCGTGGTTGTGGTTGAGGGCAACGATTTGCTCCGTTTTATTATCGAGCACGAGCTCGAAATACCCCGCGGTAAGGCCGTCACCAGCCTGGTCGCCCTGTGGAATTTCAAGCAGGAGCTGGTTTCCGGCAACGCGCTGCACGGGAATAATCTCCGTTTTGTTGCGGCGCAGTTTGTATACCGAGTTCGGCTTCGGCTTATCGACGGTCAGGCTGATGGGATTTTCGTCGAAAGTATATGATGTGCGCTGCTGCCGCACGCTCGACGCGGCGATTTTATACATCACCGGCACAAATATGGCGTGTTGCGCCACATTGCCATTCTCCTGGTTCAGCGGCGCGGCGAATACGTAGGTTTTGCCGGAGCCGGCCAGCACCTGGTTCAGGTACGTTTGTCCGTTCCGCAGCATCAGCAGCGGTTGGCCGGCCTTCGCCCAGTTCCACACCGGCGATGCGGCCGGCAGGTTCAGATTCATTTCCTGCCGCATGGATTCCTCGAAAACATCACTGAAAAACGGGTTGTTCCGATCGGGTACGGCCAGCGGAAGCGGTGCTTGCGCCTTCTCGGCGGTGAGGCCGGTAATGCCTAGTGCACCCAGAAAGCGGCTGTAATTGTCGGCCGACGGTGCGGCAGGGGGGATCACCGCCAGGCTGCCGCCTTGCCGCACAAAATCCTGCAAGTCCTGCGGAAGTGTGCCCGACAGCTGCGTAACGCCTTCCAGCACCACCAGGTCGGAGTTTTTGATCAAACCCGGGTCCACATTCTGCGCACTGAAACTCCGGAGTGTAAACAGGCTGTCGTTGGCATACACATTTTCGATGTAGTTGCCCTCGGGCTTCTGCCCGTACACATGCAGCACGCGGATGAGCGGCGAGGCATTGAGTACGAAATAATAATCATTGTCGAAGGTGACCGGAAAGTCATCGAACGTGATCTGGCCCTTTTTATAGCCTTTTCCTTTCAGATTGAAGTTGAATTTCGCGGTAGCGCTGCCATTGGCAGGTACATTCACCGACGCCGTCGACGCCTGCGTGTTGTCCAGGCTTAGCCGTAGCACCACATTCCGCGCCTCACGGTTGCCCGAGTTACTGACTTTTACAAACAATATATTGTTTTGAAGCTCGCGGATAAACGGTGTATTCAGCCAGGCTGAATCGACAAAGACATTCTTCTCGGCTTCGGCCTGCACGGGCACGAGGAAAATCTGGTTCGTGGAGTCGGTTTGAACGGCTGATAAATCGCCCGCCGTACTTTTCTGGAAATCGGAAAACCAGAAGAGCTGGTTTTTACCACTTTGCGAATGGCGCGCCATCAGGTTTTCCTGGCGCTTGTACACTTGTTCGAGCGTGCGGGGTGTGCCCGAAAGCCCGATGGTCGTAAGGCGATCACGGAGCTTTTCAGCGGGGTAGAGGCCCTGTTCCTGGGCCGAAAAGTCGTTGGTAACGAGTTGGAGTGAGGTCGCATTTTTGAACAAACCCAGCAAATCGCCCAAACGGCCGGTTGCGATGTCGAGATAGCGTTTGTTGTTCAGCTCGCTTTCCATACTTAGCGAATTGTCAAGGTAAAGGCTGGTAATGCCTCGCCGGTCGACGGCCACATTGCTTTCGGCGGGAATAAATGGCTGTGCGAACGCGAATGCGAGACACGCAATCGCCAGAATGCGGGCGGCCATCACGAGCCAGTGTTTGATCTGCCGGATGGATTTCGTTTGCGTCTCAACCGCTTTCAGAAAAGCCACATTGGTGAAATATACCTTTTTCGTCCGCCTGAAATTGAAAATGTGCACGGCAATCGGAACGGAGATCGCCAGTAAACCCCACAGGAAGGACGGAAAAAGAAAACTCATGTAGCTCGGATAGTTCTTGTATCAGTGATCGGTGGCCGAATATGGCTTCAAAATGATGCTTTTCAAATCATCAACGCAGTTAGTAAAGACAAATTACACCAATTTCTCATAACTGTTTTTTATTTACAGACCTTTCTCATATCTCAGATGCTTTTTTCTAACTTTGCACTTCATTTTGCCCGGCCTGCGTTTCAAAGGCCGTCGCAAGAGGAGAAGATTGTTAATTTAAAAAGAATTATGGCCAAAGTTTCGGTAAACAAACACCAGCCCGTCTATCAAATGCCTACGAACCCGGCCGCGGTTCGTACCAAGAAGTACGCCTTACCTACCCAAAAATACATTTCACTGGCCATGCGTTACTTTTTCAAAACGCAGCTCAAATGGGGACTTGTCCCATTGGCCCTCATCCTGATCAACGCGGTGATCAACCTCACCGGCGTGTATCCCAATTTGTGGATTTACATCACCGTTTTTGTAGGGGTAGTTCTTTACATTCTTTTCTGGCTCATCCAGTTCACCGGCATCACGCAGCTCGCGCAATACAAGCCGATGTTCGAAAAGTTTTCTTATGAAATCGACAACCGCCAGATCTTGATGAAGCTCAACCAAAAGGAAGGCAGCGTGATGAAATGGGAGCAGATTTTGGGAGGTTACAAAGACAAAGACGCTTACGTACTCGTGATTTCCAAAGGCCAGTTCCTGCATTTGCCGTTCTCGATCTTTACTTCCGAGCACGACATTAAGGTGTTCGAACGGATTTTGAAGCAGAAAGAAATATTGAAAGGCTGATTAAAAAAGCATTTACAACGAAAAAGCGCCCGACTTTCCAGCCGGGCGCTTTTTCGTTGCAAGTCTTTGTGTTATTTGATGCTGGCCTCGGTGTGCTCCCGGGCGAAGTTTTTTTCGCCGGCGCTGATCGCGATCGCCAGGTGGTTGTTGATCGGTGGGATGGGGCAGTTGTAACCCGCGCTGTATGCGCAATACGGATTATAGGCCTTGTTAAAGTCGAGAATGCAGGTGCCGTCTTTCAAATCGGTCGTTTTCAGGTCGAGGTAGCGGCCGCCACCGTACGTCTCCGAACCGTTTGTTCTGTCTTTGAAAGGCACAAAGAGATAATCCTTGTACTTGGCAAGCTGTTGCAGGCTGAGGCTCCGGTAAACGGTCAGCTTCTGCTTCCGGCCATTCACTTTGAATTTCAGTACGCCATATTTAACGTAAGTTTTGTTCATGCCGCTGTAAGTCGGCATTTCGAACGATTTGCCTTTGGCCTTCTCGAAACGGGCTTCTACGCGGTACGACGAATCCGGCTCGTAAAATTGCAAGTAGGGCAGGTCCGCCGCTTTGAGCGGGGAATTGTCGGAATGCAGGAACTCCTCCTTGTAGTGTTTCCTGAATTTATTAGTCTCTTCGGTGAAAGTTTGTGCCTGAGATCCTGACGCCGCGACCAATACTACGAACAGTGTGCTTAAAATAATCTTCATCATAGGGATAAAAAGAAATCCGGTAATTTTTACCGGATTTTATAAAAATTATTCCAGAAACCCAAGAGGCCGGGAACTTTTCAATTACTTAGCAGAAATTTTCTTCACTTTCGACTCGTCGATGTTGAATGCCTTCACCACCGATTCGTAGCTGTTGTAATCCACCTCGCCGTTGGTTCGCGACAGGAAGTCGGCAGGCACCACTATCACGCGGAACTCGAAACCGCGGGTCCAGTCGGTAGCAAGCTGAGCTCTTGGGACGTTTGAGTCGAGGAAAATCTCCATATCCTTGTCGGTACGGTCGAAATTGTAGGTAACGATGAGGCCATTGTTCCCAAATGCCGTTTGCGGTAGCGGGCGGTAGGCTTTGAGGCCGCCCTGATCATTCCAGTAGACATACACCAGCACCGCGTCGGAGGGCAGTACTTCAATATCTTCCTGATCGAAATTGAGCGCGTAACCCCAATCATTTCCTGAGGTAAAATCAACATTGATAATGTCGAAGGTCTGCCCCAGTACATCACCTCCCTGTGGCCCCGGATCGCCTTTCGGCCCACGGCAGCTTTGGAATAATGCGACAACGGCAAGTAGCAGAAGGGGCAAGAGTTTTCTGTTCATGACTTGTGAGTAATTTGATTTGAGAAATCTGTTAAAATTTGTGATTAGATAATGATGCAATTATAAAGTTTAAATCCCGATCGGGCATTAACCTTTATTAACTAAAAAATGCCGTTCCATACTTCAAAGGCAAGCATACTCTGGAACTGAGACCGCTAACACATTATTGTATTTTAAATCGTAAAATCGCTTGCGTAGATATCGTATCCGTGCTACTTTTCCCGAAACAACGCGTTCACGAATCAATCAACATTAAAAGAAACAACGATGATTAACCGTAAAGCAACAGCCATTTGGAAAGGTACCGGCAAGGAAGGTACAGGTACGATCAGCACGCAGAGCACAGTTCTCGAAAATACCCAGTATTCTTTCAACACACGTTTTGCCGAGGGTAAGGGAACAAACCCCGAAGAACTGGTTGCCGCTGCACATGCGGGCTGTTTCGCCATGAAACTGAGCTTCGAACTGAATGCGGCCGGTTTCACTGCCGACGAATTGAATGCAACTGCCACTATCTCACTCGACCCCGCACAAGGCAAGATCGTGAAAAGCGCGATCGAGCTGAAAGCACAGGTGCCAGGTATCAGCGCCGAGCAATTCGCGCAGGTGGCCGACAAAGCGAAGAAAGAATGCCCGATTTCGCAGTTGCTTAACACCGAAATTACATTGAACGCCGAGCTGGTTGGCTAATCGCCATTCAACCGATTCACTATTTCGCCATGCTGCCTGTAGTGTGGCGATTTTTTTTAATCTATAAAAAGATCGCTCGAAATGCGGTCGGCGAAGAGTTTGCCGGCTTCCGTGAGCCGCAATGTACCAGAATCTTCCCTTACCCAGCCTTTCCGGATCATTCCGTCCAGTTGCCGCCGGTGTTGCGCTGCGAATGCGCCGTTTGATAATTCGTGCAGTTTTTGCAAATCTACACCCCATATCGTGCGCAGGCCGGTGAGCAGATATTCATTGGTATTATCGGCGCCCGTGAGCGTTTCCACAGTGGCTGGAATGATGCCTTTTTGCAGCGCATCGAGGTATTTGGCATTGTGTGAAACATTAAACTCACGTGTGGTGCCATTGTACGAATGCGCGCTTGGGCCTACGCCCAGGTAAGGGTGTTGCTTCCAGTAAGAGCTGTTATGGCGGCTGTAACGGCCGTTTCTCGCGAAATTAGAGATCTCATATTGCTCATATCCTTCGCCACAGAGAGAACCTACCAGCATTTCAAATTGCTGCGCCGCATATTCTTCCTCAATCGGCTTGATCTTCTTCTTTTTCAGCCAACTACCAAATGCCGTTTGCGGCTCGATCGTGAGACAATATGCCGAAATGTGGGGCACATTCAATGCAAATGCCTGGGCCAGATCGGCGTGGAGAATGTCATGATTTTCAGAAGGAATGGCGTAAATAAGGTCTATCGAGATGTTGTCGATCCCTGCATTCTGCGCAATTTTCACGCATTGTTTGGCTTCCAAAGCGGTATGCGCGCGGTTCATAAAGCGCAAATGCGGCTCGTGAAACGACTGGATGCCGATGCTCAGGCGGTTAATTCCCGCCCTGGCAAACATTGAAAGACTGGCAGCGTTCAGGTCGTCGGGATTCGCTTCCAGTGTGATTTCCGCGCCAGGCGCTACCCTGAAATGCCGGTGTACCGTGTCAAGCAGCAAATGCAGCTCCGCTTCGTCGAGCATAGAGGGCGTGCCGCCGCCGAAGTAAATCGTTTCCATATCCCCGTCCGGCAAATAGGACTTCCGCAGCACGATCTCCCGCGCAATCGCCTCTGCCATTGCCCGTTTTTGGGTGGTATTGGTGCTGAAATGGAAATCGCAGTAATGGCAAGCCTGTTTGCAAAAAGGGATATGGATGTATAAATGCATTATCTTGAATTTTTCTGCCACTCCCAGCCGATCTTCACGCCGGCCCAGAGGTTGTTTTTCGGAGCGCTGTTGAAATAGCGGTTACCGAATGCGTTAAGGTCGTAGCCGAGGCTGTAAATGCCCGCATTGACTTTCTCCGCAGACGCCGACAGCTCGCTGTAAAAATGTTGTCCCCAGCTTTTCTTCCAGCTCACGCGAGCCGCCCATTGGTTGTAGGCAGTGTTTTTAACCGTATTCGCATCGTTGAGATAGAACGAATCGCCGTGCTGGTAGGTAAGAAATGCCGAAACGCCATATTTAAGCAGCACATCGAGCCCGGTGGATTGGGAAAAACGCGGAATGCCGGGAATGAGTTTCCCGCTCAGGTCGGCGTCCGCCTGCTGGAATTCCTCGTAAGTGTATTTCGTGTATGTGCCCGAATTCCAGAGTTTCAGCATCACCGACAACTGCGGGTTCGAGAGGATGTCCCAGCCGATGGTCCATTCCACAGCGCGCTGTTTCGTTTTACCCGCATTCACAAAATATTCGGCACCCGACTCGTCCAGCCGGCGCACGATCGCGTCCCGAAGCCCGAAATGGTACAAGCTGATTTCCCCCGAAATCACTTTTCCAGCTTTACGAATGCCGATCTCGGTATTGTTGCCCTTCTCGGCTTCCAGGTCCTTGCGGAATCCCCCGGCCGACGGGCGCACCTCCTGCAAGGTAGGAGGGGAGAAACCGCCGCTGTACGAGGCCGTAACCGACCAATTGCCCGCAATGATTTTGTTGGCCGCGAAGCGCGGGATGAATATGCCGTCGAACGTCTTCTGATCTTCATTATAAGGCAGCGGGAAGTAGCGTTCGTATTTGTACTTGGAAGTGTTGTAGCTTAAACCGGCGCTCAATGTCAGGTCGGTGAGCAGGACGGCTTCCAGCTGGCTGAACACGGAAAGGTTGCTTGTGCGGATATCCTCCGTGGTTTGCTGCTTGTCGGCCACACCGCCTATGTTGTCATAGTTGCGCTGCGCCGACTTGCCGTACTGCCATTCGAAGCCGCTTGTCCAGTTCGTTTTTACATTGCCCCATTCCGATTTATGCTGCCAGATATTCCTTCCGCCGATGCCGTTCTCGTCACGCTTTTCGAAGTTGGAAATGAATGGGTTGGCAAAGTCCGTGAATGTGAGGTACAATGCGGTAGATTGTGTCCAGCTGTCGGATAATGGCAGCACGTAATTTCCGCCGAGTAATGCCATTCTGGTGTAAATGGCGGCCTTTTGCGCTTCGCTGCCCGGTATGGTCGGGGTGGATTGGCGGGCTAGGCGGGGATTGGACTGGTATTGTGCGAGGTTAATGCCTCCCGGAGTTTGGTAGTACAAATCGGAGTACATTCCCAGCAGCGAGAGCGTGCCTTTTTCTCCGATATTGGAAGTAGAAGTAAACCGGATCGCGTCGCGGACCATGTTGCTGTGGTTTCGGTAGCCATCCTGCTCGCTATGGCCATACTGGATCGACATTCCGCCGACCTGCAAGGTAGAGTTGCGGCTGTGAAAGCCATATTTACCAAAGCTCACACTCTGTTCAGCTCGGTTTTGAAACTCATTGTCCGGCCGGCTTTGCATAAGCACCACTCCGCCCGTGCCCGCTCCGTAAATGCTGCTTCCGGGGCCTTTAATGATCTCCATGCTCTGGATAGCGCCATAATCGACGGAATTCAACGGTGTATTGCCGCTCGCGTCGGTGAATGGAATGCCGTTCCAGTAAAACTTTACATTGCGCACCCCAAACGGCGAGCGGATCAGGCTTCCCCGCACCGAAAACCGGTAACTGCCCGGCGAGCGCTCATCCATGCGCACGCCCGGGATGGTATTTACCGCGTTAGCCCAGGTGTAGTTGGAAAACCGGCTAAGCGAACGCGGGCTCAGCATGCCTACCGTGGCAGTGGTGGAAAGCGGGTCTTTATCCGATTCAAATGCGTGTACGGTGATTTCGCGTAGCTCGCGGGCTTGGAGCGAGTCGCTTTGGGCCATCGCCGGGCCGGTGTCGTTGAGGATGATGAATGCAGCCATAAGGCCGGTAATAGAGATTTTGAGCATAAGGTTTAGGGAGTATATCAATAAAATACAAATCTGATCATAAAAGCCAACAGTTTCAATAGTCGTCCTACCTGCTTAACCGGGCCGCCTGGTGCGAAGTTCAACGACTTCACGCTGCATGAGAAGATTTTTCTACAAAAAACAGGCCGGAAGCGCTTCTGGGAAGTGGTAGGGTTTTTGCTTGATCACTTGCAAATCACACAATTTCTGAAACCAACTTAATACCCAAAAACATGAAAAAGATCACCTGGATTGTTGCTTCCATGCTACTGGTTGGCTCACTTTCATTGACCAGCTGTTCCGACAAAACCAAAGACTCCGCACAGGAAACTGTCGATGAAGCCAAAAACGATATGGACGAAAACGTGGCCGATGCCAAAGCCGATATCAAAGAAGCCGGGCAGGATTTTAAGGCCAAAGTGAAAGAAGATAAGGATGAACTGAAAAAAGATATCGACGACGCGATCGGCAAGCTGGACCGCAAAATCGAGGAGGCCGACGCTAAAATGGAGAAGGCTGCCGACAAGGAAAAAGCCAAATGGCGTGACCGCAAAAAAGAGCTGAATGCCGAGAAAGAAGAGCTGCAAGCGTCTTGGAAGAAGGCTGAAAACGAAACCGCCGAAGAGTGGGACGAGTTTAAAGCCAACACCAAAGAGAAGATCGCCAAAGTGAAAGCGGATCTGAACGACTAATAAATTAATGAGGGTTATGGAATAATTCAAAAATGCTCCGGTTTTCGGAGCATTTTTGTTATCTGGCGGGCAAATGGATCTCGGTCATCATGCAGCGCGCCGAGCCGCCGCCATTGCCTTCGATCACCGAAAGATCGGTGTGCAGCAGGCGGGCGTAGTCGTCGAGGCGGTCTTTCTGGCGCGGTGTGAGCGATTCGTAGGCCTGTGTGGACATGACGAGAAACTTTTCGCTCGTTCCGTTCCGCACCATCAGCATATTCCCCGCGAAATGCCGCATTTGTTCCAGTGATATTTCAACCACATCCTTGTGGGTTTCTTCCAACACCGACCGCACCATAAACCGCTCGTCGGGATCTTTGATCGCTTCCAGGCACACCACCGCAAAAATGTCGCCCACGCACATGAGCACATTGGTATGGTAAATGGGCTTATTATGCTCGTCGGAAGCCGAAAACGCGACGACCTCGTAGCCCATCGCATCGGCGAAAGCATTGAGCACCTCCTTGTGGGTGCGCGGCGAGAGGCATGCGTAGGCGATTTTGTACCGCCGGTCGAAAACCATGCTGCCGGTGCCTTCGAGAAATTTGCCTTGCTGTTCGAAATGGGTGAGGTCGATGATTTCTTCCACTTTGAAATCACCGGCCAGCGAGTCGATAATGTCATGGCGGCGTTCGAGCCGGCGGTTTTCGGCCATCATCGGGTATAGCACCACTTTGCCGCTTTGATGAAACGACACCCAGTTGTTGGAAAAAACAGCGTCGGGGCGGTGCACATCGTCGGTATCGTCGAAAATATGCAGTTCCAACCCGGCTTTTTCCAACTGATCGATCATCAGGTCGAACTCTTCGCGGGCGATTTCCTGGGCCGTGTCTTTGGTCTGTTGCGCGAACGACTCCTGCTGAAACTCGTTGCTTCCGGCGGTTTCCTCATTGAAACCGAACCGCACCGGCCTGATCATCATGATCCGCGACGTGGACTGCGGCTGGATTTGAGCGGATGAAGTAATGACGCGCATAGGAGTATCTGGTATGATGTAAATGGATGGTCGGAAGAAAATGTCATGTATCGTGCTGTATGCAATTTACGATTCTGACGGCTCGATTACAACACAAAATTGCCTCATTGAGCACTTTAACCGCGCAACAACGGCATACTCATGCAATGCGAGCCGCCGCGTGCCCGCGAGAGCTCGGCCGAAGGTAAGGTAATGAACGTGTCGGTCAGATCTTCAGGTGACAGCTCGTTGTGTTCGAATTTTTCGAGAAGCCTTTTGGCTGTGATCACTTTAAATCTTTCTTTTTTGAATGCTTCGAGCGTTTTGTCGTTGCGGTCGTAGCCGATTACCACGCCGTCGCGCAGGGCGAGGAGGTTGCAGGAGTCAGTCCATTGCTCGCGCTCGCCATATGGAAATTCATTTCCGCCGGAATAAATGAAGCGGATGGGGCCGGTTACGCCCAGGTCAATCCTACTGATTTCCGTGAGCAGGTCTTCCAGGTTGTCGATCTCACGCGGCTGCTGTTCCTGGCCTTTCTCAAACTGCAAAATCCGGAACTCCTTATTCGCATCCGCGGGGCCGAAGAAATGCAGCACATCTTTTTTCCGGGCCTCGTCGCCCAGGCGTGCGAGCGTACCCAGGAGAACCCACACATCCCTCTTTACCTGCGTGAAAATGGTGTCGATATGCATGTAATCCCGTTTTTTAGGGATTTTGATAATGGTAATCTTCTGTACCACATTTTTTTCAAACAAAACCTTCATCACCTGCTGCGCCGCGTAAATGGACGTTCGCTCGCTGCAACCGATCAGCAAATGCCCCGGCGCGACCATCATCACGTCGCCGCCTTCGAGCGTGCAGCGGTGGTAATCGCTGGCTTTCTCATCGTCCGGGAGCAGGAAATGCCGCTCGTTTTCAGGTATTTCAATGATATTTTGCCTGATGTGCGAAAACATGGGGTGGTAAAAAAACACGAACTGCGCAAGGATCGATTCGCGCGTACGGGCATTCTTGGCAGGTTTGTTCAGCAGAATGTGGTCGTTGATCACAATGCCGATGTCCCGCGTGAAGATCAGGTTGGGCAGCGGCGCGAAGAGCATTCGCTGGTCGGAGCAGGAGCCCGAAATGAAGATCCGGGCCAGCTCGTGGGCGTCGAATTTCCCCAACTCTTCCTGAACCTGGTACGAACAGCGCTCGATGCCGCAAATGGCGGCGGTGAGCTTAATGCGCGTGCTTTCTTCTTCGAGGATTTCACCCAGTAGTCGCTGGATATCCACCACACAGTCGGAAGCGAAATATTTGTCGGTGCCGGGGATGAAAAACGATCGGGTAGGGTCGTCGTTGATCGCGGCGAGCTTGCCTTTGATCTTATCCGGGTCGAGGAAATAGAGGAGGAGTTTTACATAATAATCATACTCTTTCCTGCGCATGGTGTCCAGGTGCACAATGTCCTCAAAAAGCCAGTCCTGGGCTTTGCTGGGAACAACTTTGCCCAGGCCGCGGTCGGGACTGTGTATCAAAAGCCTTTTCAGGGTGCCTGTTTCGGAGGATACGCCCACCGAAATTCCGGGTATGGAAGGCGCGGGTGCGGGGTTGTTAGCCATAAATGAAGTGTTTGGAACGTATCGGCGCAAAGTAAATGTTTCCGGGCGAATTAAAAACCGGCATTCTTCAACCCGTTTATTCTCTGACCGTTTAAGGGATAAATTCCTTCCCTGCGGGAACATCCTGTCCTATAAAAAGGTTGTACAAAATGAGTGGCCCGCCGTTTAAGACTCTGACGCTCATTTTCATTTACGGCTAATGCGTATTACTTTTGCGGGAAATTACCACGAACTATCTTTTAAGTATAAATCAGTTATGCTCTCTATTAATGACTTGCGTGCCTCCATTGAAGGTAAGGAAATATTAAAAGGCATCAATCTGGAAGTCAAGCCGGGTGAAGTGCATGCGATTATGGGGCCCAATGGTTCCGGTAAAAGTACTTTGGCATCGGTATTGGCAGGAAGAGAAGAGTACGAGGTTACTGGCGGAAATGTAGTTTTTGAAGGAAAAGAGCTTCTTGAACTGGCTCCTGAGGAAAGAGCTGCGGAAGGGATTTTCCTGGCATTCCAATATCCGGTCGAGATCCCGGGCGTGACAACCATCAACTTCCTGAAAACGGCGGTAAACGAAATCCGTAAATATAAAGGTGAAGCTCCGCTGGACGCTGCGCAGTTCCTGAAAATGGTGCGTGAAAAGGCGAAACTGGTGAGTATGAACGATTCGCTGCTGAAACGTGCATTGAACGAAGGCTTCTCGGGCGGTGAGAAAAAACGCAACGAGGTGTTTCAGATGGCAGTGCTCGAACCGAAGCTGGCAATCCTGGATGAAACGGATTCCGGCTTGGATATCGATGCATTGCGCATTGTAGCTGAGGGTGTTAACTCGCTCCGCTCACCGGAACGTTCGACGATCGTCGTGACCCACTACCAGCGCTTGCTGGATTACATCGTGCCGGATTATGTGCACGTTTTGTACAAAGGCCGCATCGTAAAATCGGGTCCGAAGGAACTTGCCCTCGAATTGGAAGAAAAAGGTTACGACTGGATCAAGGCGGAAGTAGAAGCGGTAGGTTAAGCAAAGGGAACATCATCCATTTCAACTTAACCCAACACAGCACCATACCCAAATATCGATGAGTAACGAGACAATAGATTTAAAAACCAGGCTGATCACGGATTTTCATGCCCGTGAAGCGGTTCTGAATGGCGAGGCTTCTTCGGAGTTTCACCAGAAAAAACGCGAAGGCCTGGCCCGTTTTGAGAAATTAGGCTTCCCGTCTATCAAGCACGAGGAATGGAAATATAGCAATGTAAGGGACCTGATCAGTGTTTCTTACGATTTCAATGCAGAGAGCTCGATCGGCTTGGCCGAGCTGGAAGATCTGAAAGTGCCCGCACAGGAGGCTAATATCCTGTATTTTGTAAATGGCCGTTACGACGCAAGTTTGTCGACGATCATTTCGCCGGTTGAGAAAATCACCATCAGCTCGCTTGCCGAGGCATATAAGAATGATCCTGCCAAAGTCGCTTCGTTTTTCAATGAACTGACCAAAGACGCGGAAGATGCATTTACCGCATTGAACACGGCATTCACGCAGGACGGCGTATTCATCCATATTCCCGACAATCAGTCGGTAGAGCATCCGATCATCCTCCGCTTCGTGAGCGATGCGCGCGAGCAGCATGTGGGTAGCCAGCCCAGAAATATCATTTGGGTGGGTAAAAATGCGCACGTGAAAATGGCAGAGGCGTTCCGCACACTGGGCGATCAGCGATCGTTCACCAACGCAGTAACCGAAATTCACGTAGCCGAAGAAGCCAACGTACAATACTATAAAGTACAGAACGAGAGCGAGAATGCTTACCACATCGGCACCACGCAGGTGCGTATGCTGGACCGCTCGCATTTCTACGCAGGCACCGTAACGCTGAACGGCAAATTCACCCGCAACAACCTGAACATCGTGCTCGACGGCGAGCATTGCGATGCGCATATGTACGGTTTGTACTTTCCGGATGGTTCGCAGCACGTTGATAACCACACCGTTGCCGATCACCAGAAGCCAAACTCGGAAAGTAACGAGCTGTATAAAGGTATCCTGCGCGACAAATCGAAGGGCGTTTTCAACGGTAAAATCTTCGTTCGTCCGGACGCACAAAAAACCAATGCATTCCAGTCTTGCAAAAACATCGTTTTGTCTCCCGACGCGACCATGAATACCAAACCGCAGCTGGAAATCTTCGCCGACGACGTGAAATGTTCGCACGGTACAACCACCGGGCAAATCGACGAGGAAGCATTGTTTTACATGCGCTCACGCGGGATTTCGCAACCGGAAGCGATGTCACTGCTGATGTTCGCATTCTGCGCCGATGTGGTTTCACAGATCAAGATCGACTCGATCCGGGAATATCTTGAAAACGTGATCACGCAAAAGCTGGCATCAAAATAGCATTCAGTGGGTCTTAGGGCCCGGATTAATACATTTCCTGGTACCCAACCGCCATTTTTGGGGTTGGGTATTTTTCTTAAATGACGAATCACAATGAGCCACAATCTTGATATCGCATCCATCCGCAAAGACTTCCCGATTTTGAACGAAGTCGTGAACGGCAAACAGCTCGTCTATTTCGATAATGCGGCAACGACCCAGAAGCCGCGCCTGGTGCTAGACGCGCTGTCGGGTTACTATGAGCATTACAATGCCAATATCCACCGCGGCATTCACCATCTGGCCGAAAAAGCGACGTCGGCATTCGAGCAGTCGCGGAAGCGCTTGCAAGCGTTTTTGAATGCGGAACATTCGGAGGAAATCATTTTCACTTACGGAACCACCGACGGCATCAACCTCGTAGCATCAGCTTATGGCCGAAAATTCCTGAAAGAAGGCGACGAAGTGATCATTTCCACGATGGAGCACCATTCCAACATCGTGCCCTGGCAAATGCTTTGCGAAGAGAAGGGATGCATTTTGAAAGTGATCCCGATCAACGACGAAGGGGAGCTTTTGATGGACGAATACGAGAAGCTGCTTACCGAACGGACCAAATTCGTATCCGTCGTGCATGTTTCGAATGCATTGGGCACCATTAACCCGATCAAAGAGATTATTGCCAAAGCCCACGCGGTAGGCGCGAAAGTCCTCATCGACGGCGCACAAGCGAGCTCACACATTGAAATCGACGTGCAGGACCTGGATTGCGACTTTTATTCGCTATCCCTGCACAAAATATACGGCCCGACCGGCATGGGTATCCTCTACGGCAAAAGCGATTTGCTGAATGCGATGCCTCCCTACCGCGGCGGTGGCGAGATGATCAAAGAAGTGACTTTCGCCAAAACGACTTACAACGAGCTGCCATATAAATTCGAGGCCGGTACGCCTAACATCGCCGATGTGGTGGCTGCCAAGTTTGCACTGGATTATGTGGATGCCCTCGGTAAAGCTAATATCGCTGCTTACGAGCATGAACTGCTAGCATATGCAACGGAAGCCGTAAAGGAAATCGAAGGGTTGAGAATTATCGGCCAGGCGAAAGAGAAAGTGAGCGTGTTATCGTTCGTGATCGACGGCATTCACCACCAGGACATCGGCGTGCTGCTCGACCAGCAAGGCATTGCCGTTCGTACCGGTCACCACTGTACACAGCCATTGATGAACCGCTTCGGCATCACCGGAACCTCACGCGCATCGTTTGCTGTTTACAACACAACCGAGGAAATCGACAGGCTCATTCAAGGCCTGCATAAGGTGAAGCGGATGTTGGGATAATTTTTTAAATTACTGGCATTGTTTCACTTTAAACTATGTGCACATTATGGAAAACACAGTTCAGGAGGCCAGGCGGTATTTAAGCAACGCAAGAGAGATACTTAGTGAGAAGGCAAAAAAGAATGGTATTTATTACAATGATATTAAGTACGTCAAGCTCGCCGGCCGCGCTGCGTATTCAGGAGTGTTAGTTGCGCTAGACGGCTTACTGGGAAAGAAAGATACGCGTAAGAGTGTGGAGTGGTATCAGGAAAAATTAGGTAAAGTGGACAAAAAGGCGCTGACCGCTTTCAACTCAGCATACAAAATTCTGCATTTGTCAATGGCTTACGACGGCATTGAGCTTGTAAGTGTCTCAAAAGACGGCTTAAAGCAGGCAGAGGCTTTGATCAATTGGGTTGAAACCCGCACGGCGGCGGCTTGATTTGGTGCATTGCTATTCAATGGTAAACACTGACCTTGGAGTATCTTAATATTTTACATTTTAACTATTCACGCATTATGAAAGACAATTTAAAAGAAGCGAGAAGATACCTCAACAATGCCAAAGAAATGTTAAGCCAGAAGGCTAAGAAGGAAGGCAAGTTTTATCAGGATAAGAAATATATCAGGTTGGCCGGACATGCAGCTTATTCCGGTGTTTTGATAGCATTGGATAATGTTCTTGGAAATAAGGACAGTGGCAGGAAAAGCGTCGATTGGTATAAATCAGAACTAGCTAAACTGGATAAAAAAGCACTGACTGCATTCAATGGTGCTTATGAAACTTTGCACCTGGCCATGAGCTACGATGGAAACATCGTTGCGAATGTTTCAAAATCTGGAATTGAACTGGCTGATTCCATTATCACCTGGGCAGAAACCCGCACGGCAGCAGCTTAAATCGAATTTTACAATGACCATAAACGAAATACAAGACGAACTAATTTCGGATTTTGAATTGTTTGATGATTGGGAAAGCAAGTATGAGTTCATTATCGACCTCGGAAAGCAGTTTCCCCCTCTTGAAGAACAATACAAAACGGAGGAAAATATTATCAAGGGATGCCAGTCGAGGGTATGGCTGAATGCTTACATGGACGGCGACCTGCTGAAATTTGAAGCCGATAGCGACGCGATCATCGTGCGCGGGCTGGTGAGCATGCTGGTGAAGGTGCTGTCGGGACATACGCCCGAGGAAATTGCCAAAGCCGACGTGTATTTTATGGAAAGAGTAGGCCTGCACCAGCATTTGGCACAAACCCGATCCAATGGATTGGCGGCGATGCTGAAACAAATGAAGGCATACGGCTTCGCTTTCCAGGCCAAATCAGTGAATGCATAACACTTATTATAACCTTGCGATGTCAGAGGAAGATTTGAAAGAAGAAGTGATCCGGGCCATTAAAACAGTTTACGACCCCGAAATACCGGTCGATGTTTATGAGCTCGGTTTGATATATGATCTGAAAGTGTTTCCGATCAATAATGTATTCGTGTCGATGACGCTGACGTCGCCCTCGTGCCCCTCGGCAGGAACGCTGCCCGGTGAAGTGGAGCAGAAAATCCGCGAGGTGGAAGGCGTGAACGACGTAAGCGTAGAGCTGACGTTCGATCCGCCATACTCGACCGAAATGATGTCCGAAGAGGCGAAACTCGAATTAGGGTTTATGTAGGTACTTCGGCTGTCAGCTATCGGCCGTCGGCATTATCTAAAGATGCCTGTGCCGAAGTAATATAAAAAGCCGAAAGCCGAAGTTATACAAAAGGCCGACAGCCGACTGCCGAAAGCCGAAGTAACAAATTTGTACCAACAACTTTTAAACATTACAATATATGTATCCACCACAATTAGTGGCTCCAATGAAAGCCGAACTGACAAATGCCGGTTTTCAGGATCTGACTTCTGCTGAGGAAGTCGACAACTTCATGAAAAACTCCAAAGGAACTGCTTTGGTTGTGATCAATTCAGTGTGTGGCTGTGCGGCTGGTGCGGCACGTCCGGGCGTAAGGGCGGCGTTGGCCGGCAGCGAAGTGAAGCCAGATCACCTGGCGACTGTTTTCGCCGGTGCCGACCTCGAAGCAACTGCCCGCATGCGTGAATACACATTGCCTTATCCTCCGTCGTCACCGGCCGTTGCGCTGTTTAAAGACGGAGAATTGATCCATTTCGTGGAGCGTCACCACATCGAAGGCCGCTCGGCCCAGATGATCGCCCAGCATTTGCAAATGGCTTTCGAAGAATTCTGCACAGAAGAGCAGGCATAATTCGCGACTTTTTTAATGACTTGACGGCTACTTTCGATTACATTTGAAAGTAGCCGTCTGTTTTCAATACCTGCCGATATGAGAGGACATCGTTTCACGAAATACATTCCGCCCGAGCAAGGGGCGAACAGCAAGTTCGACCAGCTTTTTGATATTTTCCAACAGCTGCTCCTGATGACGTCCGGCGATGTTACGGAGGCCATGTCGTGGCTTAGCCAGCTCGACCGCCAGTATAACCTGACGAACGATTCGTACGGGATCGGCGATTTTTTCGAGGACCTCAAAAAGAAAGGCTACGTTACCGAGGAGAAACAGGACGGCGAAGGCAGGCTGATTATGACGCCCAAAGCCGAGAAAAGCATTCGCAAGAGTGCCCTGGACGAGATTTTCGGTAAGCTGAAAAGGTCCAAATCAGGCGGCAATCACCACACACCACACCTGGGCACCGGCGACGAGCTTACCAGCGACATCCGCGATTTCCAGTTTGGCGATACGCTCGACCAGATTTCAATGACCGAGTCGATTAAGAATGCGCAGGTAAATCACGGGATCGGTGATTTTATGCTCATGGAAAACGACCTGGAAGTGGTGGAACGCGAGCAGAAAACCACTACGGCGACCGTCGTGATGATCGACATCAGCCATTCGATGATCCTGTACGGCGAGGACCGCATTACGCCTGCTAAAAAGGTAGCGCTCGCACTGGCAGAGTTGATTCGCACGAAATACCCGAAAGACTCGCTGGATATCATCGTGTTCGGCAATGATGCCTGGCAAATCCAGTTGAAAGACCTCCCTTACCTCGAAGTAGGACCTTACCACACCAACACCGTGGCCGGCCTCGAACTGGCGATGGACATTCTACG
Organism: Dyadobacter fermentans DSM 18053; assembly: GCF_000023125.1. NCBI lineage: Bacteria > Pseudomonadati > Bacteroidota > Cytophagia > Cytophagales > Spirosomataceae > Dyadobacter > Dyadobacter fermentans. The sequence continues at coordinate 6,946,838 of NC_013037.1, forward strand.
CCGCAAAAAAACGCGGAACAAGCAGATTTTCATGATCACCGACGGTAAGCCGACGTGCCTGAAAGAAGGTATCCGATATTACAAAAACAGCTTCGGCCTCGACCGCAAGATCATCAACAAAACGCTCACATTAGCTGCTCAATGCCGCAGGCTGGATATTCCCGTCACGACATTCATGATCGCGACCGACCCATACCTGAAACAGTTTGTGCAAAACTTCACGCAAGTAAATAACGGCCGGGCTTATTACAGCAATTTGCAAGGCTTAGGGGGCTTTGTACTCGAAGATTTTCAGCGGAACAGGCGAAAAAACGTCAAGTGACGCCATACCGCGGCGTTGAATCGTTCAGGTTTTGTCATTTGTAGTCAGGTATTGTCAAGTTTGGTCAGGAATTGTCAAATGCAGTTATGAAGAAAATGCCGTCAGGCATGTAATATTGGTAGGAAACGCAGTAGGTCTGTTGTATCAAAATGCCGTCAGGCATGCGACAACAATGCATTGTTGTCGCATGCCTGACGGCATTTTGTAAAGCCTGGACATTTTTTGCTACCAATATTACATCGCTACGCGATTTAGCCAGTGTTTTTAAACATCATCCCATTCATTTGCATTCTACAATGCCTGACACACCTGACAATACTTAACCACTCCTGACCAAACCTGACCATTTTTAACCACACCTGACAATACCTTACTTCGCTCCGCCGACCGAAATCATATTCGCAAACAGCCGGTATGCGCCGGTGACGCCTGCGGGGAGCTCGCGGAAGAATGAGAGGCCGGTGTAAATGTAATGTCCTTTGCCGTACTGCGCGTACAATGTGCTGCCTTCCCGGGCCGGCTCGTCCTTATCGTGGGCCGAAAACAGCGCGACGTAGTTCTTTTTATCCCAATCCTGGGCAAAATACAGTCCGCGCTCTTGTACCCAGCCTTCAAAATCCTTCTGCGTGATTTTGTTCGGGTAATTCAAAACCGGGTTTTCAGGTTGCAGAAAATGCATTTCAGCGTCCTCTTCCGTTACCCGCTCACGCCCCAGCTGGATCGGGTACGGGCCGATTTCCTTCACTTTTTGTCCGCCGGGAATGGTGTACTGCACGACCATCGTACCGCCGTTTTTCACATAATCCATCAGTTTTGCCTGATAGTTGTTCAGGTAGGCCTCTGTGTTGTAGGCACGCACACCCACCACGATCGCGTCGTACACGTTCAGGTCTTTTGATAGGCCTGCTTCGTTGAGCATCGTCACCTGGCAGTCCATTTGGCGGAGTGCCGTGGGCACATCATCACCCGCGCCGGCAATGTAGCCGATGTTACGTGCAGTGGTTTGTACGTCAATCTTCGCCAGTTTGGCCGACGATTCGGGGAAGAGCGTCTGACTTGGGATGTGCTGGTAGGCGATGGTTTTAACCGATTTGTCATACTGCTGACCATCTACAACAGCCACCGCTTTGATCGCAGCTTCCTGATTACCAGCCGGTGGCGTGATGATGAACGAGAAGTATTGCTGCTGGTATTTATTGGTTAAATTAAATTCCGCGGATTCCGGAACGGCTTTCCAGCCTGTGGGGATTTGCGGTTTCAGAGTACCTTTCACATTGCCGCGTTGCGCTTCCACGATGATATTTACCGTTTTGGCCTCCATCGAAGGGAAAATAAACACCGGCTCGGTAATGGTGGTCGTTACGAGCGGGCGTATTTCGAACGGTCGGTAAATCTCACCTTCCGCAGGATCAACGAATTTGTAAACCCAGGGTTTTTCAAATACAAATTTCTGTCCGCCTATCTCGAATGTATAGCGCGTCTTCGTGTCGGGCCGGTTTTCGGGGAAGCCGATATCCTGCTGGTTGTCGATCTGGAAAATGCCGCGTTCGATAGACTTTTCAAGCCAGTAGGGTTGGCTGGTGGGTAGGTTAGCGGGGAGTTTAGCCCGTTTTGGAAATGCATTCATCTCATTGGAATTCAGCGCGAGGTTCATCACGCTGTCCGCCGTTTTGCCTGTCCAATGCAGCGAGACGAGTTTTACAGGGTAATCGGAGCGCTTCACGACGCTGATATTGATCCGCGCCTCGTCGCCCGCAACGGCAGAGAAGTCGTTGGGATTGGTTTCGAACCAAAGCCCGGCACATTGCTGGATCAGGTCCTTCACTTCCTCTTTTTTAGCCTTAATATAAATGTTGGCCGAATCCAGGTTGTTCAGCTCCACATTGATTTTGAGCAATTCTGGAATGCTCGCCGATGGTTTGTTCACCGAATAGTTTTTGATCGCCGCTGTAATCAGCGCCTGTACTTTTTCGCCGCCTTTCAAGCGTTTCCAGCTGAGGTCCACGCCGTCGAAAAGGCCTTTTTCAGCCGGCGTGCCTACTTTATGCAGGAAATAATCGATGCGGTCGCCACGGTGCGGGGCGCTGCCGAAGCCCTGGCTGCGGTGCTGGCTGCGGCTCAGTGCAGCGATTTCGGTGTATGATTTGCCCAAAACCGGGTTATAACCACCGATTTCAATGGAAATAAACGGGTTTTTCTCTTCGCTGGGCGCTTTGTTGGTGAAGCCCGGGGTGAATGTATTCCAAACCAACCGCCTGGTTTGCCATGTTTTCACAAATTTCAACTGGTCGGGATAGGCCTTCGGATCGGCTGCCAGGCCGAAACCCTCCTCGGCCAGGTACGCTGACGTCTGGTGGTGCCCGTGGCCGGCGCGCGGATCGGGCGGGAAGCGGGTAATGATCACGTCGGGCTGGAATTTCCGGATCATCCACACCACGTCGCCAAGTACTTTTTCACGGTCCCAGAAGTGGAGCGTTTCGTCGCGGGTTTTGGAAAAACCAAAGTCGTAAGCCCTCGAAAAGAACTGCTGGGCGCCATCAATGCGCCGGGCTGCGAGCAGTTCCTGCGTGCGGATCACGCCGATATTGTAGCCTTGCTCGGCGCCGATGAGGTTCTGGCCGCCGTCGCCGCGCGTGAGCGACAGGTAGCCGGTGCGCACGAGCTGGTCTTTGGATAAGTAGGAGAGCATCAGCGTGTTCTCGTCGTCGGGATGGGCGGCGATGTAGAGCACGGAGCCCAACACATTGAGCTTTTTGATGTTCTGGAAAATTTCACTCGATGAGAGCGCGGGAGTCTGCGCGAAAAGCCGGGTAGCAAAGAGTACGAGGGCGAACGTAAAGAAACGATGCATAACGGGTTAAGGTGGTTGGACAGGGCTGGTTAAACGGTCCAGGTGAGCACATAATCTTCAAATGTATCAAATTGAAGCTGTACAATTTCCTGGTTGGCGCCTTTTTGCAGTTTAACTTCAAAACGGCCGTTTTGGTTGCCGGAAAAGGGATTTATCGTGATATGTTTTTTCAGATCAATGGAAGCGTCGCCGGCATATTTGAAAACAGACTCCTTCGCCGACCATATCAGATGCATTTGCACATTGTTTTCCAGGTCGGCCCATTGCATTTCCGCATCATTCAAAAAATAGAATGCACCCCTGGCAATCGATGGCTTCATTTGCTGGATATCCACGCCCACCGGCGCACCGGCCCGCAGGTACACGCACACATACGCGCCTGAATGCGACATCGAAATGTCCACGTCGGAGCCTGCCAGGTGCGGTTTGCGCTCGGCGTCGTAGCCAATCACGGCATAGCGGCCCAGCATTTCTTTCAGCAATGCCCTGCAAGCCAGCCATTCCTGTTTTCGTTTATCCTTTGAAATGGCTTCGAGCGCTGCCAAATCGGCGGCGGGTACATCGAGCGCTGCGAGCAAAGTTTCCCAGGGCTCGGTCATGCGCCAAAGGCCCAGTTGTGATACCGGTGAAATGGTTTTTATAGAAACGATGCCCATTTATTGTTAATTTTGATACCGGATGAGGCGTGGCATTTTCGCGCCCGTCCGCTGATTTTTATGTGGCCTAAAAACAAAGTACTGCGTTCGGCGCTCAAAGCATTCTCCATTTTTTTGCTCATTCTCGGGATCATCTTCGGATTGTTCCTCTGGCGGATCAGGGTGCCGAAGCCGGAGCTTGAAAGTACTAAAACTGTCGAAAGTTACAAACGCGAGCAGGTAGGGGAGAACCATTACCGGGTTGGCAACAACTGGCTGCGAAAGAACAAGCACGGCATTTGGGAAATGTACCTGGAAGGCGCCCCTTACGAGCGCGGGCTCGTTTACGGCATCCTGGCGAAGGAGCTGATGGAGAAACAGGAAGTGCATTTTGTAGGTCAAATCAAGGAAATGATCCCGAGCGCGATGTTCCTGCAAGTGCTGAAAGGTTTTGTAGGCTGGTTCAACCGCGATATTTACAAATACATTCCCGAGGAAAACCAGCAGGAAATCTACGGCGTTTCGCAGTCGTTTTCGGACCAGTTCAATTACATCGGACCTAAATACTACCGCATTCTCAATTACCACGCGGCGCACGACATCGGGCATGCGCTCACGGACCTGAATATGGTGGGCTGCACCTCGTTCGCCGTGAACCATTCGCTCACCAAGGATTCCACATTGCTCATTGCCAGGAACTTTGATTTTTACATGGGCGACGCATTCGCGGAGGACAAGCTGATCGTCTTCATGAACCCCGATAAAGGCTATAAATTTGCCTCTTACGCCTGGGCAGGGCTTACGGGCGTGGTTTCGGGGATTAATGAAAAAGGTATAACCGTTACATTAAATGCCTCGAAATCAGACATTCCGTTTGCTGCCAAAGAGCCTATTTCGATTCTGGCCCGGGAAATCCTGCAATATGCGGGGACCATCGGGGAAGCGCGTCGCATTGCTTCCAAAAGTGAGACATTCGTGTCGGAATCGCTGCTGATCGGTTCGGCGGCGGATGATAAGGCGGTGATTATTGAGAAATCGCCTCAGAAAATGGATGTGTACGATTCTGGAAAGGATGCGCTTGTTTGTGCAAACCACTATCAGAGCAATGCATTTATCAGAGATTCAGTCAATATCAACAATATCAAGGATACGGATTCGAAGGCCCGTTTCGACCGCATGACCCAGCTCCTCGGCCGTGCTTACCCGATGGATGTGAACAAGGCAGCGGCGATTTTGCGTGATCAAAAGGCTGTGGACGATCAATTCATCGGTTATGGCAATTCCAAACTGCTCAATCAGTTGATCGCACACCACGGCATTGTTTTTAAACCCGCCCGAAAGGAGTTCTGGATCTCTGCGCCGCCCTATCAGCTCGGAGAATTTGTAGGGTATGATTTGAATCGGATATTTGCACAAAAAGGTGACTTTGAGTCGTTTGACTCGCTTGATATCGACCGGGACCCGTTCCTGGAATCGGCAGACTATAAAAAGTTTGAGGCATTTAAATCCGTAAAGCAGAAAATCACTAAATATGTAATGCTGGATACGCCGCTTTCTTTGACACCGCAGGACGAGCAGAACTTCATTGCGAATAATGCACAGAGTTACCTGCCGTATTTTTTCCTCGGCCAGTATCATCAAAAGAAAGGCGACTTCGGCAAAGCGATCGGTTATTACGAACAGTCGTTGAAACACGAGGTTTCTTCGCTGAATGAAGCAAACACGATCCGCGAACGGATAGCCGAAAGCAAGCAGGGCAAGCATTAATGCCTTTTTCAGATTTCCATACCAACCTTTGATTGCCATGAGTTCCGAAACACAGCAGCCCGCGTTGCAGCAGCTTTTGTTGCACGTTTCCAACTATTCCAATTACTACAAGCGTATTTTCCGCGAACAGAATATCAATGTCGACGCGATTAAAACCGTGGCCGATCTGGCGCAGCTGCCGTTCACGACCAAAGACGACCTTGCCCAATACAACGACGATTTCCTGTGCGTGCCCAAAAGCCGCATTACCGATTTCGTGACCACGTCCGGAACGCTCAGCGATCCGGTAGCATTTTACCTCACCGATTCGGATGTGGAAAGGCTGGCGACGAACGAAGCGGCGTCGTTCCAATGCGCCGGCGGTTCGGAAAGCGACATTTACCAGCTCATGACCACCATCGACCGCCGGTTTATGGCCGGACTGGCCTATTGGATGGGTGCACGCAAAATGGGCGCGGGTATGATCCGCGTCGGTCCGGGAGCCCCTTTCCTGCAATGGGAGTCGATCCAGCGGTTTTCGCCCACGGTGATCATCGCCATCCCGTCGTTCATCCCTAGACTGATCGACTATGCGATTGCCAATGAAATCGATTTCGCCGCTTCGAGCATTCAATCCATCATTTGCATTGGCGAACCCATCCGAAACCCGGATTTCACGCTGAATGAGCTCGGCAAGCGCATTACCTCGCAATGGGACGTGAAGCTCTATTCGACTTACGCGTCTACTGAAATGGGTGCGGCCTTTACCGAATGCGGAGAGGGCAAAGGCGGCCATTTGAACCCCGATCTGCTGATCCTCGAAGTGGTGGACGACGAAGGGAATGCGGTGCAGGATGGCGAGCTCGGCGAAGTAGTAGTGACCACGCTCGGCGTGGAAGGCATGCCGCTGCTGCGGTACAAAACGGGCGATCTTTGTAATGTCTATTATGCACCGTGCGCGTGCGGGCGCACGAGCCCGCGCCTGGGGCCGGTGGTCGGCCGCAAGCAGCAAATGATCAAGTTTAAGGGCACGACCATCTTTCCGCCGGCATTGTTCGATGTGCTCGACGCCGTGAAGGAAATCGAATTATACCAGGTAGTCGTTTCGAAAAACGAGTTCGGAAACGACGAAATTACGGTGGTGCTGCCCATGCAATTACAGACCTCGGCATTCAAGGAAACGATGCATTCGCTGTTCAAATCGAGGCTCCGGGTGTCGCCTGCATTAACTTTCGTAACCGCTGAAGAACTAACTTTCCGCATCTACAAACAGGAGAAGCGCAAACCTGAAAAATTGATCTATATTTGACCCCTCTGTTACCATAAAAATAAAATTACTACCATGAAAAAGTTTATTTACGCGTCTGTAATGGCCATTTCGTTCCTCGCCGCAGATGCTGCAATTGCCCAGCGTGTCGACCTCCGCTCCGGTGATGTGAACGTGCTGTCGGGTCAGAAAACGGTGAATGTGGAATACGATTATTCGAGCTTCGGTGTGGGTAAATTTGCTACCGAACAGGAGTATCTCGATAAAAAATCGGCCGAGTACAATGCCAAGGAAGCAGGTAAGGGTGATGCCTGGAAAAAAGCGTGGGTAGAAGACCGCAAGAACCGCTATGAGCCCAAGTTCGAAGAGCTTTTTAACAAAGGACTCGAAGACAAAGGCATTACCGCTGTAACCGCCCGTCCCGATGCGCAATATACCCTGATCGTGAAAACCAGATTCGTTGAGCCCGGTTTCAATGTGGGTGTCATGCGCAAGAATGCCTATGTGGACTATGAAATCGACCTCGTGGAATCTGCCAATAAATCGAACAAAGTCGCGGAAATAGCAATGAGAAACGTTCCGGGCGGCCAGTTCGGCGGTTTCGATTTCGATACCGGCGTCCGCATCGCGGAATCCTATGCGAAAGCCGGCAAATCGCTGGCGGCGTTTCTGGACAAAAAACTGAAATAATCAACCGTTCCAATACCTCTGTTATGAAAAAGCTAATACTCATCGCACTCGTGCTGTTCAATGCTGCGGTTGCATCGGCGGACAACACCATGGCCGACCTCGTTGCGGGTAAAACCAAACTGGTTTTCCTGGGCCTTGATTTTACACAGGCCAAATACATCGGTAAAGCAGGTTTTATGGACGCGCAGGCGATTCAAAATCAGCACATTGTGAGCTGGAACAACCTGATCGAACTGGAACCGAAGAAGTTTTCGCTCCAAAAGGCATTCAACCTCAAAGACGACCAGTACAAATCGAAGGTTGAGGACATGGTAGCTTTCAATAAATCGGTAAATGTGGAGAAAAACATTACCGAGGACGAGCACAGCATTACCGAAGACCAGGTGAAAAAATCCGTTGCGAAATATTCGCTGAGCGAAAAAGAGGGTGTAGGTGTGGTGTACGTGGTGGAAAGCCTCAGTAAAAACGCCGAGAAGATGACAGCCTGGGTAACATTCATCGACCTGGCTACTAAAAAGGTGATACACACCGAAAAAGTGGAAGGTAAAGCAGGCGGTTTCGGTTTCCGCAACTATTGGGCCGGGGCCGTTTACAAGATCAACCAGGAGATCGACAAAAGCCTGTACAAAAAGTGGAGCAAATCTTTTAAAGCGTAAAAAGTAAATAGAATTTTCTATTTTTAAAGCTCAGATTGATTACCGATACCATATCATTCTTTTGTAAGCTGTGATCTGTTTGCCTGAGTTTGGTGAACGTTTCACAGCTTGCTGTTTAAAACCCGCTGATCATCATCGTGCGTATAGCCAATTCGTTTTTCCTGTTGCTGCTGTGTCTGCTTTTTTCGGGCTGCGGCAAAATGCTCTACCGTTCGGCGGCGAAGGCTTTTACAAAAGGTGCCAAAGAAGCGCCATACGACGCGATTATCGTTCCCGGCTTTCCCTACAATGGTGAAAAGTGGGACATGGTGCACCAGCTTCGCATTCACTGGGCCTATTATCTCTATTCGAAAGGTTATACCAAAAACGTCATCTTTTCGGGCGGCGCTGTGGCTACTCCGTACATTGAAAGCCGCGTGATGGCTAACTATGCCGAGGCGCTGGGCATCCCGCGCGAGCATTTGTTTACCGAAGAAAAAGCCCAGCACAGTACTGAAAACGTATATTATTCCTACCGGCTTGCAAAAGAGCGGGGCTTTAAGAAAATTGCGCTTTCCACCGACCCGATCCAGACCAGCTACATGAAGAAGTTTATCAAAAAGTACGAGCTTCCCATTGGCCTGCTGCCCACGGTGATCGACACGGTGAAAACGCTCAACGTGTACGAGCCGAAAGCCGATCATAGCAATGCCGTCGTGAAAGAAGGTTTTGTGAAACTGTCGGATAGGGAAGGGTTTTTCAAACGCTTCCGGGGCACTATGGGCAAGTTCATTGTCTGGCATGAAGAAGATTTGAAAAAAGCGAAATACAGAAGAAGATACAAGGACCGGATGATACCCTCTTCCGAACAAACAGGGAACAATAAAAGCGTACAATGAAAAAAGAATTGTCGGCTATCGAAGCCAAGTATGAAGCACAGAAGATCGCGTTCGGCCCGATGTACTTTCAGTCGGTGGTGGCACTCAGGGACCTCGGTATTTTGCAATATATCAGCGAAAACCGCAAGGGAGTGAGCATTGCCAGGATCATCGAAAATGTGAATGTCTCGGAATACGGCGTGACCCTATTGCTGGAAGCGGCGGAAATTCTCGGCGTGGTGGAAATAGAAAATGACGTTGTCCGGATCAGCAAGATCGGTTTTTTCCTCTTGAAGGACGAAATGACGCGCGTGAACATGAATTTCATGAAAGACGTGTGCTACCTCGGCGCGAGCCACATGACCGAAAGCATCGTGAACGGGAAGCCCGAAGGCCTGAAAGAACTTGGCAACTGGCCGACGATCTACGAAGGCCTCTCCATCCTGCCCGAGCCCGCCAAAACTTCATGGTTCGAATTTGACCATTATTATTCCGACAATGCATTCCCCGACGCGCTGAAAATCGTGTTTTCGAAAAAACCGAAACTGATCTTCGACGTGGGCGGAAATACCGGTAAATGGTCGTTCGCGTGCTGTGACCATGATCCGGATGTGAGGATTAAAATACTCGATCTGCCGGTGCAGCTCAATGTAGCCCGTGCCAACGCCACCGAAAGAGGCCTGCTCGACCGGATTGATTTCCACGCGATCGACCTGCTCGATACAACGCAGAAAATTCCGCAAGGTGCCGATGTGATCTGGATGAGCCAGTTTTTGGATTGTTTCTCGAAAGAACAGATCGTTGCCATACTTGAAAACGCCCATCAGGCCGCTACCGAAAACACCACTTTGTACATTCTGGAACCATTTTTTGATAACCAGAATTATCCTGCTGCACATTATAGCCTGGTGGCTACATCTTTGTATTTTACAATTATGGCCAACGGCAACAGCAAAATGTACAGGATCGGTGTGATGAAGGAACTGGTATGCCAGGCTGGGTTTGAAGTAGTTGAAACTTATCCATTGATTGGCGACAGTTATCATACGATTCTGGAATGCAGGAAAAAGGCATAATGCCTGATCTGTTTACATTCTGGTTACGTAAATTTTGATAATTATGAAGCGTTTAATGGCGGTTTGCCTGGCACTTCTGCTCGGAGCGGCCGTTTCGGCCCAGGCGCAGGTAGACAAGGGGACTTTTTACGAAGCATTGTCGAGCGGTGAAGAAGACTCGATCGACCAGATGCTTTCGAAACTCGAAGGCGAAAAATCGACCTCGAAGATGAACGCCTACAAAGGCGCATTGACGATGAAGAAGGCCGGTTTTGTGAAAGGGGTAGGAGGCAAAGTGAAAACGTTTAAAAGGGGCGCGCACCTGCTCGAAGACGAGATCAAAAGCAACCCCGGCAACACCGAGTTCCGCTTCCTGCGACTGACGATCCAGGAACATGCGCCGGGAATTTTGAAATACAATAAGGAAATAGATGCCGATAAACAGGCCGTCGTTTCCGGCTACGCCAGGCTGGATGCGGATTTGAAAAACGTTATCGCCGGTTATGCGAAAGATTCGAAGGTTTTGAAAGAATCGGATCTCAAATAGGAATGCATTAATAGGATTTTGCTGCTCAATGAAGAATATTTTAGTTGTAAACTACTCGCAATCAGGACAGTTAAATGAGATTATCGACCAGTTTCTGAAACCGTTTGATCCTGAAACAGTAGAGCGATTAGAGATTTTTCCGGCGAAACCCTTCGTGTTCCCCTGGACGAGCGACGAGTTTTTCGATAAAATGCCCGAATGCGTGCAGGAAGATGTGATCGAGCTCCGACCGCTGCATTTCGGCGCGGAGAAATACGACCTGATCGTGCTCGGTTACCAGCCGTGGTTTTTATCGCCGTCGCTGCCTGTCACTTCCCTGTTAAAAAACGAGGCATTTAAACGCGTGGCAAGTGGCGGGACGCCGATCATGACTGTTATCGGCGGACGGAATATGTGGCTCAATTCGCAGGAAAGCATCAAAAAGCTGATCGCCGAGGCGGGTGGCAAGCTGGTAGGCAATATTCCGTTGATGGACCGCGTTTCCAACCTCGTCAGTGCCGTAACCATTCTGCATTGGATGCTTACAGGCCGCAAAGACAAGAAATGGGGCATTTTCCCGAAGCCGGGCGTGAGCGACGAGGACATCCGGAGCGCCTCGCGTTTCGGGGCAATCGTTAAACAGGCCTACGACAACCGGAATTATGCCGGTTTGCAGAAAGAAATCATGGCCACAGGCCTCATTACCATACCAACGGACATCCTATTCATCGAAGGAAGGGCGAAAAAGCTGTTCAGGATCTGGGCCAATCTCATTAAAACGAAAGGTACCACACCCGAAAAGCGCAAGCGGCTCGTCGGGTTTTTCAAATACTACCTGCTGGTGGCCCTGTTTATGGTGGCGCCCGTGCTGGTAACGGCCTACCGGTTGCTGATCGCGCCGTTTGCCGCCAATGCGATTAAGAAGAAAAAAGAATACTTTTGTGGTGTAGAAACCAAATCATAATGTCAGAAGCATATATTACCAGGATTGCCAAGTTTTTACCGAATGAGTCCGTTTCCAACGAGGAAATGGAAGAATATTTAGGATACATCAACGGAAAACCATCCAAATCAAAAGCCATTGTACTGCGCAATAACGGCATTAAAAACCGTTATTATGCATTGCGTAAAGATGGCACGCCCACGCACACCAACGCGGAAATGGCTGCGCTCGCTGTCAGGAACCTGTTCCGGGATAACCCGGCGGAAATTGGCGAAATGGATCTGCTGAGCTGCGCCACGTCCAGCCCCGACCAGCTGATGCCCTCGCACGGCTCGATGGTGCATGGTCACCTGCCCGAAGCCGCGTCGATAGAAGTAGTGTCGCCCTCGGGTGTGTGTTGCGCGGGAATGCACGCATTTAAATATGCCTACATGTCCGTAAAGCTTGGTGAGAAGGATAAAGCGGTGGCCTGCGCTTCCGAACGGCTGTCGACCGTGTTGCGCTCGGATCAGTTCGAGGACGAGATCCAGCAGCTCACCCGCCTGGAAAAAAATCCTTACCTGGCGTTTGAAAAAGACTTTCTCCGTTGGATGCTTTCCGACGGCGCCGGTGCATTCCTAGTTGAATCGGCCCCGAATACCCAAGGCATTTCCTTGAAAATAGACTGGATCGAAGGCTGCTCGTATGCCAACGAGGTGGAAGCGTGCATGTACATGGGCGCCGACAAGCTCGAAGACGGCACGCTCAAAAGCTACAAAGATTACACGGCCGAGGAGATCAAGGAGCGTTCCGTGCTGAGTATCAAGCAGGATGTGAAGCTTTTAGGTGAAAAAATTGTTAAATTGGGTTTCGCCAAGCTCAAAGATATCATGGCCAAAAAAGGAATAACAATGGACGATGTGAGCTATTTCCTGCCGCATTTGTCGAGCTATTTCTTTGAAAGCAAAATCGACGAGTTTTTCCGGGAAAACGGCATGCCGGTGCCCAAAGAGAAGTGGTACACCAACCTCGTTACGAAAGGCAACGTCGGCGCGGCGTCCATTTACATGATGCTCGAAGAGGTATTCAACAGCGGGGCTTTGAAAAAGGGTGAGAAAATATTGCTGGCGGTTCCCGAGAGCTCACGGTTCTCGTACATGTTCTGCATGCTCACCGTGTGCTGATCGGGCGAAAGCCCTGATGTTCCCAATAGTAACCATCATAAGCTGCCCATAACAATGAAAAAGGAAGACCTTCCGCAAGATCCCGGCGCGCTCGCCAAATTTACCCGGGAAGTTTGCTATGTCAAAAATGACGACGGCAAGTACGAAACCGCACTGAGCGAAGGCTGGGACGTGAAAAAGCAGGCGCTCGACAGTGCCTGGGAGGATGTCAACGAGCGGGTGGAAGAGGCGCGCAAGGCGGTTGCGAATGGGGAAAAAAGCCCGGTATACTATTTTATGGAACTTCGCCTGATGGATTTGTCGGTCCTGTCGGGCTACACGGGGATCTTCCCGTTTTTTATCAAACGACATTTCAAACCATCCGTTTTTAAAGGGCTCAGCGAGCGGAAACTGGAAAAATACGCCAGGGCTTTCGACATTACCGTGAGCGAATTGACAAATTTTAAAGGTTGATCCAGTGAACATTGACAGTCAGACGGATGAGTTCCATCACGTACAAACCGCCCATTGCGAAAACGGCGTAACCACTGCATTGCTGCGTTACCACGGCCTCGATTTCATGACCGAGCCGCTGGCATTCGGCATGGGTTCTGGCTTATTTTATATACAAATACCCTTTCTGACGGTCAATAACGGTCCGGCAATTTCCTTCCGCACAATGCCCGGCGCGATCTTCAAACGCACGTGCAAATCGCTCGGCGTGGAGGTAACCCGCAAGAAATTCTCTAACCCGGCTGCTGCGGAGGCCTTTCTGGATCAAAAGGTAAAGGAAGGTGTGCCGGTAGGCTGCCAGGTGGGGGTTTTTCACCTCACTTATTTTCCCAAAGAATACCGCTTCCATTTCAACGCGCATAATCTCATCGTATTCGGAGAGGAGAATGGCCGCTACCAGATCAGCGACCCGGTGATGGAAGACGTGACCTCGCTTTCCAAAGAAGAACTTTCCCGCGTGCGGTTCGCGCAAGGCCCGCTTGCGCCGAGAGGACATATTTATTTCCCCGAAAAAATAAAACCGATTACCCAGGACATGATCCGCAAGGGGATTGTATCGGGCATTCGCCGCAATGTGCGCGATATGCTCAGCATTCCCGGCAATTTTGCGGGAGTGAACGGCATCCGGCACACCTCCAACCACGTCCGCAAATGGCGCGACAAGCTGGGCTTGCGCAAGGCCAGCCTGTATCTGGGCCAGATCGTGCGGATGCAGGAAGAGATCGGCACGGGTGGAGGGGGCTTCCGCTTTTTATACGGTGCATTCCTGGAAGAAGCAGCGGCCTATTTGCAGGACGACCGCGTGTCGAACGTTTCGGAGGACTTCACCAAAGCCGGCGACATGTGGCGTGCGAGCGCCATTAAAATGGCCGGCGTGTACAAAGGCCGCCTTACCGAACAGAAAGATTTTGAAGAAATTGCCGATATGATGCTGGAAATCCGGCTCGTTGAAAAGGAGGCATTTCAGAAACTTTCCAGCCTGAAACTGGGTAAATAAGTGCGGATGGATATGGCGGGTCAGGTGTGCATTGAAATCAGGGACGTGTATAAGCGCTATCAGTCCGCGCAGGAGGACAGCCTTTCCGACGTGTCGCTGGACATTTTGCAGGGCGACGTGTTCGGGTTACTAGGCCCGAATGGCGCGGGTAAGACGACGTTAATCTCCATTCTCTGCGGCATTATCCCCGTTTCCTCGGGCGAGGTGCAGTTCTATCAAAACGGCACGCCTTATTCCAATGCAGAGCGCAAGAGCCGCATCGGTTTTGTACCCCAGGAATATGCATTTTACCAGGAACTGACGCCCCGGCAAAACCTCGATTACTTTGGGGCGATGTATAATCTTTCCAAAACGAAACTGCGCGAGCGCCGCGAGCATTTACTGGAAGTCCTTGGCCTCGAAAAAGCTGGCGACAAAAAGGTAGGCACATTTTCGGGCGGGATGAAGCGCCGCGTGAACCTGGCGATCGGCATTATCCATGAACCGGATATTCTTTTTCTGGATGAGCCAACGGTTGGCGTGGATGTCCAAAGCCGCAATGCGATCATCCGCTATTTACAGCAGATCAACCGCGCCGGGACCACCATAATTTACACTTCGCACCACATGTCGGAAGCCGAGGAGTTTTGCAGAAACATCGCGCTGATCGACCATGGAAAGGTTATTGCAGCAGGCGGTTTGGAGCATTTGAAAACCGTGCACGCGGTGCCCAATCTGCAAACATTGTTCATCAACCTGACCGGCGAAGAGTACCGCGATTAAGCTTATGTTTAAATTATTTTCATCATTACGCAAAGAGCTGCTGCTGCTTATCAATGATAAAGTGGGGCTTGCTTTGATGTTCGTAATGCCGCTGCTGCTGGTGTTCATCATTACCATTATCCAGGACAGCGCTTATAAAATGGTGAATGAGAACCAGATTCCGCTGCTCGTCGTGAACCAGGACAAGGGCCAGGAAGGCCGGAAGCTCGTGAATTTGCTCAAAAAATCGGGGCTTTTTAAAATCGATTCGCAGGATGCTATCAAGCAGGAAGCATTGAAAGCGGAGCTGTTGGCGAGAGGAAAAATGATTGCATTGTACATTCCAGCCACGTTTTCGGCAGGGCTTGAAAGCAATGCGGAAGATGTGAGCGGCATTCTGATGGACGACCTCGGTTTGGAGCACGATACTACCGCCCGCGAAAAGTTTTCCATGCCGCGGCTTGCCTTTTACAACGACCCTGTTTTACAGGAAAATTACAGCTATTCGATCATGAGCGTGATCCAGTCGTACATGAGCGTGATCGAAAATTCGCTGATGATCGACCGGATGTATGCCAATATGGACATTCCCGAACGGTCCGAAAAGCTCAAAGACAGGATGATTTCCAACCGCGTGGGGATCGACCAGATCGTGGCGAGCAACAACAATTCCACGGCCATTCCCAATTCCACGCAGCATAATGTGCCCGCCTGGACGATTTTCGCCATGTTTTTCATGGTCGTGTCGCTTGGGAGCAACATTGTCAAGGAGCGTATTAACGGAAGTTTTCTCCGGTTGAAAACCATGCCGACCACATTCATGGTCGTGATGTTTAGTAAAATGGCCATTTACGTGGTGGTAGCGGCCTTGCAGGTAGCAGCCACGTTCTCGATGGGCGTCTGGATTTTACCCAAACTGGGCCTGCCCAAACTCACCGTGCCCGACAACATCATCGCCACCATTGCCGTGATTTTCATCAGCAGTATGGCCGCCGTAAGTTATGCTTTAATGATCGGCGCATTTGCCAAAACCGAACAGCAGGCCAATGGTTTCGGGGCCATTTCGATCATCATATTCGGCGCGATAGGCGGCATTCTGGTGCCTACGTTCGTGATGCCGGGTTTTATGCAGTTTTTCAGCAACTTTTCGCCGCTTCATTGGTGCCTCGACGGTTTTTACGTGCTTTTCCTCAAAGGCGGCAGCTGGCAGGATTTGCGCATGGTGTTCGCTTTTCTGGGCATTTTCATCGTGTTTTGTCAATTGGCCACATATTTTAAGTTGCGGTTGGAAAGAATTATTTAAGTTTGATACGCTCGTCGTGCACCCTCGACCGGTCGGCCCCGTGTAACCGGTTATTACTAGAAGAGATTAACAAATCAATATGGACATAGAAAGCTTGAAGCCCATTCTGAAAGGGCAAATTGTACAATACCTGAACCTGCTCGACATTAACCCTGCCGACATCAAGGACGACGAACCACTTTTCGGAGGCGACCTCGGCCTCGATTCCATCGACTCGCTCGAACTCGTGGTACT
The DNA here is from genome assembly GCF_000023125.1 of Dyadobacter fermentans DSM 18053. Taxonomy (NCBI): domain Bacteria; kingdom Pseudomonadati; phylum Bacteroidota; class Cytophagia; order Cytophagales; family Spirosomataceae; genus Dyadobacter; species Dyadobacter fermentans. Next base: position 6,963,316 of record NC_013037.1, read on the forward strand.
GCTCGAAAGAGAATATGGTATTAAAATCAACAATCCGGCGGAAGGACGTAAAATCCTCGTCGATGTGAACCACATGGCCGAGTACATTCTCGCCAATACAAAAGCTGCATAAATTTCGATGGGACGGGTGTTGGTGACAGGTATGGGCATGATTTCGGCCATTGGCAACAATGTAGCGGAGAATCATGAGAGCTTGCGGAGCGGGCGTTCGGGCATTGGAAGTGTGTCATATTTTGAATCGTTGTATGCTTCTCAATTACCGTTCGGTGAAGTGAAGCTGAGCAACGAGGAGCTGAAAACGGCACAGAATCTCGAACAATCCAGCGGTTACACCCGTACCTGCCTGCTCGCCGATAAGGCATTCTGCGAAGCCATTGCCGACGCCGGACTGAGCAAGGGCCAGCTTTCGTCGCTCGATACCGCCCTCATTTCCGCCAGCACGGTGGGGGGCATGTGCCTCACTGACCAGCTTTACGAAGATGCCAACCGCCGCTCGCAAGGCTCCGAATACCTCGAAGCCTATGGTTGCTCGGCGCACACCCTGAAATTGATCCAACGTTACCACATCAAAGGTTTTACGGATACCATCAACACCGCCTGCTCATCGTCGGCGAACGCCATTATGCTCGGCGCGCGGCTGATCCGGTCGGGGAGGGTGAAGCGGGCGATCGTGGGCGGGGTCGATAGCCTTGCCAAGTACACGGTGAATGGTTTTAATGCATTAAAAATCCTCTCTTCGGAGCCCTGCAAGCCGTTCGACGTCCATCGCGACGGCCTGAACCTCGGCGAGGGAGCTGCCTACCTGGTGCTGGAAGCGGAAGAACTGGCCGCGGGTAGGAAAGTGTATGCCGAAATAGCCGGTTACGGTAATGCAAACGACGCGCATCACCCTTCTGCCATGTCGGATGAAGCCGTGGGCGCGATCCGCTGCATGCAGGAGGCCATTCGTTCGGCGGGAATTAAACCTTCGGAGATCGGTTATGTGAATGCGCACGGCACGGGCACGCAGAACAACGACCAGGTCGAGTTTTTCGGGATGGGAGAGTTGTTCGGCAAAATGCCGCCTTACAGTTCTACCAAGTCATATACGGGCCACACGTTGGGCGCCGCAGGTGCGGTGGAGGCCATTTACAGCATTCTCGGCATTGTGCATTCGGAATTGTTCCCGGGTTTGAATGTGAATGAGCCGATCAAAGGTGCCGATCACGCGCCGGTTTCTGAATGGAAAGGGGATTATAAACTGAACTACGTGCTCTCCAACTCGTTCGGTTTTGGCGGGAATTGTACTTCGCTGGTTTTTGCGGGGGTAAACTAATTTTCCTGCATCAGTTTGGCCAGAATCTCCTGTGCGGCCACTGAAATCACGGTTCCGGGGCCGAAAATTCCTTTTACACCTGCCTCATAAAGAAACGGATAATCCTGCTCGGGGATCACTCCGCCTGCGATGACCATCATATCACCTCTGCCCAGCTTCTTCAATTCGCCGATCAGTTCGGGAATGAGCGTTTTATGTCCTGCTGCCAGGCTCGATGCGCCGATCACATGCACGTCGTTTTCGATCGCCTGCATCGCCACTTCGCGGGGCGTCTGAAAAAGCGGGGCAATGTCGACATCGAAACCGAGGTCGGCGAAGCTGGTGGCGATTACTTTTGCACCCCGGTCGTGACCGTCCTGGCCCATTTTTGCAACGATAATCCGTGGCCTGCGGCCTTCCAGCCTGGCAAAGTCATCGGACATTTCCCGGGCCCGCCGGAAGTTTTCGTCGTCCGAAACTTCGGTCCGGTACACGCCCGAAACTGCCCTGATGCCCGACTGGTATCGCCCGAATTCCTTTTCCATCGCCATTGAAATTTCTCCTAATGTAGTTCTTTTCCGCGCCGCGTCCACGGCTAATGCAAGCAGATTTGTATGCATATCGCGTCCGCCGGACTGCCGGCATGCCTCAGTAATGCGGTCGAGGGCCTGGCTTACTTCCGACTCATTTCGGCTTTGGCGGACGGCTTTGAGCCGGGCGATTTGCGCATTCCTTACCGCCTCATTATCAATTTGTAGTATTTCAAAGTGCTGTTTGTCAGTAGTCTGGTAACGATTTATGCCTACAATCACCTCCTTACCCGAATCGATCCGTGCCTGCTTGCGGGCGGCGGCTTCCTCGATGCGCATTTTGGGAAGGCCGGTTTCGATGGCTTTGGTCATGCCGCCCAATGCCTCCACTTCCTCGATGAGCGCCCAAGCCTTTTCGGCAAGTTGTGCGGTCAGGTATTCGACATAATACGAACCTCCCCACGGATCGACGGCCTTGCAAAGATCCGTTTCGTTTTGGATAAAGAGCTGCGTTTCGCGGGCAATGCGGGCGGAAAAGTCGGTGGGTAATGCAATGGCCTCGTCGAAAGAATTGGTGTGCAGCGATTGCGTGTGGCCCATGACGGCCGCCAGGGCTTCGATGGTCGTGCGGGCAATGTTATTGAACGGCTCCTGCTCGGTGAGGCTGTAACCGCTCGTTTGGCAATGCGTGCGGAGCATCAGCGACTTCTCGTTCTGCGGGTTGAATTGCTTCACGATTTTAGCCCAAAGCATGCGCCCGGCCCGCATTTTCGCGATCTCCATAAAGTGGTTCATCCCGATTCCCCAGAAAAACGACAGCCTCGGGGCGAAATCGTCGATCGGAATGCCGGCGGCGAGTCCCGTGCGGATGTATTCGAGCCCGTCCGCGAGTGTGTAGGCGAGCTCAATATGCGCCGGCGCGCCCGCCTCGTGCATGTGATAGCCGCTGATGCTGATCGAGTTAAAGCGTGGCATGTGCTGTGAGGCAAAGGCGAAAATGTCGCCTACGATGCGCATGGATGGCGCGGGCGGATAAATGTAGGTGTTCCGCACCATAAATTCTTTCAGAATGTCGTTCTGGATCGTTCCCGTCAATAGGTCGGGAGTTACTCCTTGCTCGTCGGCAGCGACGATAAAAAAGGCCATGACGGGGATCACGGCGCCGTTCATCGTCATCGACACCGACATCCGGTCGAGCGGGATCTGGTCGAACAGTGTTTTCATATCTTCCACCGTGTCGATCGCTACGCCCGCTTTACCCACGTCGCCCGTCACGCGCGCATGATCGGAATCGTAGCCGCGGTGCGTCGCAAGGTCGAATGCGACGGACAGCCCTTTTTGCCCGGCGGCGAGGTTGCGGCGGTAGAATGCATTGGATTCGGCTGCGGTGGAGAAGCCTGCATATTGCCGGATCGTCCACGGGCGTTCGAGATACATGCTTGCATACGGACCGCGGAGATATGGGGGAGTGCCTGCACCAAATGCAATGTGGCCAGCCTCGGCAATATCATTTTTAGTGAACCGGCTTTTGAGCGAAATGCCTTCGGCGGTATGGAAATGGGCTGGCTGGACGATTTGCGGCGCTGTATTTTCGTTTTCACCTGAAATTTCGCTGAAAATGTCACTCCCCAAACCTTCCACAAAACGCTTCCACGCTGCGGCAGCCAGCTTCAAGGTCATATCTTCCAGCGCAAACGCGCCTGCCGCCGGATCAGCCACTTGCGCGAAATGGCTTTCATGTTCGAGAATGTAGGACACGTTTGTGGCCAATCGCTGAGCCAATACCTTATCCGACTGATCAAACGGAAGCACCGTGAGTGCATCGCACCCGCCGATAATGGCGCTCATCGCCTCGGCCGTGGCCCGTACCAGATTGGCGTGATCCGGTTTGTCTTCCTTGTATTCAATGGGGGTTTCAGCGTGAATGAAGGGGGTACTTTCCGCTTCCGGCCATGCCAATGCCTTCGCTATTTTGCTCAAAAGGTATCGCAGCGCTCTCAGTTTCGCGATTTCAGTCAGATAATGCGGACCGATCGGAACCGAGAATGTAATCTGATCCCATGCGGGCACCGGCGCTACGCTGTTTTTGGAATACCCATTAAAGAAAGAGACCAATGCCGATACCAGCTGTGCTACCGGATCACTGCCTTCGAGCCGGATCTGGAGCGGGCGTGGCGGCGTGATGGGCCCGGCATTGACATTGATCCAGCCCACCGTTTTGCGCTGCGCCTGCTGAATTGCTTCTACCGCCTTCCAGTCGAGCTCTTCGGCTGTTACATACGGCTTGAAATGCACGCCCGGCGCTATTTCCCAGGACGGACTGCCGCTTTTCATCTCCTTTGCCACCAGCTTTTCCCAGGCGCTTTTGTCCGAAGGGGAAAATTCAGAAAAGAGTTTCGCTGACATGGGCTGACGGATTGATGTACTGTTCAGGAAAAGGCGCTGTTAGCAAAACTACAAATTTTGGGACGCAAATGCGGATATACAAAAGGCAAAACCGCTTCTGTAACCTTCTGGACACGATTAGCCTCATGATTTTATTTTTGGGTTTGCAGATACACCCCGCACCTGTTAAATTGAATATCCGTTTCATCTGGAGAGATCAGGTATTTTTATATCTTTGCCGTCCTTTTGAACTATGATATTCAGAG